>NZ_JAUFPZ010000003.1 GCF_030409505.1 Zunongwangia endophytica | reverse complement strand
AAAATAATCAGAGAATAAGAGAACTTTCCGGTGGGGAACAACGAATTATTGAAATCTATCTGGTCTTGAGAGAAATGTCATTGTGCTTCTGGGACGAACCATTTGCGCAACTTTTCTTTAATGATCGAAAAATTTTCAACAATAATTCAAAAAGAAAAAGAACAGAAAGCATTATAATTACAGACCATCGCTACGAAGCGATATTGGACATTTCAGATGATATTTATCTCTTTAGAATAAACAATCCAGAATCGTAAATTCCAGATTAAATTGACGAATTTGGGTTATTTACCAAGCTGATTTTTTGAAATTTAGTCAAAATAATTCTAATTTCTCTTTATAGGTAGTTGTCGCAAAGAGCGCAAGAAATCCAGATCCCAAGATATTAAAAATACGGTCTGGATAATTGAATATTGAAAAATCTAAAATAATAAGATATAAAAAAGGAAAGATCAGAAAGAATCATCCATAGAACCGCGCCTAAGTAAAAAAGACTCTTTTTATTATTGAATCGATTATTATAAGAAACTGCAATGATCATCGTAATAATTGTTATCCCTGCAAAGCCATAAAAGGCTGCCTTCCCAATTCTTCGTGATCATGAAGCGTCATCATACTTTCCAGCTCAAACAGCAAAAAGCAATTTATACCAACAAGTATAAGCCCAACAGCAACTCTATTTTCGAAATCCGAAATCGATTTAATCTAAACAAAACCAATACTACTTACAGTGATAAAGGCCAAACCTCTACTGATAAAGGCCGCTGCATTGAAAGTAGGATCTTCATAAAATATTACTGAAAAGTCACAAATAGCAAATAGAAAAAAGCGAGAAATAATCTCAACCATAAGTGTTGATAAATACTAAGGCAATTAAATAAAATGCAGAAGTAATGAAGCGCATCCATCGCCCAAACTCATCATCAAAAACTAATAGTGTCGTAAAATTTAGTAATACCCAAAAAACTATAGATAGTGCAATAAACCTTCTACTCTCTTCCATTTATCGGCCTCGTTTGGAGGCAAATATAAACAAAGGTTTAAGATAAAAAAGTAGCGAAATTGATGCTATCGCAATTTTCTTTGGCGTTAATCTTTATTTTTAGAGTGAAAAATTGAATTATTAATAATTAAACTCTCCAAATTCGCTATTAATAGTAAGTGATTTCTTATCTGAAGCTTCTACTCTTCCAACAATCTGTGCATCAATATTAAAGATTTTGAAATCGCGATGATATCCTCAGCATGCTCTGGTTTCACGTAGATTTCCATACGATGTCCCATATTAAAAACCTGGTACATTTTTTCAATCGGTTTTACTTTCCTGCTGAATTAATTTGAAAAGCGCGGAACTTCAAAAAGGTTATCCTTAACAATATGAAGATTGTCTATAAAATGAAGAATTTTGGTTTGCGCTCCTCCACTACAGTGCACCATTCCGTGGATTTCCTTATTGCTGAATTTCGATATTATTTTCTGAATTACGGGAGCATAAGTTCTGGTTGGCGATAACACCAATTTACCGGCATCAAGGAGCATCTTCAACGGTATCTGTTAATTTTTTGCTTCGGAGTATACCAACTCATTCGGGATAGAAGCATCAAAACTTTCAGGATATTTTTCAGCTAAAATCTTTGCAAAAACATCGTGACGTGCAGAGGTTAAACCGTTTACTGCCCATCCCTCCGTTGTATTCTTTCTCGTAAGTAGCCTGTCCATAAGAAGCTAAACCAACAATAACATCTCCGGTTCAATATTTTTATTGTCGATTACTTCACTGCGCTTCATTCTAGCAGTTACCGTAGAATCTACAATAATAGTTCTTACCAAATCTCCAACATCTGCAGTTTCCCCCACGGTAGAATGAATTTCTACACCAAATTTTTAAGATCGGCAATCAATTCTTCAGTTCCGTTAATAATTGCTGAAATTACTTCTCCCGGAACCAAACTTTTATTTCTACCAATTGTAGAAGAAAGTAAGATTTTATTAGTTGCACCAACACAAAGTAAGTCGTCAATATTCATGATCAAGGCATCTTGTGCAATACCTTTCCAAACCGAAAGATCTCCGGTTTCTTTCAGTACATGTAAGCTAGTGAAGATTTGTACTGCTCCGTCGGCGTGCATAATTACGCAGTAATCTTCATCACCAGTTAGGTAATCGGGAACTATTTTACAAAATGCTTTAGGAAAAAGTCCTTTATCTACATTTTTAATCGCGTTGTGCACATCTTCTTTACTGCTTGAAAACCACGCTGACTATACCTTTTACTTAGTCCTGACTCATGAATTTGGTTTAGACGTCAAGATAATCAGTTTTAAATTCTTTAAGAAGTTTATAAAAAGAAAAAGCCCTGCGTTTCGCAGAGCTTTTATGATTAAGTTATCTAATCCTATCTAGTAAACCACCTATAGGCGATCCCATGAGACTTTTGCTAGATACTTATTGCAAGGCAAGCCTTATATTTTTATTCTCGATTATCGAGTAAATAACAACTCTCTATATTTAGTAAGTGGCCAGATTTCATTATCAACCAGTAATTCTAATTTATCGCAATGGTAGCGAATTTCATCAAAAAACGGTTTTATTCGTGACAATAAGATTCTGCTTTTTCTGAATATCTTCGTATTTGTTCGCTACTTTTCGAGCTTCGATCATAGCGCTCACTTTACTGTTAATTACTGCGATATGGTTAGAAACTTTTTCAACCAAGTCTAATTGTTCTTCAGCGTACTTTTTAAAATCTTCGCCGTAGATACTTTTTAAACCAGTAACGTTTTTAATCAAAACATTTTGGTATCTAATTGCGGTTGGGATTACATGATTTCTTGCAATATCACCTAGCACTCTGCTTCGATCTGGATGCGCATTGCGTATTCTTCCAATTCGATTTCGTGGCGAGCTTCAACTTCTACAGTATTCATCACTCCTAATTCTTCATAAAGCTTAATCGCTTTTTTAGAAATTTGAGCTTTTAATGCTTCTGGAGTGTTTTTTATTATTGCTTAAGCCACGTTTTTCAGCCTCTTTTTCCCAGCTTCTCCGTAACCATCACCTTCAAATCTAATCTTTTTACTTTTCTTGATATACTCTCTAAGAACATTGAAGATAGCATCGTCTTTCTTCATTTTTTTATCCTTAATCAGCTTATCAACCTCAACTTTAAAGTCTTTTAACTGCTTAGCCATTATCGCATTAAGTACTGTCATAGGATTTGCACAGTTGGCAGTAGATCCTACGGCTCTAAATTCAAATTTATTACCTGTAAATGCGAAAGAAGAAGTACGGTTACGATCGGTGTTATCTAAAAGAATTTCTGGAATTTTCCTACAACATTTAGTTTCAATTCTGTTTTTTCCTGCGGAGATAATTTCCCGGAAGTTACTTTTTCAACTCATCCAAGACAGCCGTTAACTGACTACCAATAAATACTGAAATAATTGCTGGTGGTGCTTCGTTCGCTCCTAAACGGTGATCGTTAGATGCACTTGCAATAGAAGCTCTTAATAATTCTTCATTATCGCAAACTGCTTTGATCGTATTAATGAAGAAGGTTAAAAACTGAAGATTCTTCATAGGAGTTTACCGGGAGATAAAAGATTAATGCCCGTATCAGTTCCTAAAGACCAGTTATTGTGTTTTCCACTTCCGTTTATTCCGGCAAATGGTTTTTCGTGCATTAACACCACAAAATGGTGACGCTCGGCAATCTTATTCATCATCCATAATTAATGAATTATGATCTACCGCAAGGTTAGCTTCCTCAAAAATTGGTGCTAACTCAAATTGATTTGGAGCAACTTCGTTATGTCTGGTTTTCACCGGAATTCCTAAACGCATACACTCGATCTCCAAATCTCTCATATAGGCTAAGACACGTGATGGAATAGATCCAAAATAATGATCGTCTAATTGCTGCCCTTTTGCTGGAGAATGTCCTAAAAGTGTACGACCTGCTAATTGAATATCTGGTCGAGTCGCTGCTAAAGCTGAATCTACAAGAAAATATTCCTGCTCCCAACCTAAAGTAGCATTCACCTTAGAAACATTTTTATCGAAATATTTTGAACATCTGTTGCCGCCTGGTCTACTGCTTGTAAAGCTCTAAGAAGTGGTGTTTTATAGTCTAAAGCCTCGCCCGTATAACAAACAAAAACTGTTGGAATACATAAAGTTGTTCCCCAAATAAATGCCGGTGAAGTAGGATCCCATGCGGTATATCCTCGAGCTTCAAAGGTATTTCTAATTCCACCGTTTGGAAAACTGGAAGCATCTGGCTTTGCTGAACCAAAGATCCTCCGCCAAATTTTTCTATCGCTAGTCCATCACCTATAGTTTCAAAAAATGCATCATGCTTTTCAGCTGTTGCTCCTGTTAAAGGCTGAAACCAGTGCGTATAATGAGTAACTCCCTTATTAATAGACCATTCTTTCATTCCAGCAGAAATATGATCGGCTACTGTTCGGTTAATTTTCGCTCCGGTCTTCACAGCATCCATCACATTATTATATGCTTCTTTGGTTAAATACTGCTTCATAACCGACTCATTAAAGACATTACTTCCAAAAATCGCTGAGCGCCTTCCTGGCTCTTCGATATTTACAGATTTTCGGTTAAAGGTTTCTTCTATTGCCTTAAATCTAAGTGTTGACATGTTAAGCTATTATGATTAATAAAATATTACGATCAAATTTAAATATTTCTCACTACAACACCTTGAAAAACATTAAATAATGTTTACCCCCTAAAAATTAGGGGGTATTATTTACAAATTGAAAATTCTCAATAAATGCACCCTAAAAAAATATACATTTTATTCAAAAAAATTATATTTTTGTTAACCTTAGACGTTCAATTTTATAAAAAAACGAATTAGATTATGACCAAATCAAAGTTGGAGTATATATGGCTTGATGGTAGTAAGCCAACTCAGAAGTTACGTGGTAAAACAAAAGTAGTAACTGATTTTTCAGGAAAGTTAGAAGATTGTGAGGTATGGTCTTTTGATGGTTCTTCTACAGGACAAGCTGAAGGAAATGCTTCTGACTGTTTATTAAAGCCAGTATTTATATGTCCAGATCCACAACGTAAAAATGGATTCTTAGTAATGTGCGAAGTACTTAATTCAGATAGTACACCTCACGAAACTAATGGAAGAGCTACTATAGACGATGAGGATGATGATTTCTGGTTTGGATTTGAACAAGAATACTTCCTTATTGATACTGAAACAGGTAAACCTTTAGGTTTCCCAGCTAATGGATATCCACGACCACAAGGACCTTATTACTGTTCTGTAGGTGCAAACAATGCCTATGGTAGATCTATCGTTGAGGAGCATTTAGATGTTTGCCTTGAAGCTGGATTAAACGTAGAAGGTATTAATGGTGAGGTTGCTGCCGGACAGTGGGAATATCAAATTTTCGCTAAAGGAGCTGCAGCTTGGTGACGAGATTTGGGTTGCAAGATATTTGTTAGAAAGAATAGGTGAGCAATACGGAATTGCAATTGATCTTCATCCAAAACCATTAGGCGATTTAGATTGGAATGGTAGTGGTATGCACGCCAACTTCTCTAACTCAACTTTAAGAAATGCTGGAAACCGTGAAACTTACGAGAAAATTTGTGAAGCTTTCCGTCCAGTTGTAAAAGAACACATCGACGTTTACGGTGCAGATAACCACATGCGTTTAACTGGTAAGCACGAAACTGCTTCTATCCACGACTTTAGCTACGGAATTTCTGATCGTGGAGCATCAATCCGTATTCCAATCGCAACTGTAGAGCGCGGATGGAAAGGATGGTTAGAAGATAGAAGGCCATCTTCTAATGGTGATCCTTATAAAATTGCAAGCCGTATTATTAAGACGGTTAAAAATGCAGAATAAATAACAGATTTAGGCTAGATTGTAATAATCTTAGATTAGGCGTTTCTTTCAGAAACGCCTTTTTTATTGCACTAATTTTATTAAATACTGAAATTAGGCTGTTTGAAACAATTTTTCAATAAAGGCCAAAAATTGAAACAGAAGTACTAAAATCTGCAATCAGATCACCAAATAAGAATCAAGATTGGTGATTCAGACGACTAATTTATGGCGTCTCATGCTCTATTTTCTATTATCAAAAGCTGTTACCTAAAAATAGTGATATAAAGAAATACCGAATATCCGGTTAGAATAACTAGGCCTTTAACTCTTCCAAATAGAAATTTCTTCGGAATAAAAGCCATGGGAACTAGTATGAAAGAAAAGGCAATCATCCAATAAATATCATTGCTCAAAACTTCCTGAGATTGCATCACGATCGGTTTAATTAAAGCAGTTATACCTAATACTGAAGCTATATTAAAAATATTGGAACCTATCAAATTACCAAAAGATAGGGCTTTCTCTTTCTTTAAGGCTGCTATTACCGATGCAGCAAGCTCGGGAATACTGGTACCTATAGCGATCATTGTTACAGAAATAATTCTTTCACTAACGCCTAAGTCTCTCGCCAACGCAACCGATCCATCTACTAATAATTCTGATCCTCCATACAAGGCCGCTCCGCCAATTACTAACCAGATAATAATCTTAAACCAGGAAGTGCCTTCTAGGCTTTCATCTACCTCTTCTACTACATTTTCCTTTACCTTTCTACTACGAATAATCAAGAAAAGTAGATAAATTAGTAGTCCAAGTACTAAAGCTCCACCTTCTAACCGGTCTATATTTCCCCATTAAGTAAGAAGAAAAATAATGCAAATGAAAAGATCATCATCACCGGCCAATTAAACTTATAGAAGTCACTATCTACCGCAATGGGAGAAATAAGCGCTGTGATCCCTAAAACCAAACCAATATTAGCAATATTAGAGCCGATAATATTCCCTAAAGAAATATCTGAAAATCCTTCCATCGCTGCCTGCAAGCTCACTAATAATTCTGGTGCTGATGTCGCAAAAGAAACTACCGTTAGCCCAATGACCATACGAGAGATATTCATCTTAAAAGAAAGAGCGACAGATGATCTTACTAAAAACTCACCACCTACCACTAATAACACTAAACCAATTAGTATGTAAACAATATCCATACACTTTTTTGTGCTAATATAACTTAAACTTTAAAGCTATTCTATTAATGAAATACTGAATTAAAAACTACACATATAGTTTAAAAACTAAAAAAACCGTTATATTTAATTTATGAAACGACTTTTACTCTTAGCTATTTTATTTTCATTTCATATTCAGGCTCAGGAAGTGTATACTGGAAGAGTTCTAAATGCAAAAGATTCAACAGCTGTTCAGTCGGTTTCAATTTATTTTGACGGTACCAGTCTTGGTACTGTTAGCAATACGAAAGGTTACTTCAAAATCGAGAATTCATCTTCTAACATTTCACCATTAATTTTTAGATCCATCGGATTTAAAACAAGGACAGTACCTAATATTTCAGTTTTCAAGGATAAAAATTATCCAATTGTTTTTCTTGAAGAAAGTATGGATGAGCTGGGCACGGTAGTCCTGGAAACCGATCCCTGGTCTCGCAAAAGAAAACTTAATTACTTCCGCAGAGAATTTTTGGGGCATACAACTGCTGCGTTAAAATGTAAAATATTGAATGAAGATGCGATTAAACTTAATATACCCCTTCACAAAACGAACTCATTGCGTATGCGAAAGAACCGCTAATAATTAAAAATAATCATCTGGGCTATTTTATAGAATATGAGCTTATAGATTTTACTATCAAATTTAGTACAGGAAGTTCTGGTCTTTATTTGATTGAATACACCTTTTATGAAGGAAGCAGCTTTTATAAAGAACAAAATGAGAAACCAAGAAGACGCCATTTAAAAAATCGTGAGGAAGCTTTTGAAGGATCCTTGCTTCAGTTTATGCGCTCCCTATCAAAGAGAAACCTTGCTCAAGATGATTTTAGAATTTTCTACGAGAGATTTGAAGTACCACATATAAGTATTTCGATATTCAGCAGGCAGATCAATTTACAAAAGTGGCAATGACAAAAGACACGATTAGCATACTGCATAAAAACCAGCAATCTGGTCTTATATATAAAAGTCCGTTTTATATTGACAAATTTGGAAACTTCACTCCTACTCGAGCTTTCAATATTTCTGGCGCAATGGGACAGGCGAGAATGTCCTTATCCTTACCACTAAATTACGCGCTTTAAAATAATTACTACTTTTTTAGTTTGAAAACTATTTTTTTCGTTATATTTATCATCTACATATCTGAAGATAGACATCGACATGGAAAAGTTAACGAATAAAGAAGAAGAAATTATGCGGATTATATGGAAGCTCGAGGAAGCTTTCGTTAAAGAAATTATCCCGCATATTAAAGAACAAAAACTTCATTATAATACGGTTTCTACCATCGTAAGAATCTTGAAGAAAAAAAATATGTTTCTTATAAAGCCTACGGTAAAACGCATCAATATTATCCAATTATTACCAAAGAAGCGTATAGGAAACAGTTTATGAATATCGCTACTAAACGTTTTTTTGACAATAGTTATAAAAGCATGGTTTCCTTTTTTGCTAAAGAAGAAAAAATTAGTGCTGAAGAATTGAGAGAAATTCTAGAAATTATTGAAAATAAAGAGAAGCAATAAAACGTGCAATTTTGGATTTACATATTGAAACATTTTCTAATCCTGGCGTTATTTTTTGCCAGATATGAACTGCTTCTCAAAAATTCTATAAATTATACTGAATTTCTTTTATCAATATCTATTATAAGTTTTGGGTTTCTAATACGATGCTGTGTTAAGCTATTTCAGTTGAAGTGGCTTATTGCTTCTGCAGAAATCATTTCAGAAATAAAAAAGATCAAGCATTTCTTCATCCTGAAATCAAAAATTAAAGTTGCAGAAAAGAAAATCAAAAATCACCAATATCAATTATTTTCTAAGCCATTTAAGACGTTAGAATTTCCAGTTTTATTACTCATCAATCAAGAAACCGAACTATCATGATTAATCAACATACATTCGCTAGATTACGATCTCTAAAACTAAGTTTTCTGCTTCCTCTTCTTAGCATAATGTTTTACAGTTGCAATGTCGATGAAATCGAAACTATGGAACAATCGTCCCAATATTCTTTCTATTTTGAAAATGATATTAGTAAAAAAGAGCTGCAAAACCGGGTAAAATTATTTAACCAATTTTATAGAGACTCGGTTATTATAAAGATCTCAGAAATCTCTTATCTTAATGGTCAATTAGATAGCTATACTATTAGTAGAAAATTTCCCGATGAGACTAATTTTAAAATTGGTGCTACTTTAGAAAATCAGGCTTATAAAGACAAACGCCCTAACCTTTTAAGCTTTAAGAATCAGAAAATTATTTTAAGAACCAGCAGCAATTTTCGATTTGAATTATCAAAAGATCTTAACGCCGGTATTTACAAGACAGAAGATAAATAAAATATAAACCAGTAAGCATGCAAGAATTAATTTTCCATCTTTTAAAATCTTCAGCTTTAATTGCTATTTTCTATTTGGCTTACTTTATTTTGCTGAAACAGGAAACAAGTTTTATGCAAAACCGTAAGTTTCTTTTAGTAGGTTTGGCGACTTCTTTAGTTTTACCACTTATTTATCTCACTCAGCAAGAATACATAGAATTGCCGTCCACCGAGATACCATATACTGTTATGAATGGCGATTTTCAGCAGGAAAACACGGTAATCGAAGAACCAACAGATTGGTGGCAAATTGGTTTTTATGTTTACTTATTTGGTGTTTCAGTAATGAGCTTACGATTTGCTTTTCAGATCTACAGCCTAAAGAAGGTTATTAATTCTGGATTCTTAAAAAATACAAGAATTTAAAATTGGTGAGAACGACTAAGGATATTAAACCCTTTTCATTCTTTAATAATATCGTTTACAATCCTAAAAAACATCAACAAAAAGACCTAAAATTAATCCTGAAGCATGAGCAAATCCATGCAAGACAGTGGCATTCTTTGGATGTGATCTTCATTTCTATACTCTGTGTGGTATTTTGGTTTAATCCGTTTATCTGGTTATACAAAAAAGTTATCGTCCAAAACTTAGAATTTCTAGCCGATCAAGATGCAGTAGCTACAATAGCCAGCAAAAAAGAATACCAAAAAGCGCTAGTTATGGCAAGTGTTGGTATGCAGCCGGCCATGACTAATCAGTTTTATCAATCATTCATCAAAAAACGTATTATTATGCTTAACAAATCGAAAAAGAAAAACACCTCGTGGAAGACTATTTTAGTAATTCCATTTTTATGCCTATTCCTTTATAGTTTCAATTTAAAGAAAGAAAGTGTAGTGCTCAACTCTTCAAAGGGAAATAGATCTCAGTATACTGATACCGTAGATAATCCTGAAATCACGGGAATTGGAAGTTATACTGAAACTGAAAAAAATAACACTTACAAATCACCAAAACGATCAATTTCACTTGAGGATTTAGGTGAAAATGCCTTATATATTTTGGACAACCAAAATTATAAAAGAGATGAACTTGAAGGTAAAACTATAGTTTATAAATCTATCCAAGTGATAGCACCCGAAACTGCAGTAAAACAATTTGGTGAAAAAGGAAAAGATGGCGTAGTTAAACTTTCTAAAACCGAATTTATTGAAGATTTTCAAACCTATTTAAAAGATATAGATAAAAAACAGGAAGCAATCCAACTTAAGTTTTTGAAATTCTTAGATAAGAAAACACCTTCTATTATTACTCTAAATAAAGAAAAAAGTACTGAGAAGACGGTTGAAGAAAGTTCGAAAGATAAAGAGCGTAGTACGATTAATGGCAAAGGTAAAGTAGCGACTACTTCTTCTAATATTTTAAATGATACTCTTTATATTCTGAATGGAGTTCCACAGAAGAGCAATGCTTTTCTTAATGATATTGAGAAAAATGACATAGAAAACATCACTTATCTTGAAGGTAAGAAAGCTAGGGCTCTTTACGGAAGCCGAGTTTCTAAATACGGTGTTAAACTCTATACCACAAAAGTTCAGGATAATTCACTGATTATAAAAAATCAAAAACAAGCAGATTCTAGCCATATTATAATCTTAAGAAATAATCACTTAATTGATGGAAAACCATTATTGGTTATTAACGGAAAAGTTGAAGAGCAAAAAACTCTTGAAAACATCAAGCCAAATGATATCATTTTTATTAATGTTTTGAAAGATAAAAAAGCCTCAGAAAAGTATAAAAATGATCGTGCAGTTAATGGTGTTATTGAAGTTTACACTAAAACCTTTAAAGGTAAATTACCTCAAAAATCAACAACTTTCGTATATACTATTCATCCTAATGAAACAGATGCCGCCATTCAGAATATCATCAAAGCTATCCAAGAGACCTATGATATTGAAATTAATATTAAAAAATTGAAGCGTGATGATTCAGGAATTCTTACTAATGTAAAAATCAAAGCCAGACATAAAGGTGCTTCTTTTTGGAATGTGACGTATAGCGCTTCCAGTAGTGATTCGATTGATGAGTTTTATATGATAATGGATACTGAAAAAGACGATTTCAAGATTACGAGTGAGAAACCTAAAAAGAAATAAAAATTCTAAAAAAACAGCTTCTTTTTTACTGAATATCAATATTTTAATATCTTTGATAGAAACTGACTAAGAATGAAAAAGAAGCTGTTTACATCATTAGCGAAATTGAATAAAAAAATACTGCCAAGTTATTCTAAGAAGCAATTAGACCTGGCTAATGCTAGTAAATTACAAATGGCTATTATTGGTTGGAAAACGTGGGTTACTAAAAATTCTTTAGATTAAAGAAAACCATATTCTTCTGCTTTGTCCAAAATTAATTTATCCCCTAATTCTTCTATTTCAAAAAGCTTCCTAATATTTCTTTTTCGCTTTTCAATAGCAGCTAAGGAAAGCGGAATATAATCGACCAGATTTTTTGTTTTGGTTCCTTTAGAAAGATAATATAAGATTTTCCTATCGTTTTCATCTAAGGTAATATCTCGTGTCATTTGGCTTCTAAACAATTCGCGTACCGTCTTACTGTAAAAAGGAATACCGTTGTTTATCGATAGAATTGCTGCGCACAGTTCTGTAGAACCTACATCGCTTTTGATCATGAAAGCCTCAGGATTTATGCTTTTTAGAATATTCTGAAGTCTATATTTCTCATTGAACATCGTAAGCACAACCAACTTAGAATGTGGTGTGATTTCGCGAAATTTCATCCCCAAATCTTCCCCAGAAATTATTCTACCATCCTTGGATGCAGGGATTTTAATATCCAATATGATAATATCGAAAAATTGTTCGGCATTACGCACTTGTAATAAAGCAGTATCCACATCGTTGGCGGTCTGCACGAGAATCTCGTGCTTACAGGATTGCAACGTGCTTTTATAACCTTCTATAATTATCGGGTGATCATCTACAATCAACACTTTTAAGCGGTTAGCCATATTTTACGATTTTGATTAATAGGTATCTGTATACTTATCGCTGTGCCTTCTTCACTAGACTTAAAGTTTATTTTACCATTTAGATTATTAATTCTGGATTTCATATTTTTTAATCCTATACCTTTTGGTGTCGCATCAATGTCAAAGCCTGTTCCGTCGTCTTTGATCATTGCAAAAAGATGCGTATCCTGATTTTTGAAGACTACAATAACTTTTTGAGCCTGGGCATATTTCGTTACGTTATAAGTAGACTCTTGCAGAACTCTAAACAAGTTAATTTTAATTTTGCTACTTACCTTATCCCATTCGATATTAGGGTCATTATTTAAAACCACTTCGTATTTTCCTATTATAGACTGCTCATTTAATAGCTCGTTAAGAATACTTATAAATCCAGATCGAGAATCGAATATATTGGCATCCAAATCATGAGAAATACTGCGAACCTCTTCCCTAGCTTTTTCAATTCAGCAATATAATTTGATCTGGTTTCCACCGACTCGGTATCCACTTTGCTATTCAGACTACTTAATATTAACCGAATTCCGAATATTTTTCCAAGTATTCCGTCATGCAATTCCGCAGCAATACGTTTTTTCTCCTTTTGACGACCTTCCTCTAATTTGTTTTGCTGGTCGATAAGCAAATTGTAGATTTCTTCGTTAGATTGTTGCTGTTGTTTCTCTAATTTCAACTGTTTGTTTTTAATCTTTTGATGGCGTACTACAAATCCAAGTATTACAATAATCAGCAGAAATCCTGCACCTAAGATTATCCATTTTCGCTGTGCATTCAAATATTTGTTCTGCTCAATAAATTCATCGGTCTCATAACGTATTCGTGCGAATTGATTACGAGCAGCTCGCTCTTCTTTTTCTAAGCTATCTTTTAAGTGTATATATCGCTCAAGATGCGCATAACTGTTAGCCTTATCTAATCGTGCCTGTAATCTTAAAGATTCCATTAAACCTTGCATATGCTCCCTTCGCTGAGCTAATATTCTGCTTTTATCGGCATATTTTAATGCCTTATTTTTGTCAATACCTTCGTAATATTCGGCAAGATGCATACTAGAAAAAATAGCACCGTCTTCATCACCTATAGCTTCTCTTAGATGCAGTGCTTTAAAAAAGTCTTCAGGAATATGTTCTTTCTTTCCTATTTTAAATTCAGCAAATGCACGGTTATCGATAATTTTAGCATAAACCTGAGGTTTTCTTTTTCTAATTCTGAAAATTCTAATGCTTCAGCATAAACATTTTATCGCATCGTCAAATCGCCCCATGTTTTCATAAAGCACACCTATATTATTTAATGTTGAAGCTTTCTGGTAGGTATTATTGCCTAATTCCTGCTGAATCTCGTAGGCTTTTTTATGGTAGTCTAATGAATTTTCAAAATCATTCATTTGGTTGTAAGCCACCGCCAGATTATTATAACAGCGATAAATGTATTCTTTTGCATCCAAAGGCTTTAAAACTTTTAAAGCTCTAACCGTAGTTACTTCGCTTCCCACATAATCTTTAATATCAGATTGAAGAATCGCCATATTTATTAGCAATCTCCCTCCCAATACTGGCTTGTCGTTTTTTAAATAAAGTTCACTTGCCTCTTGATAGGCATCGTAACTTTGACGATATCCACCAATTTCTGAATAAAAATATCCACGATCCCAAAAAGCGCCGGCAAGCCCTAAACTATCTTTTAGTTGTGTTGCATAAGCTATAGCCTTGGAATTGGCTTCTAAAAATAAAGCGGAATCTATCGAAGCTGCGTAATAAGAAGCATGCAGGTAATTTTTCTTTTTAAGCGTATCATCATTAAGTTTTGAAGTCTGAATTAAATATGCTTTCAGTTTCTCCTTTCTAACTTCTAAATCTAGAGAATCCAGCTTAAAATCGTCTGAAATTTCGATAGCATCCTTAGAAAAGGACTCATCCTGTGACTGGTATAGATCACAGGATGAAAGCATTAAGACTAATAGTAAAAATAAAAAATAATTCTTCTTCAATATTCAGTTGTTTAGATGCCCAAACTCTGAATTAAAAAATATTAATGTTGTCTCGTATTGATATATAGATTTGGGCATCGATCAATTTAAGAATTTAATCATAAATTTCTCAAATTTATTTTTGTTTAGAAGATTAATCTTGCTCTTCTTATTCAGGCGGATCTCTTCTTTCCTGTTCATTTTCCTCTCTTCCAGAAGAATCAGCATAAGTATCGATATCTATTATTTCAGATTCTTCAAGTGTTTCGGCATTAGATACAGGTAGAGCTTCAGGTTCGCAAGAATAAGTGACTGCCATTAGCGTTCCCAAAATTAGAAGTGTAAATAAATTTTTCATGGATGATTGTTTAATGTATTATTAAAAAAGTGAAGACATTCTCTTACAAAAGGATATGCTTGCGAGAGACAGAAAGGATAAATAAGAACACCCGGCACTTAGACATACATGCCATATTAATAAGTAGGTTTGGAGATTCTAAGAAAGTTTTCTCGCCGGGTGACTTTGGGCTAATTACATTTAAAAATAATGCTCTGTGGTTAGTATAAATATTCTAGAGCCTTCTCGTCGTCACCACCAAAATTTCCACTTTCGTTGGCGCTAAAACATGCTAACATTACAGAGTTCGCATCATACCCCGTCTCGGTACCGGGATATGCACCGCTCCGTCTGGATTTGCAGATTCACCACTTTGGCCACAGCTCTGTCTAGAAAACCAATCGGTATGGCGCAATCCTAAAGTGTGTCCAATTTCGTGAGTGATTACATGTTCGTTGGTTGATGTACTATAGCTTTCCATTCCTGAAAAAATCTGTACAAATTTGTATGGATTTCCGCCTGATGGAAAACCGGCTACTCCACCAGCCTGTCCATTGCTAGTTTTATAAACAACAATGTCTGAAGAACTATAATTAGTACCGAAACTAAGATTGAAGGTTAGACCAATACTTAAATCGTTATAATTCGCTACAGCTCTTTGTAATGCCTGTTGCATTTTGTTGGAAAGATTTTGTCCATAGCCTGTACCCGTATAACCAATAACATTGATGGTTCTGGGACTACTAACCAAATTGTAAGTACGATACTGCTTACTGGTAATATCTGCGGTGCTAAGCTTATCTAATTGATCGGCAGACATTGCAATATCATTTTCAATTAAATAAGTGGTTTCTGTAGCACCTCCAGGTAAAGTAAGTTCGAAAGTTTCAATATAATCTGAATTGAAATGTAAATTGTTTACCTTTTCTATTACCTCTTTAGGAATTTGTGATGAACTTGGAGCCTCATTATTCAGCAATTCTTGAGTCTCTGGTGCTGTTTCATCTTTTTGACAGGAAGTAAAAAGCAGTCCTGTCGCTGCCAAAACGAGTGGTAGTTTGTTTAATTCCATTTAAGTAGGTTTTAAATTATATCTCAAATTTAACCTACTAGTTTCCAGTTGTTTGAAATTTAACCGTAGAATAAGTAAGGGAAAACCGTAATATAATATTCTCCAGTTTATACTAAAACTGAAAGCAAAAGCACCAATTTTCGACTATACTTCAAAAATTTATAAATCCCCTACCCCGCCAACTTTTCTAACTAATGCACCTAAGACAAGCTTCTGAAAGACAAAAACAAATTGCAACGATAATTACCTTTTTCACCATTCCACTTTCTGGGTTTATGACAGATATTTATTTGCCATCATTTCCATCGATGGCCGAGAATTTATCGGTTTCAGAAAAAAGTATTCAGCTTACGCTTACTTGCTTCTTTTTAAGCTATGGTTTTGCGCAATTGTTCGTAGGAAGTTTATTGGACAGTCTTGGGCGCTACAAACCTGTGTTATTTTCATTAATTGCTCTAATTATTAGTAGCCTTGCTATTACATGGACAGATCAGGTTTGGGTTATTTGCTTTTGGCGAATCGTACAGGGATTAGGAACATCGTTTATCGTGGTCGCAAAGCGAGCTTATTTTGTAGACCTTTATGATGAAGTAAAACGAAAACATTTTTTAAGCTTTTTTACCATCGTATGGTCTTGCGGGCCGATAATTGCTCCTTTTCTTGGTGGTTATCTGGAAAGCTTGTTTGATTGGCAGGCAAATTTTTACTTTTTAGCGATATATGCCGCAATTCTATTTTTTGCTGAATTAATTTTTAGTGGAGAAACGATTAGAAATGTCAAGAAATTTAATCTGAAAAAACATCAATGCTTTATGCCGTAATGCTGAAGAATAAGGCGTTTGTTTTAGGAATCTTGATTTTAGGATTAGCTTATTCAACCGTGATGGTATTTAATATCGCTGGCCCGTTTGTGGTAGAACATCATTTTGGATTTGATGCAGTAACTACGGGGTATTGTACGCTAATCTTAGGAATATCCTGGATGATTGGCGGAATTTTAAGTAAGACCTTTGCTAGCCAAAATTTTCCTCAGAAATTACGAATTTCAGCTTTCGCACAAATTGTGCTTTTACTCGTGTTTATAGCCGCGGCAACGCAATTAGATCATCTTTACCTTTTAATTGCTTTTGCTTTTGTGATCCATATCGTTTCTGGGTTTATTTTTACCAACTACTTTACCCAAAACATGATTTATTTCCCTAGCAATGCTGGTATCGCTGGTGGACTTATTGGTGGATTGCTCTATATTATTACATCAATCTCAAGTTTCGTAATATCTTCTTCAGGGGAAATCGCCACTACTTTCGATATGTCACTGCGTTACCTTGGCGTGGGAATTCCATTAATTTTGGTTATTTTTTACTCAAATTTTTTTTAAAAAACAACAAAAGAAAGGGAATAGCAAAAAATCATTAAAAAAAAAGGGATCGAAGCTTAAAAGCAACGATCCCTTTTTTTATATCTAAAATCGATTATTTTACTTATAATTCTCTAAACCTTCTTGTAGCCATCCCAAATAAGATTCTATATCTGGATGTAAGGTTTATTCAAGTTAAATTATTTAACACTAATAATAATTGCTTTATAATTATCTGAAAAAATCATTCCCACAAATTTCACTAAACAATTTTTTTTTCAAATTCACAATTTTAAAACTTAAATAAATAACATATTTTAGGACTTCCACTAAGGACTTCATTACATCTTCAATTCTTAAAAATTTTTATTAATAACCTGTAAAATCCAACATCACGGTTTGTTCTGACTTTTTGCATAAGCCATTCCTTCTTAATAAAACATAACGATTTGACCAAGCATTTCATTTTTGGAATATTGTTTGGACCACAAAATTCCTAACGTAATTTTCATCTTACTATATTTGAGGGAAACCACTAATCCATTGTAATAGCACCCCAAAGACCAGGAATAGATAAACTACAAAATAAAGTTAATAATCCTAAATAATCTTCCTACTGAAATATGTGGTAAAGGACTATCATGCGGCAATGTGATTTTCCCGAATAAGTATAATGCAAGTCCGGCAAAAACTGCAATCCAAATCGCTAAAAAGGTTTCTCTTTCTAACAGATGAAGTTGTAAAACCAAATCGGCATTACTTAAAAATTTAAATGCTAGTGCAAGCTCTAAAAATCCTAATACTACTTACTGTATTTATCCACCAGATTTGGGAAGCGAATTTAACCAACCTGGGAATGCTGCAAATAAAGCAAATGGCAATGCGATTGCAGTTGAAAATCCAAGCATTCCTACAATAGGTGCAATACCTCCTTTAGATGCTGCTTCTAACAAGTAAAAGATAGGTCCTGTACAGGAGAAAGAAACAATAGCTAATGCCAGCGCCATAAAAAAGATACCTACAATCCCACCTCGATCGGCTTGAGAATCAATTTTATTAGCCCAAGAATTTGGTAACATGATCTCGAAAGCTCCCAAAAATGAAAAAGCAAAAAAGATCAATAAAATGAAGAATATGACATTGAACCATACATTTGTAGAAAGGGCATTAAGCGCATCTGCTCCAAAAATCCCGGTTACTACAGAGCCTAAAATCACATAAATTATGATAATAAATAATCCATAGAAAATGGCATTTCTAATTCCCGAAGCACGACTTTTACTTTGTTTGGTAAAAAAGCTTACCGTCATAGGAATCATAGGGAAAACACATGGGGTAAGTAAAGCCGCAAAACCGCCTAGAAAACTTAATATAAAAATTGACCAAAGGCTTTCTGAATTTTCACTTTCTCCATCTACTTCTTCAGTTGTAATAGTATCTTCATTAGCATCTTCAGCGCTATTATCAGTTTTGGCAACAGCATCAACCATATCTCCAGACACCTGCGGACTAATATTTTCTTCAACGGATTCTTTATCTTGTTCTACAGATTTTTCGGAATCAGTAGTCTCTCCATCGGTATTTGGTTCTTCATCTAAATCTGCCGCGGAAGCAACTTCCGTATTATTCAATTTAGAAAATTTAAATACTACATTTTTTTTCTGTGTAGGTGGCAAACAACTTTCGTCGTTACAAACCATAATTCGCGACCTTTTATTTGAAAAGCACCTTGAGACTTGCGTTCTATAATTTGCTTAAAAGTGGCTTTATCTGAGAAATATTTGATTTCCATTTCAAAAATAGGATCGTCTATAACATGACCTTCAGGCTCGATAACTTCGCCTTTTAGAGCATAGTTATCATTAGATGAAAATTGAAATGAAGTAGGAATAGGACCACCAGAAGGTACATCTTGCGAATATAAATGCCAACCGGGTTCGATAAAAGCATTAATTATTAAGGCGTACTGATTTTCGTTTACTTTTTCAACAGAAGTTTCAAAAGATACAGGATCATAAATTTGCGCCTGTGAGAATGTTGAAAAAAATAGAAGGATACTGGCAATAACTATTTTCATTGAAGACTATTTAATTGAAATTACTTTGTTTGATAAACTTTATGTATCCACTTAGTGATATCTGCAAGAACTTCTGGCGCGAAAACTTCTTCAAGTTCGCTTTGTTCTGAAGCAATACAGGTATGACAGTGTTGATACATATGGTTTAGGTTTGGATAGATTTTCGATGCAAAATTAGTTGATTTTGATAGATATTTCTGGAATCCAGCGACATTTTCTTCGGCGGGCACCTGAATATCCTCTGCTCCATTTAAAACCATTACAGGAATTTCAATTTTGGGCAAATAATCTTTAGGATTATAACGAATCATGTATTGATACGCATCTTTTTTTGCTTCCTTGTGAAATCTATAAATCAAATTTTTTTCACGGCCATTGGCCAATCCCATACTTTTTAGTAAATCTTCATCTTTATCCTGCATCCAATTATTTACCGCTTGTTCTAACTGCAGCTTTAAACTATCCTCTTCTTGGAGATTATAAACCGTTTTAAATAAAAAATTATACAATTCCATGTGATGTTCTACCAGGGAATCTTCAATATTCATAGATTTTAGTATCGCGCTGTTCTGTAGATCCAGAATTTGTAGTCCGTTAACTCCCACGCCAGAGAGACTCAGCATAAATTCAAAATCCTTATTTCTGGAAGCAGCAATAGAAGCCACTACTCCGCCCTCACTATGACCAATTATTCCAAAAAGGAATGATCTATTTTATCCTGAGATTTTATAAAAGACTTTGCAGCTTCAAGATCCTGGACAAAATCTTCAATTGTTGAATGCTCAAAATCTCCGGTAGTTTCTCCAATGCCGCGATCGTCCATTCTAAAAGAAGCTATTCCTTCTCTGGCTAAAGCATCCGCAAGCACTGTAAAAAACTGATGCCGGCATAGGTGTAGTTCCGTTCTTGTTGTCCACTTCCATTCAGCAAAAAAACTAATGGATAATGCTTTTTATGTTTAGGTAGCACCAACGTTCCACTATAAGTTACATTTGTTTTCTCACTATAAAATGTTACTTCTTTATTAATGTAAGGTAATATTCCTTTGGGATGCTGCGGAAAAGTAAGCGACTGTAAACTATCTGTTGAAATTAACTTTACTTGATGGATCCCAGTGTAATCGATATAATTAGCTCGCAAAGAATCCTGACTCAAATCACCCAATATCGTCTCGATTTTGAGACTGATATTATAATTCTCGTTCACTAAAAAAAGAGAATCCCCCTTCTTTTCTTGTTGAAGGGGGAGTTTTTTATACATATGTTCCGGACTACTTAAATAAAGTGAGTCTAAACCCTCTGAAATCGTTACTTTTTCTAACAAAATCCTTTTTGAATTGTACTGTCCTTGCCAAAGTTCCTGAGAATGACCAACAGCTGCAATAGAAAAGATTGAAAGGATTACAAGTTGCTTTATTTTAAGCATTAAGGTTTATTTTTCAGATTTCAAATATTCGATTATGATAGAAATTTCGTCTGCAAGCTCGCTTGGGCTTCCTGAGTAACCAGTAGATCGCCATCTTAATTTTCCATGTTGATCTATGATCATTTTTTGTGGAATTCCTGAAAATTCGAATGCTTTTGAATATTTAGCATAAGTATCGTCGAACTTACCTGATTCGGGATTTTTAGCGTCGTAAAGAATCTCGAAAGGATAATTGTTTTCCTCGATAAATTCTACTGTTTGCTTTTTATAATCTGAAATGTATTCCTGAGTATCTAGGAAGTAAAATTGTACATTTTTATCTTCAGAATATTTATCTACCGCCATCTTCATGCCGGGCATTGCTTTTTTACAAGGGGCACACCACGTAGCCCACATATCGATAATTACGATTTTTCCTTTTTGAGCAGACAACTTTACTGTTCCTCCTAAAGAGCTTTCCAGTTCAAAATCTTCAATAGGTTTATTAATTATTTCAGCAATCAATTCTTCTTTAAATTGATCTTGAGAATCGCCAGATTTAATAGCGCTTACGTAATCTTCAAAATTGGCGTTGCTCCCATTCTGTGCTAAAAAATCTTCCTTAAGTATAGAAAGCATTTGCGCTGTAGCATTATTACGCGAAAGGCTTTCTTTAATAAAATTAATCGCTGCTTCTTTATTACCCTGTCTTAGTAAATAATCTGCATAAAGCTCATTAAAATCTGTATTTTCATAAATATAGAATGATTTTACTTTTTCTAAATAATGATCTTCAGCTTCGTAATCTTTTAATTCATCAAGAATTTTAGCGTAGGTTAAATATTCTCGAGCAGATGCTTCCTGTGCTTTTTGTTTCCATTCCAGAATCGATAATTTCCCTTCGTATCTTTTAGGAATCTCTTTTTCTCGAACTTCTAATTCAGGTATGATTTTGCTTGCAATAGTATTTAAACTATCCACTGCTATAGACTCGTTATTATACGGAATACTTACAAAATGCCAGCTATAATCTACCAGATTATAAAAACCTGCATCTTTTAGATTGTCGAACACAAAGCTATAATTTCCGTTTTCTGTAATGTATCTATAAGCTATACTTCTGTATAATTTGTCGTAATACAAATCTTCAGTAAATGTAAAGACATCTTTAAAATCCTCTTTAGGAAAATTAGATTGAAATTCTTCAAATTCACGGATCTTTTTCTGAATATCACTTTCAGTAAACAAACGCTTCATCTCATTATCCCTTGCTAAAACTCCTTTAGGATATGTTTTCAGTAAAGCATCATTTACAGAATCAATAAAAGATTTATACTTTTCTGTATCTAATAACTGAAGTGATTTCTGAATTTTATATTGCTGAAGTTTAGTAAGATCCTGCTCTAAAATATGCTTAATTTCATTCTGAATTCGATTGCTATGATCACCTTCTTTCGAATCTTGCATTAATTTTAGTCCTTCGTAAAAATATAGATTTCGGCTTTCAGGAAATTTCTGTATTTCTTTATTGATCCACATTAATCCAATCTCGCTAGAGATATAAGCGCTATCGTCTACTATTGCAATACTTTCCTCTTGGAAAATTTTAGATCTTAAAATACCCCAGCTAGCATAAGAGCCCGGCTCTTTATCGAGTAACCAGGAATAAGTAGTTGTGCCACCTCTATCTACTAAAGTATCCGATTTAAAAACACAGCTTATAAGGGCTGTATTTTCAGGTAACGTAAAGGAGGTTTTCCAATGATTATCTTCGGTTTCCTGAAAAGTTAGATCGCTAGCCGACCATTGATGATCTGCATTTACATAGATCACCGCCTGAATGTCTTTAGCGTCTTTTAATACTGTATTCTCTGAGTTATAGTTTAACGCAACCTGATCTCCTGGATTAGGTAGTTTTGGACTTACAGAAAAAATTGGTTCGGTTTGCTGGGCATTTATAGTGAACTGCACTAATAGTATACCTAGCAATATTTTTATTTTTCGCATATTTTTATGAATCTAATTAAGTCCCCGGCTAATCCCGGGGACTATTATTTTTTATGGATTTTGCTCTAGGTTAGGCGCGTATTGGAATAAGGTTGAAGCAAAAGGAAATTGATATCTATCACCTCCCGGCTCTAACGTGTAGGTTTCATTTAAATACTCATGCTCTACTGTTCTGGCAAATCTTGGGTCTTTGTTTAGACGTTTTAAATCGAATAATCTAAATCCACCTTTTCCCATAAGTTCACGTCTTCTCTCTGCCAGAACTTTTATTAAAGCATCTTCAGGGTCACCAGCCCTTAAAGCGATATAATCTTCAGCTCTAAAACGCGCTTCTCTTAACGTATTTAATGCATCCATAGCAGCTTCTGTATTCCCAGCACGAGCTAGACATTCTGCTTTAATCAAATACATTTCTGGCACCGTTGGCCCGGCATTACGATTCTCTCCAGTTAACCTTGCTATACAGTAAGATCTTCCTTCTGTAATATCCCCATAAGTAAGCTCTTCGTTAGGTCTTGTATAAAGTTGATAACGCAAATCGGTGCTATCAAAACTATTCAACAAGTCGTCACTTAGAGATAACAATGTTGGTAGATAATTATAAGACCTCATCGTTTTTTTCGATAAAATAAGCTCTGGATCTTCTATTCGTCGTGGCCAGCTAAAATCTGGAGTTTCCGTATAATTCTCTAGATTTAGCAAGGTGTTTTGTAAAGCAAGGCTTTGCTCTGCATTTTCTAAAGCTTTGCTATAATCGCCCATATATAAATAGGTTCGCGCAAGCAATGCATGAGCACTGGATTTAGACGGAAAACCAACTTCTGTACCACTGCGAACTCCAGGTAAGCCTGAATTGGCTGCTGAGGTTAAATCTGTAATGATGCGATCGTAAACTTCCTGTACTGTCGCCCTTTTAATATCTTGATCTACGGTTGGTTCGATAAACATTGGAATTCCTAAATCTGTACTCGCCGTATTAGCATCATAAGCTTTTCCGAAAGTATTAACCAGGTTAAGAAATAAATAAGCCCTATGAACCATGGCTTCACCCTGCAAAGCATTTTTTTCCTGCTCTGCACCACTTGTGCTTTCTAAAACTTCAGTAATCACCACATTGGCGCTATAAAGTCCTTCGTACATCGCTTTTATCTCACTATCCATCTCACCAGTACGGTAAATGGAATCAGCAAAAATATAAGTATCCTTAAAGGGGCGATTGAACTCTGAATTTGCCGCATTAGTCTCAAAATATTGGGCATGATCATAACGCATAGAAATATCGTCTGTAGGTATATCTACCAGACTATAAGAGAGATCATAAATAGGAGTATTATTTAATAAATACCTGTAATTTTCGGTATCTTCTGGATATAATATTCCTTCTGTTCTTATATCGACATAATCATCACAACTCACTAAAGTTGTAGCTATTATAAATAAAAAGGTATATATATAATTTAGTTTCATAGTATCGAATTAAAAGTTAACATTTAAGCCTATAGAATACATCGCTGTAGGGGTAGGTCTTATTTGGTTTCCTGTTGTATATGGTAAGAAATCTGGATCTATATCATCGTTATTCGCGCGCCATAAAAGTCCTAGGTTACGAGCGGTGAATGATAATGAAGCTCCTCTAATAAAGCTTTCTGGTAAAACCTCAGAAAGGTCATAACTAAGAGATATTTCACGTAATCGAATATGATCTCCAGAGATTACCTTATCTTCACTTAACCTATATCTAGGATAAGAGTATCCTCCCAATCCTAAAACACCCGGTACACTGGTAGAATTTTCGTCTCCGGTTCGCGCCATCTATCTGCAATATCTGTATTCAAATTGTAGCCGGTGAACTCATTGAAACGAGAAATATAATTATCAAAAGTAGGTTTGAATAGTTTATACCCCATCTTATAGGTCGCTAATACAAATAGTGAGAATTGCTTGTACTGTAATGTTGTATTTAAACTTCCATAATACCTAGGCGTGCTAGTTCCCATATATTTCATATCCTCGATATCGGTTAATAATTCATTAGAACCAACAATATCTCCATTGCGATCATAGACCTGAAAGGCTCCATTTTCATCTAATCCAGCAGAGCGAAATGCAAATACACTATTTAATGGATAGTCTACAATTGGCGGAGTACTTCCTGAACCATTTAGATATGTTGAATAATTTTCGAAACGAGAATCGGTTACTTCGTTCGTATTATAAGTAAAGATAAAATTAGAGCTAGCCGTAAAATTTTTAGATTGAATCCAAATACCGTTTAGGCTAAGATCTACCCCTTTCCCTTCTAAAGTTGAAGTATTTCTGGTAAGTGCGCGGTTGGGAACTCCATAAAATTCTGATACCGGGAATTCCTGAATTAAATCATCACTATTCTTTTTATAATATTCCAAACTACCTGAAATTCGATTATCCAACAATCCAAAATCAATACCAATATTTAATATTCCCGTTTTCTCCCATCTTAGTGAAGGATTTGCTGCTGCCGATACAAATGCGTAAGGTAATTGAGAAAGATTATAATCGGTATTAGCAATCGAAATTTTGGTAAAAGGGAATGTCGTTAAACTGATATTTCCGTTAAAACCATAGGAAGCTCTAAAACTCAGATTATTAATCGCTTCAAATTTTTTAAGAAAGATTCTTTACTGGCATTCCATTTAACACCAGTAGACCATAAAGGTGTTCTTCTATAACTTTTATCAACTCCAAAATTGTTATAATCATCCAGTCTAACACTACCAGAAACCACATATTTCTTTTTATATGTATAAGCTGCATTTCCGTAATACGATAAAAATCTTCTTCTTTGGTCGGTTAACTGATTGCCATAATTTAAAGTTGAGTTCCACCCTTCTACTGTAGTGTAATTTAGAGAGACTACATCTACCGAAGTTTGCGTTTTTTCGTTATAACCATATAAAGTTCCTGATGATACCTCTTCCCGAGTTTCTCTAAATTCTATACCAGCAATAGCATCAATTGAGTGATCTTTGAAACGTTCATTATAATTTAATTGTGCTCTAGTAGTCTGGCTTGTTAAAATATTTCTGTTTCTTCGATAAACTGAACCTAAAGGCAATCCTCTAGTAATAGTGTTAGTAGAAGGATCTAAATAAGTAGCATTGTTTATAAGGTTTCTGGTGTAATATGTATCTTCATTGTATAAGATTGGTCTGCTTCTGTTAGAACGTTCTATCAAATAAGTTCCCGATGCATTCAATCCTTTGAAAATTGGTAGAGAGATCTGGATATTAGCAGAATAGTTTTGCTCCTGAGCAGTTGAGTTTTTGTTTTCTAATTCATCTAAATAACTATATTCCCATGGTAGGTATCCAGCATCTTCAAAATCAGCTATTTGATCACGATAAAATTCACGAGCAAAACTAACATTATTACCATTTTCATCACGAAGTCTATCGTAAGGTAAATAAGAATAACGCTGCCGGCTAATGGTTGCAAACCTATCCCGTTCTCATCAAAATTAAAAAAGGAACCTTTAAGGCTAGTGCTTACATCAGCATAATCAAACAGTTTAAAGTTTTGATTTATGGTAAACGTCATCTTATCACCCTCAGAACCTTTTCGCTGTGTCTTTTCATTCGAATAAGAAGCCGAAGTGAAATAACTGTAATTATTGCTACCTCCGCTTAGTGATAAATTATAGGTAGTAGCCGAAGCCTGCTGCATTAAGTATCTGGTTAATTGATTATAATTATTTCTTCCACGTAAATCATTTAAACGTGCTTCGCGCTCATCTAGACTTATATTTCCTCGTTTATATTCTAGCATACTTTCTACCCCATCACTTACAGGATAGGAACTAAAAAGGGCCCTGACTGTGCAGGATCTGCAATAATATTTTTATCTACCAACTCCTGTTCTAAATCCAGCACCTGGCTAGAGTTCATTAAAGGAAGACCTGATATAGAAGGTTTTGTTGAGAAAGTATTGGTATGAGAAAAGTTAACCCTCATTTTTCCTTTAGTGCCTTTTTTTGTATCGATCACAATTACTTTTTGGCTCTTGCTCCATAAATGGAAGCAGCGGCAGCATCTTTTAGAAATGTTATATTCTCGACATCAGCACTATTAATATTTTTTATATCCAGCTCGGTTGGGGCGCCATCGATAACAATAAGCGGACTTTTATTACCATCAATAGTCGACTGGCCTCTAATTTGAAAATTATAGCTGGTATTCCCTCGGTTTCTCTTTCAAGATTGTCGTAAACAAATGTATTATCAGATTCTAAAATTTCGATTTGTAGACCAGGAACTCGCCCTTCCAACTGATGCATCACATTGTTTACCGGTACTTGTTGTAACTCTTCTCCGCTTATGGTAGAAAACGAACCTGTTGCACGCTCTTTATTGATTTTTTGATAACCGGTAGAAACCACCGTAACCTGATCTAAACCACTAATATCGGTTTCCAGCTTAATAGCTAAGTTTTTTTCGTTAGCACATGTTCTTTGGTTTTAAAACCTATAAAACTAAAAACCAAAGTATCTCGGTAACAGCCTGCATTCTGAACTTTCCATCTTCATCTGTAACAGATCCTACGCGAGAACCTTTTAACCAAACGGTAACTCCCATAATTGGGAAATTAGATTCGTCTTTTACCGTACCATCAATATAACGCTGTATATCGATACTACTAGTTTCAGGAGACGAAACTGGTTCTTTTTTTTCAGAATAATTTGCTTTTTCTGAATGACAAAACTCACCGGTAAATTTTTGAACAGCTGCTTTAAAACATTAGTAATCTCTTCACTATCGCTATGAATATTGACCTGCCATTCTTCATTAATCACATCGTCTTTGTAAAAAAACTTATAATCACTTTGTTGTTTGATCTGTTCTATAACGTGGGTAACCTTAGCCCCATCCAGATCAATATTAAATTTTTGAGCAAGGGTTTCTAGTGCAGAAACCTGCAAAACACAAAACAAGGTTAAAATGAATGAAGCTTTCATCTTCAAATACTTTATTTTCATAATTTTGAATAACTTTTAATTGTTTGAGGAAATAGTTAATTGTTTGAGGGAATGTTGGCGCATTCCCTTTTTGTTTAAGCGCTAAGTCATCGTTTATTTTTTAATGGTTACTATATTATTTTTTATAAGTATATTCGAAAAAGTCTACTGCTTTAAAGGCATCTAGTACATCCTCGATAGTTTCTGATTTGATATCGAAATCCCGTTAAACCGTACGTCATTTAAATGGGCATTTTTATTAATAATTTGAACTCCGTAACTGCGCTCAATTTTCTTTTGAATTTCTGCAAAGGACTCGTTAATAAACAATAGACGATCGTCTACCCAAGCCATTTTATTAGCTACATTTACTTTTTCTACGCTCAGCACATCTGTATTTTGGCTAAGTATTCCGGCTTCACCTGGTTCTAGTTTAAAAACTTCATTGTCGTAATTTATCTGTACCGATCCTTCTGCCAGTGTAGTCGAAATTTGTTTAGATTGAGGATAGGCATCTACATTAAATCGTGTTCCCAAAACTTCTATATTCAGCATACCTGCCTCTACTATAAAAGGTTTTAAAGAATCTTTATGTACTTCGAAAACTGCCTCGCCGGTAATACTGACCTTTCGTAACTGTTCTGTTTTTGGAAAGTGAGAAGGAAATCGTAGTGAACTTTCAGAATTAAGATATACTTTCGTTCCATCTGATAACACTAATTGGATGCGCTTTCCTTTAGGTACATTAATCGTGTTATACGCTAACCTATTATTGTCTTTTTCGCTAGTATTTGGATTCTTTTTTACTTGTGATCCCAAATTTGAAACTTCTCCTTCTTCATTATATACGATCTGTTTAATTTGATAGTCTACGGTTATTTTTTCACCATTTTCATTCGTGATAATAATTTTCCGGGCGCATAAGTAGTTTCTGCCGGATTAAAAAAGTAGAAGTATGCCGTACTGGAAGCTATAAGTGCAACAATAAAAATAGCTGCAAATTTCATCAAATTAGCACGCTGTTTTTTCGAATTTAGAGCAATTATTGGTTTTTTCAGATTTGATAAATTCGGAATTTCTTCTTGCTTTCGATAAAAAGATGAAATTAAATAGTCGGTCTGAACGCTCTTTATAAAATAATCGTTATTATCTTTACTATCTTTTACCCAATTTTCAAGCTCAGACAATTCTTCATCACTAATGCTTTTATTTTGAAATTTTGATATTAAATTATCAATATTACCCATCGTATATACACTATTTTACACATTAATGACGAAAAAAATAAAGCTACCCTTAAAGAAAAATTAATTTTTTTTTAACCTTTATCGTTTCTTGCAGTAAATATGACTAATTCTGAATTGAATAATTTATGGGAAAAGGGGGATGAAAAGTCGTTCACCCTACTTTTCAATGAATTATACCAACCCCTGGTAGCCTATCTTTTACAGTATGCTGATAAGACTGCAGATGCCGAAGACATTGCTCAGAATACCTTTATTAAATTATGGGAAAAAAGAAATCAGATCAATTTAACAACTTCAGTAAAAAGTTATTTGTATACTTCAGCATATAATAGATTTGTTGATAATTTCAGAAAAGAAAAGAAAAACAAAAGCTACTTAGAGGGTCTAAAGCATCAAGCGCTTCAACTTTTAGTAGAAGAACCTGAAGAAGATTTTCAGAAAAAAATAAAACTGATTGAAAAGACCGTAAATGACCTTCCCGATCGATGCAAAATGATATTTAAAATGCATAAGCAAAAAGGCTATTCTTATAAAGAAGTTGCGGAAAAACTACAGATTTCTGTAAAAACTGTGGAAGCACAGATGAGTATTGCTCTTAAACGTATTAGGAAAGAATTTAAAGAGGAAACAGACCTATTGCTTATACTCTGTTTCGGAAGAATTTAATCAAAAAATGGCAAAGCTCAATTAAATAACATCCAGCAAAATAGCAGGCTCAATATCATAGTAGCTACTCCGCTGAATTTTTTATTTAAATCGTAGTGAATTAATGGATTTTGAGTTTAAAGTCTTCTAATTTTTAAGACACTTTTGAAAATCGCATTTCTCTATCAAATATTTGTCTGCACCGGTAGTCCATAATGCTCCATAAATTAAAACGGGTTGAAACAGTAATCGAACAAAACGTTTAGTGTCGCTATCTAAGCTAAATGCATCAATCTTATTTTGATATTGTGAAATATTGCCAGGAAAAATAAGTACATAGAAAAGCGCCAACATTAGACGGTAGTTATCCTCTTTTCTTTCCATAAAATCATTAACAAGCCTAAAGTAATTTCTGTAATACCAGAACTAAGCACTGTCAAATCCATTGTTTTTTGGTCTGTTGGCAACCATCTTGGCACCTGTGCCTGAAATTCTTTTCGCTTAAAAGATAGATGAGCGATACCCGCAAAGACCATCGCAGATCCCATCAAAATTCGTAAAACACTTTTAACTCCTATCTTTCTCATACTCTTTTTCATCTAAAAATACTTAGGATTTAAGGTATTAGCAATTATAGAGCAGGCTTTAAAATCTTTGACAAAATTGTTAAGTTAAATGAAATAGAATATGATTCAATACTTACTCGTATAAATCTGCCAACTTCTTATCCAAAGCTTCCTCATCTGCTTTACTTCCGTCGTAACGCCCAACTATTTTTCCATCTGGATCTACTAATATCTTAGTCGGTAAAGAAGAAATATTGTATCCTTCTGTGATACCTTGATTGACTATTTTGAATCCTCCACTGGTGGTATCCACCTCCATCCCTCTTAAGATATGACGCCATACTCCTATTCTATCTTTTTTTACTGCTTTTAGCCATGCATCAGGATTTCTATCATCATCAGAAACACCTATTATTTCAAAACCTTTGTCATTATAATTATCGTATATCTTCAACAAATGCGGATTTCCTTTTCTACAGGGAATACACCACGAAGCCCAAAAATCTAATAATACATATTGTCCTTTAAAATCTTCTAATTTTAGAGGTTTGCCATCAATATCCACCTTACTAAAATTTTCAGCAGTTGCACCTACGATACCTTTTGACTTATCGTCGATTTGTTTTTTAATCACCGATCCAAGTTTTCTTTTTTAAAGCTCTCTGGAAATTCATTATAAACTTTTCTGGCTTCTTCCTGAGTGAATCCTCTATCATATAAAGTATATTTTCAAAGCTTATATACGATTTTGGATGTGTTGATAAATTGTTTGACAAGCTTTTTCTTCTTCGAAATAAGGTTGAAGCTCACCTCTCAATTCGTCATCCTTCCATTTTAATTCTTTTTTTTTTCAGGGTTTTTGGCTTTTTTTAGTCGCTCTCCATTAGCTGAATAAGCGCCAAGCTCATTTTTATATTTTAACCGCAGTTCCTTTTGCTTTTGCTGTAATGCTTCAGCGTCCTCCTGTGTTTGAGAACCTGTTAATTCAACACTTTCAAAATCACTGGTATTAAGTTGTAATTGCATACGAGTTGGTTCTATATAAATGCTGGCTTTATTATTACTTGAACGATAATTAGGCTGATCTGCAATATATGCTTCTAGTACATCATTCTCCAGACTGTTTCTGAAATTAAATTTCCAGACTTTACATATAAAGTATCAACCTGAATTCCGCTCGGCTTTTTTGAAATAAGAAATAATTTTCCAGTCTCCATTCCTCGAACTTTACCAGAAATTTTATACCAGGCTTTAATTTTATATCATCTCGACAAGCTATGAGTATCAGGATAACACAAAACAGTGCTATAAGCTTTTTCATTTCTAAGTGTTTTAAAATTTAATATTAGGTATTTCTGATTGCATAAGGATTATGGCAAATCACGGGTTTTAAAGCCAGTGCATTATCCATACTTTTATTAAAATTAATCGTCATAACCTGGATTTTGAACAATCATATTCCCTCCTGCATCTATAGTCTCAGTTGGAATTGGTAAAATAAATTTTTCTGGATCTGTGGCTGATGCTTTAACATCAGATACCTGAAAACCTGAATTAAAACCATCGCTATAATCGTAGCGAATTAGATCGTACCATGTCTCCCCACTTCTGAATACAACTCTGCTAATTTTTCATAACGAACAGCCGTAAGAAATTGATCTAAACTTATAGTTGTCGTATACTTCTCAAAACCGCCTTCACCAGTCGAAGTTGCCCCTGCCCTGTCGAATTGTATTTAATGCTTCCAAAGCTTCTGGTTTTACCATATTATTTGCTCTGGCATTTGCTTCGGCAAATATTAAATAAACTTCAGCCATACGCATATGGTAAATCATGTCATAATCTCCGTCTGTGAAATTTGAAGTGTATTTTGTTGAATAATATCCTCCATACGATGAGTTCGGAAAAAATATTTCTTCTGTTCGTTCTGAACACCAATATTAATTGTCTGTCCATTAACATTCAACGATCCATTAACTGAAATAATCCTGAGTAATAGTGGCAAAAAACCACTGTAATAAGATCCCATATAGTAGCTGCAGGTTCCCTCTTGTCCCAAATAAAATTTCTGAACTTTGAAATATTACGGATGATTCATGATCATCAAAAATAGATAAAAAAGTAGGTTCTAAACTGAAGTTACTATTGGAACTCTCAATTTTCTTTTGCTACAATAGCCGCTTCGCTATAACGCTGCATATATAATAATACTCTAGCTTTTAATCCTTTTGCAAAGGTGCTATTAGTATAGCCTTTAGTTCTTAAACTAGGACCATTCTCAATACCATATTCCAAATCATTTAATATCGTTTCGTAAGTTTCTAAAACTGAATCTCTAGAGTATGCTTCAGCCGATTTGGCGGGCTCTAATCTTGTATTTATACCATATTTTGAATTAATATCGTAAAACTGACCAAAATTGCGTAACAAATAAAAATGTCCTAAAGCTCTTAGAATTTTAGCTTCAGCAATTATTTCTGTACGTCTTACTTGAGGTTCAAAAATATCATCGTCAAGTCCTTCTACAGTACTTATCCAATTTGTTCTATTAATAAATTCATATAAACCAGTATAAATGTTTAATGTTCTAACCGTACCAGTTGAAATTGGATCGTTTTGAATAAAGGCCGCTTCTTCTGGATCTGAAGAAAATATGCGCCCTACAGTGCTATCCACTTAAAACATCTGGAATAATAAACATATCTGGAAATGGGCTACCTTCTTTTTGTGTAAAACCAGAATATGCTCCAACTAACGCTAATTCTGCAGTCTCTTGTGTATCAATTGCATCTTCGGCGTCTAATGAATATAAGGGTTCATAATCGTCCAGCTCTTCGGTTAGTGGCAAGAATATATAGTTACCAAAATCGTTAAAACGCTTATATATTTGTATAGTATTTTTTTCATCTTTTAAATTTTTGTTTGGGATAATATGCTCTTGCATTCTATTTAAAAGGTCACATTTAGAGCAAATGTGAAAGTTCTAACATTTGGATACGAAAGTCCATCATCTGAGTTGAAATTGGTACTTCGGTTTGCAAAACCAAAACTAGAAACATCTTCAGGATCTAAACGGGATAATCGGTAATAGTGATTAGGTTATTTCCACTCAAGGTTAATCGAGTATTAGAAATTCCTGTATCTCCAAACCATTTTTTAGGCAAATTATAACTAATAGAAGCAGATCTAAGTTTAATGTAAGATGCATTACAATTGATTTTGAACTTGGAGTAGAGCCGTGACTTCTTGAACCGTGTCTGGCATAAGTTGCATCAGTATTATTTTCTGCCCATGTATTACTTACTAGATTGGTGATATTTGAGTTAATATCGATAGACCTTAATTTTGTTATCATTTCATATTCTCGTTGCGCTCCACTAACAAAATTCCAATTCATGTTTAAACTCCAATTTTTGTAAGAAAGTCGGTTGTTCCCCCAAAGAAATCGGGATTAGGATTACCAATAGGTGTTCTATCATTTGTATTAACTTTACCGTCACCATTTATATCTTTAAAAAGATAATCTCCTGGTTGTCTTAGTGAAGATTGATAGCGACCATCTAGCGTACTATTTAATTCATCTATTTCTTCCTGTGTCTGAACAATTTTAATTACATCGTACCCCATTATTACGCCAATAGGCTGACCTTCTACAATACCAGTTTGATCTCCTGAATTTGAACCATACAAATGATCCACATTATTTTAACAGTTGCGATATTATTAAGAATAATCCAAGTGAAATTTTTATTTCTGATGATATCTCTCCTATTGTTATCTCCAACCTTTATTCGAAACATCTGCAATATTAGTATTCCAAGAGTTGAATCCAGTTTCTGCAGGGATTGGGGAAAATAAAATTATACCGGAAGTATTTTTTTCATAATAAACAATCTCACCTTCTAAACGATTATTGAATAAACTAAATTCTGCACCAAGATCTAATTGATCGGTTTCTTCCCATCTAATTCCTGTATTTGGCACTCCTGTAACAGCTATACCGTTTTGGCCATCATAATAAGAATCTCCATTTTCTAACGCTTGATAGTAGGACAAGTAGGTAAAAGAAGGTAAATTGTCAGACCCTACGCGCCCCAAAGAAGCTCTTAGCTTAAGTTGATTAACAAAACTTACTTCTCTTAAGAAATCTTCGTTATGCATATTCCAGGCAAGAGCACCAGAAGGGAAAATCCAAATTGATTATCTGGACCAAATTTTGTTGATCCGTCCTACGTGCAGTAAATGTAGCTAAGTATTTGCTTTTATAATTGTAGTTTATTCTTCCAAAAATAGAGTTTAAGCCTGCTGTAAACTCTCACTATTGGCATCATCAAAAAAACTTGCTGAAGCTATGTTAGTTAAAATATCATCGTCTGGAAAACCTCTATAAGTTTGTGATTCTGCATCATAACGACTCCGATCCAAGAAACTCCAACAACAGCATCGATTGTATGATTTTTATTAATTGTTTTGTTGAAGTTTAGCGTATTTGTAAATGTCGTAGACCAGTTATTATTAGTTTGTACACCTAAAACAGCACCAGGTCGACTATAATATAAACCTTCATATAAAGCCTCTGTAGATTTTGAAGTGTAAAACTCATCGATATTATCTTCTTTCAAGCCAATACTAATTCGAGATTTAAACTTTAAATCATCTATAATCTATTCCCAAAAATCGTGGCTAAAAGGTTTTTAGAAATTTTTTATCCCTCATTTGGTTTCATTGCCCAAAAGTGTAAACTGCTCACCATATTCGCCATCAAAAGTTGAATATGATCCATCATCATTATAAGGAGTTAAATCGGGTCTAAATTGTCCTTGACTTAAGGAAGTAAACCCTTATTCTTATTAATGGAATAATTATAATTAATAGACGTCCCTACTTTTAAAAGATCGGTTACATTGGCATCTACGTTTGTACTTAAATTGTAGCGCTTAAAATTATTACCTATCATAGCTCCATCCTGATCTGAAATACAAGAGAAGTGAAGTAACTGGCTTTTTCTGTACCTCCGCTAACGCTAAGACTATACTTTGTCCATAAAGCATTTTTATTCTTTATAATATCCTGCCAGTTTGCATCTGCATTTCCAAAATAACTATCTGGATTTTTTAAGATCCTATTTTGTACTGGGTAAGCAGATTCCCAATTTTCTTCAGGAACACCACTTAATATACGACGAGCATTGCCTGAGTCCAGGATATATAATCTGAGGCATCCAAATAATCATAAGTATCCACGGATTTTGAATGGTAGAACTTACATTAAAAGATAATCTTGGTGCTTCACCTCGTTTACCACGTTTTGTAGTTACTATTACACATTTGCGGCTCTTGATCCATAGATCGCAGCTGCTGAAGCATTTTTAAAATATCTACACGTTCAAATCATCCGGATTTATAGATAAAAGCGGATTTTCACGCGAACCATAATTAATAATCCCAAGAGATTCGGTATTTGGTGTGATATTTATTGGAACTCCATCAATAACATATAATGGTTGATTGTCTCCTCTAATTTGGCTGAGCCCTCTAACTTGCACAAAAGCTCCGGCTCCTGGTTGCCCTCCTCTATTTTGAACATAAACTCCGGCAACTTTTCCTATTAAAGCCTGATCTACCGTTTGTGTTTGAATCTGCCCTAACTCTTCAGCCTTCACAGATCCTACAGATCCTGTTAAATCTTTTTTTTTGTTGTTCCGTACCCAACCACCATAACCTCTTCTAAAGAATTCATTTCTTCCTTCAAGGAAATAGAAACATTTTTCATTGTAGATTCTACTTTTTGGTAATACATTTCATACCTACACCGTAATAACTAAAAACTGTCCTTTGTCTGCTTGAATTGAAAATTTGCCATCAAAATCGGTAACAGTGCCTCTTACCATAGTTTTGCTTCCATTTTCACCTTGCTCCATATTCGGCTGGGTACTGGAAATATAAACAGTCAATCCAGGTAAAGGCATTCCCTGCTCATCGGTGATTGTTCCACTAACAAGCAGCTGTTGTTGAGTTGTGTTCGGTTTTTCTTTAAAAATAATTGTATATTCATTATCATATACAAAATCAAAGTTGCTATCTACCAAACTAGAATTAAGCAAATTGTTAGCCTTGATAATTCCTTTTTTTAATTCGACTTCTGGCAAGTCTTTGAACAAATCGGACTGATATACAAAAACATAATCAGTTTGTCATCACTAAATTAAGTACCTCATCTACTGAAATTGTTTTATCAGAATCGATGCTAATATTAGCATTTTGAGATAAAATGTTAGTAGACGTAAAACTGAATACAGTTGTACAGAATAAAAAAACGAAACTTTTCATTAGAATTTTAATGTACTCCTAAACTGAACAGTCGAGTTAGTAGTTAATTTTATTTCATAAATTTAGAGGGTGTTAATTAGTTAATATATTTAACTGGTTATTAATTGAAGGGAGAAAGCATCAACTTTGGCGAGTGCAGGCTTTACTCCTTTTTTATTATGTTATTTCAGTATAACTACGTTATTTTTTACTTCATAATTCGTTATAAAATTTGTGTTTTTAAACAATTCTAAGATATCTTTTAACTCTTGGTCTTTTCGAAGTTGTCCATTAAATTTTACTTCCTTCAAATTTTCATCCTCATAAATAACCTGAACGTTATACCATCGTGATAATACGGTCATAATTTGCTCTAGGTTTTTATATTTGAACTTGAATACACCTTCTTTCAAGAAACTTCATAAGATATTTCGACGGGCGAAATAATTAGATCCTTATTTTGTTTGCTGAAGATTGCCTGTTCCCCAGGAACTAAATTTTTACTTTGGCTATCGGTACTATTCAATTTTACAACACCCTCGACTAAAGTTGTATAGATATTAGTATCTTCTTTATAAGCTTTTACATTGAATTGGGTTCCCAAAACCTCGATACTGTTCGCCCGTTTTCAAGACAAATCTTGATCCTTTATGTTCTGAGCTTGGAGAGACTTTAAAATATGCTTCCCCATAAATCAATTACTTCTCTTTTTTCTCCGTCTTCGAAATTTTTGGAAAGGCAATTTTTGAATCTGAATTTAACCAAACCTCCGTACCATCGGCTAATTCAACAAAAAACTCTCCTCCTATAGGAACACTTAAATAATTATATGAAACCTTTGAAGCTGATTGTCTTTTTCACCGTGATAGATTAGCTTCTTCCATCACTATAAACGATGCTGAATGATACTCTTTTCCATTTCCTAAATTAAACTAACCATTTGCAAGGATTAGAGTTGCTTTACCCCTATTTGCACATTAGAGTCCCCAACTAAGTCAATCTCATTTTTTTGATTATAATAGTAAAAGTTAATTGCTGCAAAAAATGCTATACTGGCAGCTATAGCATATTTAAAGAAACTTTTCGTATAAAGCGGTATTGTCTTTGTCTCCGGTTCATATTCCAATGATTGGAGAATAGAAATAAGCATTTTACTTTTAAGTTCCTTCTCACCCATTTTATCAATCCAAACATCGTCTTTCTGAAAACTTTCATAATAATTTATAAGCTGCTGAAGCTCTTCACTATTAATATCACCGCTTAGATATTGTTCTATGAGTTTTTGGAACTTTGTATTATTAATCTCCAATATTTTTAAAATCTAATTTAAGTTTCTAAAGTATAGTGTCATAAAGACTAACTACCCCCTAATAGATTTTAATATTTTTATTAATTTAACATAATTTAATAAAAATAACATTCAATAATTAACATTTAAAACACTAACATCAACCAATAACAAAGGTTTAATAATAGACTTTTATAGATGAAAAAGTAGTACTATAAAGTATATATCCCAAGAGATGAGCGAAGAATTTTAAGAGCTATTGTAATGTGATTTTCTACTGTTTTAGTTGAAAACCTAACTTTTCTGAAATCTCCTTATGAGTCAGTTGCTCATATCTACTCAGTTTATATACGTTTTGGCATTTTTCAGGAAGATTATTTACTACGACTTTTATATGTTCTTTTAATTCCTCGTGAATAATCTTAGATTCGGGAGTAACTTGTTGTAATCTAGAGTCTATATTTTCAAATAACTCAACGTGCAAAGTTTTACTCTTCCTAAATTCTGAAAATACTTTATATCTCACGCATGCAAAGAGATAACTTTTTAATGAAACTCTAATCTCAACCTTAGATCGGTTATTCCATAGATCAATGAACACGTCTTGAATAATTTCTTCACAAGTCTCTCTTTTATTTAGAAGATTAAAAGAAGATATATATAACATTTTCAATACTTATTATATAAAGCTGTTAATGCTCGCTTGTCTCCTTCTTTTAGTGTTTTAAGTAATTCATCATCCATGAAACGTTGTTTTGTACAAAAACAATTTTTTAACAAAAATAGCTATTTTGTTTACAAGAATTTAATGCTGTGATGATTTTAGTAAATTAATAATAGAACAGTTTTTAGATTTTGAATTAGGAATTCTCTGCGCTAAAACTAATACATATCTAAAAATTGATCTAAATCATATATTATAGTACACCACTAAATTTCTCCATTTTTAGAACAACAGTTATCCTACATAATGCATTAAATTTTAAAAATTATAAGAAGAATGATTTTGAAAGATCATCAAAGACATGAAGTCTATAAAAAGTTATTGCAGAATAATTCAAAAAATGATTTCGTATAAAAAAAGAAAAGTTTATAAAGGATACTAGTACCCTTTATAAACTATAACTCAAATTATAAAAAATTAGTCTAATTATGTAGATTCTTAGATTTTAAAAACTCCAATAATTTTTCAGGTTCATCGGTCTGTATAATATTGGCTCCGTTCTTAAGTATTTTTTTCATTACATTTTCTATCTCTCCTTCTCGAATTTCAGAATCAAATTTCCCTAAAGTGTTTATCCAAATTTTGGCATTATTATTTTTAATTAATTCTACCACTTTACTAGTATAAAATTTATCATCTATATGAATTACAGCGGGCTTAAACCGAGTAATTGCCGAATCTGCCATCTGATATGAATATGCACGAGGCATCAATTGTGCTGATTTTTTTAAGTTTTGAATTTTATTTAATTGATTATAATCATTATCAAAATATAAAACTTCATTATCAATAGCATTTTTCGCTACATTAGTAAGAATTCCTTCCACATTATCAGTTTTCATATCTAGATCGACCATAATTTTACCCTTAGTTATCTTTAAGAACTCCTCGAAAGTAGGTACAGACTCCTCACTTATTTTTCCAGAAGATGATTTTAAGTGATATTGACGAATTTCTGCTAAAGTCATCTCCTCTACTTCCCCATTACCAGTAGTGGTTCGATCTATTTTAGAATCGTGCATTAAAACTAAATGTCCATCTTTAGTGGTTCGTAAGTCTACTTCTATGATATCTACGCCAATTTGGATAGCTTTTTTTGTGGATGCTATAGAATTTTCAAAATTATTTAAATGTGCTCCCTATGGGCAGCCACCAAAATCATTTTTGAATTAGCATCGTTAAAAACTTCTATAGTGTCTTTGAGATTACTAGAAATTTTGGGTGCTGCACAAGAAATAAAAAAGGAGAATATCCCTACTATTACCAGCTTAAAAATCTTCATAACTTACTTGATTTACTTTACTACTGATTATTGAAAGTTGCTTTTTGATTACTGTTTTTATTTTTGTATTCAAGCTATGAAAATATGAACTAGAAGTATTTATATTTTCATAGCTCGCGGGAATACTTAATCTGGCTTCACAAAATCTTCTTTTAATCTTGTAGGAGTTTTTGGCATCATATTTATCAATTTCTTTTTACCATTTTTTTTGATGATTTTAAGGAATCGTAAAGTGTACCTATTGGAGTATATGCTCCATAACTAATCGAATTCTCTGCAACCGTAATAATCTGAAAAAGTTGAGTATATTCTCCTCTTCTCACCATCCAGTTTTGGTCTTTTGATTCATACATTTTTGGTCCACTTACCGATACTGCATACACAGTACCTATATCTTTCACAACTGTTAGCCTTTACCTTATTTTCAGGAAAACTCTTGCATATGTATGATCATGCCCTTGTAATACCAAATCTACTTTGTATTTATCTATAAGTGGTTTTATAGCTTCTCGTAGTTCCCAATTATCACGCCTTCAGCAGTTGAATATACGGATAATGTGTAAAAATAGTTATCCATTTTTTTGTATTTGACTTTAATACAGATTCCAACCATTCTATTTGTGCATTTCTTGATTCCATACTTTCATCAAAAGCTTCACTATCTATCGAAATCAATTTCATATCCTGATAATCGATAGAAAAGCAGGTTTCTTTCAAATCCTCTGTAGGTCCATTTTCAGGAAGTGTAAATTGAGGTTTCCAAAGAGAAGTTAAAACACCTGTATTCATGGTTACCTGGAGTCATTACACTAGGTACTGTGGCATGAATAAAGCTACCTGCATAAAACCATTCTCCCATTCTAGATTAGAGTCTCGGTCATTAATCAAATCTCCTGCATGAAGCATAAATCAACTTTTGGAAATTTACGATATGAACTGCGTATAACTCTAGACCATAATGACTTTATATTGTTTTGAGCATCTCCAAAATAAATAAAGCTAAAGGGCTCTTCGCTCCCTGTTTTAGCGGTTTTAATTTGAAACCATTCGCTCCAATAGTCATCATTTTTTTCGCCATTACCTACTCTATATACATAGGTCGTATTTGGCAATAAATCTGTAACAAAGCAGAATGGTAAGTAGCTTTAACCAGCGCTTCATTTCTATTTTGATTTTCAATTTTCTCTGATATGGCATCTATTCTACGAACACCATCTAGTAAAAACTCCGGGCCATCAGTTGCTAGCGCTACTTCTACTACCCATTTAAAACCTGCTGATCTGTACGCCAATTCACAGCAAAGGTATGTGCTTGATCTTCTGTAAGATTAGATATAATACGATCTGGAGTGCTTGAAGGAAATATTAATTTGTGAGCCGGCGTTTCAACATGTTCTGTGTAATGTGAATGATGATGGGTTAAGCTATCTGAGTGCTTATGTTGTGCATGTAGTGTAAAATTAAGCAATATCACCACTGATAATGCTTGTAGACATTTTTGCATTTTAAATACTATTTTATTGAAATTTAATACCTCTATTCTATTTGTTTAAAAACCGTTTTATTCTGATGAAAAGATTTTAAACATATTACTGTCTTTAGGATAAACGGGCTTCAATTGTACATTACTATTTTGTGATAAATTAATTACCATAAGGTTATTTAAGGAATAATTCTAAAAGCTAGCGTAACACCTTACCTTAACAACGAATTCAAATAATCTTTATAAAAGAGATAAGCTTCAATTTTTCTCACTTAAATAAGTTGAATACCTATAACTAGATAATTTAAAATAATTTATAGCTGAAAATTAATTCCAAGCCGTATTGCTTTCAAAAATTTAAACTCCGAATAATGGAATATTAGCTAGATCTCACCCTCTCTTTCAAGAGCAAAAGAATATAAAAGCGAATAAGATTAATACAATTATTTTACGATTATCATAGAATCTTAACCATTAGGGATAAATTTTATATGTAATATTGAACCAAGAGTTAATATTACAGCACATGGAATTTATTTTTGACAAAATATATATCCCAAATAACCACTCATTTATTACCAGAGAAATTGCGCTTTCTGGCGAAACTATAATACACTCTCATAAAAACATTGAACTAAATTATATAGCATCTGGGACAGGCAGAAGAATTGTTGGCGATAACATTCTAATTTTGAAAAAGGAGATCTAGTGTTGTTAGGTGCTGAGTTGCCACATTGTTGGGAACTTCTAGATAGAGAAAAAAATGAAGAGCCTAATTGCATAGTGACTCATTTTTCAGAAGAATTATTATTAAATGAGTATTTCAAAATGCCAGAACTCCAAAATATTCTTCTTTATCAAACAAGCGAGTCGAGGTATTCATTTTAAAGTCGAAAATGATTATGAAATACGTGAAATCTTAATAGGACTTTCCCAAAGTGAAGGCTTGGAATATTATATAGGATTATTGAGGATTTTTAATCTCTTATTAAAGATTAAAGACCGAAAAAATTATCGAATCCTTTGAATCAATCTTCTGTATTCTCAAAAAATATTGAAAAAATCAATAAAGTTTATGAGTACGTGTTTTTAAATATTCAGGAAGGTATTAATCTGGAAGAAGCATCCTCTGTACTAAATATGGCTCCAAGTTCTTTCTGTAGGTTCTTCAAGAAAAAAACAGGTATTACATTTATGGAATATGTTAAAAATGTACGAGTAGGAATGGCGGCCAAACTTTTAGCTAAACAGATAAGCAAATCACTGAAATTTGTTACGAAAGTGGCTATAATAATCTAGCTAATTTTAACCACTATTTTAAGGTAAGTATGGGTGTAACCCCTACAGAGTATAGAAAAAACTTCAGATAACATCTATTTAGAGAGATACGTATTTCAAAACTAGGTTCTTACTTTTAAATTGTCATTGCATCTCATATTGCACGGTTCTCTGCTTTAAGCCGTTCATCTTCCAACCGTGATCAACATATTCCACGAAAAATCCTCGCTTTCTACCTTTATTTTCACAAAGCCCTCTTTGGTATTATGTCTGCGGCCTTTCCAACCATTTCCTGCTATAGAACCTCCAGTTAAGAATTGGAATCTATCATTCACATCTCCGTATTCCTTCCAATGAATATGTCCTTGTAATACTAATTTCAAATTATAAGCTTCTAATATTATAAATACTTCAAAAGCATTAGCAACTGTACGACTACCCTCTCCGTTCAATTGGGAATATGTACAAATCATAGGTATATGGGTGGTAATCACAATAGGGGTAGAATTATTGACTTTTTTGAGATCTCTTTTAACATTCTAACTGATCTTGGTTAAAAAACCCTTTATATTTTTTATCATGGGTCACGTCTAAAGAATTTAACGTAACAAAGTGCCATCCTTTGTGATCAAAAGAATAATAAGAATCTCCAAAATGTCTTTCCCACATTCCATATTTATAATCTGGGTGGTTCTCATCTTCAGGACTTTCTTCATATATACAAACAAATCATGATTTCCTATACAATTATATACTGGCATTTTAAATCCCTGAATCAATTGTTTTATATAAATCAAAAAGTGATTCGCTCTTCTTATGATCTCCACGCATAACATCGTAAACCAAGTCTCCTCCGGTTAAACAAAGTCTGGATTTAACTCGTTTACTTTGTTTATGGCCATTTGAAAACCTTTAGGAGCATTCATTTCAGGTTTGATATGAATATCCGTTAAAAAAGCAAATTCAAAAGAAGTTTCACTTGATTCTTCTTTAGGCTCTTTAGATGAATTTTGCAAGATTTAGATAAAAATGGAAAAGAAGCTAAAGCTAATCCTGAACGAGTTATAAATGCTTCTACGCAGAATTTTTATTTTTAATATTGGTCATTATTTTGAAAAAATTAGATTTTCTATTTTTTGAAGTGAAGTATCCCTAATGCTTATAGTAAATCTAAACTTAGATATTTCTGAATCTAAATTCATCTATCTACTTCAATACAAATATAATGGTCAGCTTAGCACTTACACTACATTTATTTTGACTGGTCTAATAGAATACTACCCAAGGGACTAAAATCACTATAATTATGATCACCACAAAATGATTTTGAATTCTCAAAATGCCCCGAATCTAAAATAAAAAAAACATTAGATCGCGCAGAGAGTTCAAGAATAGAATTCAATATCTAGAAATCATTCTGGTACAATCAAAAAATAGAATACACTTTTATAATTAGTTCACCCTGAATTTAAAAATCATGAATTTTAGTCAAAATTCTATGCAAACCATATAAAATATAAGTGGCAGTACACTTTTTAAATTAGTTAATTTGTTTGCAGACGTTGCAATATTTGATTGTTGATAGATAATTCGATTCAAGTATGTACTATAAATTATGACCCTATGAAAAAAAATAAATCATATTATCTTTTATTTATTTCTATACTTCTTTTATCCTGTGGTGATTCTATTAACAAAACAAAACCAGATCAAGTAGTTATGTTTCAGCTTATAAAGACACCTACCAGCAAGATTATAGTATAAAATATAATTCCGCAGATGATCAAAAGATTTCTGAAGCTTATATGGACAGGAATGGGGTGATACAATTACTTTCTAGTGATGGTATTTTACGCACCCATGATGGACAATTTTTATACCCCGGCACGCTAGTTAAAGATAAAACTTATAGACCTCTTACAAATAAAAAAATAAGTAGCTTTTTGGTATATAAAATCAGTTTGTGTTTTAGATGATAAATCAGTATTTAGCAATGCTTGGGCGGGCGATATATATACTCATGATCTTACCCAAGCGAAACTTTTTGCTGGTAGCGATAACTTCGAGTTTTTAATCAGCGATGGTAAAATATTACAACTTCTTTCAAAAGATGGAGCGGGATGGAAAGGAGATATCGGTGATGAAGTTTTAGAGATATTGTACGATTCTTCTAACAAATTATTTTGGATTTTAGGAACCATAGTGTTTCAAGCTTCGATCCAAATAAAATATATTAACAACTATAGAACAAGAGGAAGAATTAACATCCTTCACACTATTCAGCGGTAAATTAATTGTAGGAAC
>NZ_JAUFPZ010000002.1:4212500-4315245 GCF_030409505.1 Zunongwangia endophytica | reverse complement strand
TTCAATTTTTTATTGTCGATTACTTCACTGCGCTTCATTCTAGCAGTTACCGTAGAATCTACAATAATAGTTCTTACCAAATCTCCAACATCTGCAGTTTCCCCACCGGTAGAATGAATTTCTACACCAAATTCTTTAAGATCGGCAATCAATTCTTCAGTTCCGTTAATAATTGCTGAAATTACTTCTCCCGGAACCAAACTTTTATTTCTACCAATTGTAGAAGAAAGTAAGATTTTATTAGTTGCACCAACACAAAGTAAGTCGTCAATATTCATGATCAAGGCATCTTGTGCAATACCTTTCCAAACCGAAAGATCTCCGGTTTCTTTCCAGTACATGTAAGCTAGTGAAGATTTTGTACCTGCTCCGTCGGCGTGCATAATTACGCAGTAATCTTCATCACCAGTTAGGTAATCGGGAACTATTTTACAAAATGCTTTAGGAAAAAGTCCTTTATCTACATTTTTAATCGCGTTGTGCACATCTTCTTTACCTGCTGAAACACCACGCTGACTATACCTTTTACTTACGTCCTGACTCATGAATTTGGTTTAGACGTCAAAGATAATCAGTTTTAAATTCTTTAAGAAGTTTATAAAAAGAAAAAGCCCTGCGTTTCGCAGAGCTTTTATGATTAAGTTATCTAATCCTATCTAGTAAACCACCTATAGGCGATCCCATGAGACTTTTGCTAGATACTTATTGCAAGGCAAGCCTTATATTTTTATTCTCGATTATCGAGTAAATAACAACTCTCTATATTTAGTAAGTGGCCAGATTTCATTATCAACCAGTAATTCTAATTTATCGCAATGGTAGCGAATTTCATCAAAAAACGGTTTTACTTCGTGACAATAAGATTCTGCTTTCTTCTGAATATCTTCGTATTTGTTCGCTACTTTTCGAGCTTCGATCATAGCGCTCACTTTACTGTTAATTACTGCGATATGGTTAGAAACTTTTTCAACCAAGTCTAATTGTTCTTCAGCGTACTTTTTAAAATCTTCGCCGTAGATACTTTTTAAACCAGTAACGTTTTTAATCAAAACATTTTGGTATCTAATTGCGGTTGGGATTACATGATTTCTTGCAATATCACCTAGCACTCTGCCTTCGATCTGGATGCGCATTGCGTATTCTTCCAATTCGATTTCGTGGCGAGCTTCAACTTCTACAGTATTCATCACTCCTAATTCTTCATAAAGCTTAATCGCTTTTTTAGAAATTTGAGCTTTTAATGCTTCTGGAGTGTTTTTATTATTGCTTAAGCCACGTTTTTCAGCCTCTTTTTCCCAAGCTTCTCCGTAACCATCACCTTCAAATCTAATCTTTTTACTTTTCTTGATATACTCTCTAAGAACATTGAAGATAGCATCGTCTTTCTTCATTTTCTTATCCTTAATCAGCTTATCAACCTCAACTTTAAAGTCTTTTAACTGCTTAGCCATTATCGCATTAAGTACTGTCATAGGATTTGCACAGTTGGCAGTAGATCCTACGGCTCTAAATTCAAATTTATTACCTGTAAATGCGAAAGAAGAAGTACGGTTACGATCGGTGTTATCTAAAAGAATTTCTGGAATTTTCCCTACAACATTTAGTTTCAATTCTGTTTTTTCCTGCGGAGATAATTTCCCGGAAGTTACTTTTTCCAACTCATCCAAGACAGCCGTTAACTGACTACCAATAAATACTGAAATAATTGCTGGTGGTGCTTCGTTCGCTCCTAAACGGTGATCGTTAGATGCACTTGCAATAGAAGCTCTTAATAATTCTTCATTATCGCAAACTGCTTTGATCGTATTAATGAAGAAGGTTAAAAACTGAAGATTCTTCATAGGAGTTTTACCGGGAGATAAAAGATTAATGCCCGTATCAGTTCCTAAAGACCAGTTATTGTGTTTTCCACTTCCGTTTATTCCGGCAAATGGTTTTTCGTGCATTAACACCACAAAATGGTGACGCTCGGCAATCTTATTCATCACATCCATAATTAATGAATTATGATCTACCGCAAGGTTAGCTTCCTCAAAAATTGGTGCTAACTCAAATTGATTTGGAGCAACTTCGTTATGTCTGGTTTTCACCGGAATTCCTAAACGCATACACTCGATCTCCAAATCTCTCATATAGGCTAAGACACGTGATGGAATAGATCCAAAATAATGATCGTCTAATTGCTGCCCTTTTGCTGGAGAATGTCCTAAAAGTGTACGACCTGCTAATTGAATATCTGGTCGAGTCGCTGCTAAAGCTGAATCTACAAGAAAATATTCCTGCTCCCAACCTAAAGTAGCATTCACCTTAGAAACATTTTTATCGAAATATTTTGCAACATCTGTTGCCGCCTGGTCTACTGCTTGTAAAGCTCTAAGAAGTGGTGTTTTATAGTCTAAAGCCTCGCCCGTATACGAAACAAAAACTGTTGGAATACATAAAGTTGTTCCCCAAATAAATGCCGGTGAAGTAGGATCCCATGCGGTATATCCTCGAGCTTCAAAGGTATTTCTAATTCCACCGTTTGGAAAACTGGAAGCATCTGGCTCTTGCTGAACCAAAGATCCTCCGCCAAATTTTTCTATCGCTAGTCCATCACCTATAGTTTCAAAAAATGCATCATGCTTTTCAGCTGTTGCTCCTGTTAAAGGCTGAAACCAGTGCGTATAATGAGTAACTCCCTTATTAATAGACCATTCTTTCATTCCAGCAGAAATATGATCGGCTACTGTTCGGTTAATTTTCGCTCCGGTCTTCACAGCATCCATCACATTATTATATGCTTCTTTGGTTAAATACTGCTTCATAACCGACTCATTAAAGACATTACTTCCAAAAATCGCTGAGCGCCTTCCTGGCTCTTCGATATTTACAGATTTTCGGTTAAAGGTTTCTTCTATTGCCTTAAATCTAAGTGTTGACATGTTAAGCTATTATGATTAATAAAATATTACGATCAAATTTAAATATTTCTCACTACAACACCTTGAAAAACATTAAATAATGTTTACCCCCTAAAAATTAGGGGGTATTATTTACAAATTGAAAATTCTCAATAAATGCACCCTAAAAAAATATACATTTTATTCAAAAAATTATATTTTTGTTAACCTTAGACGTTCAATTTTATAAAAAAACGAATTAGATTATGACCAAATCAAAGTTGGAGTATATATGGCTTGATGGTAGTAAGCCAACTCAGAAGTTACGTGGTAAAACAAAAGTAGTAACTGATTTTTCAGGAAAGTTAGAAGATTGTGAGGTATGGTCTTTTGATGGTTCTTCTACAGGACAAGCTGAAGGAAATGCTTCTGACTGTTTATTAAAGCCAGTATTTATATGTCCAGATCCACAACGTAAAAATGGATTCTTAGTAATGTGCGAAGTACTTAATTCAGATAGTACACCTCACGAAACTAATGGAAGAGCTACTATAGACGATGAGGATGATGATTTCTGGTTTGGATTTGAACAAGAATACTTCCTTATTGATACTGAAACAGGTAAACCTTTAGGTTTCCCAGCTAATGGATATCCACGACCACAAGGACCTTATTACTGTTCTGTAGGTGCAAACAATGCCTATGGTAGATCTATCGTTGAGGAGCATTTAGATGTTTGCCTTGAAGCTGGATTAAACGTAGAAGGTATTAATGGTGAGGTTGCTGCCGGACAGTGGGAATATCAAATTTTCGCTAAAGGAGCTGCAGCTGCTGGTGACGAGATTTGGGTTGCAAGATATTTGTTAGAAAGAATAGGTGAGCAATACGGAATTGCAATTGATCTTCATCCAAAACCATTAGGCGATTTAGATTGGAATGGTAGTGGTATGCACGCCAACTTCTCTAACTCAACTTTAAGAAATGCTGGAAACCGTGAAACTTACGAGAAAATTTGTGAAGCTTTCCGTCCAGTTGTAAAAGAACACATCGACGTTTACGGTGCAGATAACCACATGCGTTTAACTGGTAAGCACGAAACTGCTTCTATCCACGACTTTAGCTACGGAATTTCTGATCGTGGAGCATCAATCCGTATTCCAATCGCAACTGTAGAGCGCGGATGGAAAGGATGGTTAGAAGATAGAAGGCCATCTTCTAATGGTGATCCTTATAAAATTGCAAGCCGTATTATTAAGACGGTTAAAAATGCAGAATAAATAACAGATTTAGGCTAGATTGTAATAATCTTAGATTAGGCGTTTCTTTCAGAAACGCCTTTTTTATTGCACTAATTTTATTAAATACTGAAATTAGGCTGTTTGAAACAATTTTTCAATAAAGGCCAAAAATTGAAACAGAAGTACTAAAATCTGCAATCAGATCACCAAATAAGAATCAAGATTGGTGATTCAGACGACTAATTTATGGCGTCTCATGCTCTATTTTCTATTATCAAAAGCTGTTACCTAAAAATAGTGATATAAAGAAATACCGAATATCCGGTTAGAATAACTAGGCCTTTAACTCTTCCAAATAGAAATTTCTTCGGAATAAAAGCCATGGGAACTAGTATGAAAGAAAAGGCAATCATCCAATAAATATCATTGCTCAAAACTTCCTGAGATTGCATCACGATCGGTTTAATTAAAGCAGTTATACCTAATACTGAAGCTATATTAAAAATATTGGAACCTATCAAATTACCAAAAGATAGGGCTTTCTCTTTCTTTAAGGCTGCTATTACCGATGCAGCAAGCTCGGGAATACTGGTACCTATAGCGATCATTGTTACAGAAATAATTCTTTCACTAACGCCTAAGTCTCTCGCCAACGCAACCGATCCATCTACTAATAATTCTGATCCTCCATACAAGGCCGCTCCGCCAATTACTAACCAGATAATAATCTTAAACCAGGAAGTGCCTTCTAGGCTTTCATCTACCTCTTCTACTACATTTTCCTTTACCTTTCTACTACGAATAATCAAGAAAAGTAGATAAATTAGTAGTCCAAGTACTAAAGCTCCACCTTCTAACCGGTCTATATCTTCCCCATTAAGTAAGAAGAAAAATAATGCAAATGAAAAGATCATCATCACCGGCCAATTAAACTTATAGAAGTCACTATCTACCGCAATGGGAGAAATAAGCGCTGTGATCCCTAAAACCAAACCAATATTAGCAATATTAGAGCCGATAATATTCCCTAAAGAAATATCTGAAAATCCTTCCATCGCTGCCTGCAAGCTCACTAATAATTCTGGTGCTGATGTCGCAAAAGAAACTACCGTTAGCCCAATGACCATACGAGAGATATTCATCTTAAAAGAAAGAGCGACAGATGATCTTACTAAAAACTCACCACCTACCACTAATAACACTAAACCAATTAGTATGTAAACAATATCCATACACTTTTTTGTGCTAATATAACTTAAACTTTAAAGCTATTCTATTAATGAAATACTGAATTAAAAACTACACATATAGTTTAAAAACTAAAAAAACCGTTATATTTAATTTATGAAACGACTTTTACTCTTAGCTATTTTATTTTCATTTCATATTCAGGCTCAGGAAGTGTATACTGGAAGAGTTCTAAATGCAAAAGATTCAACAGCTGTTCAGTCGGTTTCAATTTATTTTGACGGTACCAGTCTTGGTACTGTTAGCAATACGAAAGGTTACTTCAAAATCGAGAATTCATCTTCTAACATTTCACCATTAATTTTTAGATCCATCGGATTTAAAACAAGGACAGTACCTAATATTTCAGTTTTCAAGGATAAAAATTATCCAATTGTTTTTCTTGAAGAAAGTATGGATGAGCTGGGCACGGTAGTCCTGGAAACCGATCCCTGGTCTCGCAAAAGAAAACTTAATTACTTCCGCAGAGAATTTTTGGGGCATACAACTGCTGCGTTAAAATGTAAAATATTGAATGAAGATGCGATTAAACTTAAATATACCCCTTCACAAAACGAACTCATTGCGTATGCGAAAGAACCGCTAATAATTAAAAATAATCATCTGGGCTATTTTATAGAATATGAGCTTATAGATTTTACTATCAAATTTAGTACAGGAAGTTCTGGTCTTTATTTGATTGAATACACCTTTTATGAAGGAAGCAGCTTTTATAAAGAACAAAATGAGAAACCAAGAAGACGCCATTTAAAAAATCGTGAGGAAGCTTTTGAAGGATCCTTGCTTCAGTTTATGCGCTCCCTATCAAAGAGAAACCTTGCTCAAGATGATTTTAGAATTTTCTACGAGAGATTTGAAGTACCACAATATAAGTATTTCGATATTCAGCAGGCAGATCAATTTACAAAAGTGGCAATGACAAAAGACACGATTAGCATACTGCATAAAAACCAGCAATCTGGTCTTATATATAAAAGTCCGTTTTATATTGACAAATTTGGAAACTTCACTCCTACTCGAGCTTTCAATATTTCTGGCGCAATGGGACAGGCGAGAATGTCCTTATCCTTACCACTAAATTACGCGCTTTAAAATAATTACTACTTTTTTAGTTTGAAAACTATTTTTTTCGTTATATTTATCATCTACATATCTGAAGATAGACATCGACATGGAAAAGTTAACGAATAAAGAAGAAGAAATTATGCGGATTATATGGAAGCTCGAGGAAGCTTTCGTTAAAGAAATTATCCCGCATATTAAAGAACAAAAACTTCATTATAATACGGTTTCTACCATCGTAAGAAATCTTGAAGAAAAAAAATATGTTTCTTATAAAGCCTACGGTAAAACGCATCAATATTATCCAATTATTACCAAAGAAGCGTATAGGAAACAGTTTATGAATATCGCTACTAAACGTTTTTTTGACAATAGTTATAAAAGCATGGTTTCCTTTTTTGCTAAAGAAGAAAAAATTAGTGCTGAAGAATTGAGAGAAATTCTAGAAATTATTGAAAATAAAGAGAAGCAATAAAACGTGCAATTTTGGATTTACATATTGAAACATTTTCTAATCCTGGCGTTATTTTTTGCCAGATATGAACTGCTTCTCAAAAATTCTATAAATTATACTGAATTTCTTTTATCAATATATCTACTTATAAGTTTTGGGTTTCTAATACGATGCTGTGTTAAGCTATTTCAGTTGAAGTGGCTTATTGCTTCTGCAGAAATCATTTCAGAAATAAAAAAGATCAAGCATTTCTTCATCCTGAAATCAAAAATTAAAGTTGCAGAAAAGAAAATCAAAAATCACCAATATCAATTATTTTCTAAGCCATTTAAGACGTTAGAATTTCCAGTTTTATTACTCATCAATCAAGAAACCGAACTATCATGATTAATCAACATACATTCGCTAGATTACGATCTCTAAAACTAAGTTTTCTGCTTCCTCTTCTTAGCATAATGTTTTACAGTTGCAATGTCGATGAAATCGAAACTATGGAACAATCGTCCCAATATTCTTTCTATTTTGAAAATGATATTAGTAAAAAAGAGCTGCAAAACCGGGTAAAATTATTTAACCAATTTTATAGAGACTCGGTTATTATAAAGATCTCAGAAATCTCTTATCTTAATGGTCAATTAGATAGCTATACTATTAGTAGAAAATTTCCCGATGAGACTAATTTTAAAATTGGTGCTACTTTAGAAAATCAGGCTTATAAAGACAAACGCCCTAACCTTTTAAGCTTTAAGAATCAGAAAATTATTTTAAGAACCAGCAGCAATTTTCGATTTGAATTATCAAAAGATCTTAACGCCGGTATTTACAAGACAGAAGATAAATAAAATATAAACCAGTAAGCATGCAAGAATTAATTTTCCATCTTTTAAAATCTTCAGCTTTAATTGCTATTTTCTATTTGGCTTACTTTATTTTGCTGAAACAGGAAACAAGTTTTATGCAAAACCGTAAGTTTCTTTTAGTAGGTTTGGCGACTTCTTTAGTTTTACCACTTATTTATCTCACTCAGCAAGAATACATAGAATTGCCGTCCACCGAGATACCATATACTGTTATGAATGGCGATTTTCAGCAGGAAAACACGGTAATCGAAGAACCAACAGATTGGTGGCAAATTGGTTTTTATGTTTACTTATTTGGTGTTTCAGTAATGAGCTTACGATTTGCTTTTCAGATCTACAGCCTAAAGAAGGTTATTAATTCTGGATTCTTAAAAAAATACAAGAATTTAAAATTGGTGAGAACGACTAAGGATATTAAACCCTTTTCATTCTTTAATAATATCGTTTACAATCCTAAAAAACATCAACAAAAAGACCTAAAATTAATCCTGAAGCATGAGCAAATCCATGCAAGACAGTGGCATTCTTTGGATGTGATCTTCATTTCTATACTCTGTGTGGTATTTTGGTTTAATCCGTTTATCTGGTTATACAAAAAAGTTATCGTCCAAAACTTAGAATTTCTAGCCGATCAAGATGCAGTAGCTACAATAGCCAGCAAAAAAGAATACCAAAAAGCGCTAGTTATGGCAAGTGTTGGTATGCAGCCGGCCATGACTAATCAGTTTTATCAATCATTCATCAAAAAACGTATTATTATGCTTAACAAATCGAAAAAGAAAAACACCTCGTGGAAGACTATTTTAGTAATTCCATTTTTATGCCTATTCCTTTATAGTTTCAATTTAAAGAAAGAAAGTGTAGTGCTCAACTCTTCAAAGGGAAATAGATCTCAGTATACTGATACCGTAGATAATCCTGAAATCACGGGAATTGGAAGTTATACTGAAACTGAAAAAAATAACACTTACAAATCACCAAAACGATCAATTTCACTTGAGGATTTAGGTGAAAATGCCTTATATATTTTGGACAACCAAAATTATAAAAGAGATGAACTTGAAGGTAAAACTATAGTTTATAAATCTATCCAAGTGATAGCACCCGAAACTGCAGTAAAACAATTTGGTGAAAAAGGAAAAGATGGCGTAGTTAAACTTTCTAAAACCGAATTTATTGAAGATTTTCAAACCTATTTAAAAGATATAGATAAAAAACAGGAAGCAATCCAACTTAAGTTTTTGAAATTCTTAGATAAGAAAACACCTTCTATTATTACTCTAAATAAAGAAAAAAGTACTGAGAAGACGGTTGAAGAAAGTTCGAAAGATAAAGAGCGTAGTACGATTAATGGCAAAGGTAAAGTAGCGACTACTTCTTCTAATATTTTAAATGATACTCTTTATATTCTGAATGGAGTTCCACAGAAGAGCAATGCTTTTCTTAATGATATTGAGAAAAATGACATAGAAAACATCACTTATCTTGAAGGTAAGAAAGCTAGGGCTCTTTACGGAAGCCGAGTTTCTAAATACGGTGTTAAACTCTATACCACAAAAGTTCAGGATAATTCACTGATTATAAAAAATCAAAAACAAGCAGATTCTAGCCATATTATAATCTTAAGAAATAATCACTTAATTGATGGAAAACCATTATTGGTTATTAACGGAAAAGTTGAAGAGCAAAAAACTCTTGAAAACATCAAGCCAAATGATATCATTTTTATTAATGTTTTGAAAGATAAAAAAGCCTCAGAAAAGTATAAAAATGATCGTGCAGTTAATGGTGTTATTGAAGTTTACACTAAAACCTTTAAAGGTAAATTACCTCAAAAATCAACAACTTTCGTATATACTATTCATCCTAATGAAACAGATGCCGCCATTCAGAATATCATCAAAGCTATCCAAGAGACCTATGATATTGAAATTAATATTAAAAAATTGAAGCGTGATGATTCAGGAATTCTTACTAATGTAAAAATCAAAGCCAGACATAAAGGTGCTTCTTTTTGGAATGTGACGTATAGCGCTTCCAGTAGTGATTCGATTGATGAGTTTTATATGATAATGGATACTGAAAAAGACGATTTCAAGATTACGAGTGAGAAACCTAAAAAGAAATAAAAATTCTAAAAAACAGCTTCTTTTTTACTGAATATCAATATTTTAATATCTTTGATAGAAACTGACTAAGAATGAAAAAGAAGCTGTTTACATCATTAGCGAAATTGAATAAAAAAATACTGCCAAGTTATTCTAAGAAGCAATTAGACCTGGCTAATGCTAGTAAATTACAAATGGCTATTATTGGTTGGAAAACGTGGGTTACTAAAAATTCTTTAGATTAAAGAAAACCATATTCTTCTGCTTTGTCCAAAATTAATTTATCCCCTAATTCTTCTATTTCAAAAAGCTTCCTAATATTTCTTTTTCGCTTTTCAATAGCAGCTAAGGAAAGCGGAATATAATCGACCAGATTTTTTGTTTTGGTTCCTTTAGAAAGATAATATAAGATTTTCCTATCGTTTTCATCTAAGGTAATATCTCGTGTCATTTGGCTTCTAAACAATTCGCGTACCGTCTTACTGTAAAAAGGAATACCGTTGTTTATCGATAGAATTGCTGCGCACAGTTCTGTAGAACCTACATCGCTTTTGATCATGAAAGCCTCAGGATTTATGCTTTTTAGAATATTCTGAAGTCTATATTTCTCATTGAACATCGTAAGCACAACCAACTTAGAATGTGGTGTGATTTCGCGAAATTTCATCCCCAAATCTTCCCCAGAAATTATTCTACCATCCTTGGATGCAGGGATTTTAATATCCAATATGATAATATCGAAAAATTGTTCGGCATTACGCACTTGTAATAAAGCAGTATCCACATCGTTGGCGGTCTGCACGAGAATCTCGTGCTTACAGGATTGCAACGTGCTTTTATAACCTTCTATAATTATCGGGTGATCATCTACAATCAACACTTTTAAGCGGTTAGCCATATTTTACGATTTTGATTAATAGGTATCTGTATACTTATCGCTGTGCCTTCTTCACTAGACTTAAAGTTTATTTTACCATTTAGATTATTAATTCTGGATTTCATATTTTTTAATCCTATACCTTTTGGTGTCGCATCAATGTCAAAGCCTGTTCCGTCGTCTTTGATCATTGCAAAAAGATGCGTATCCTGATTTTTGAAGACTACAATAACTTTTTGAGCCTGGGCATATTTCGTTACGTTATAAGTAGACTCTTGCAGAACTCTAAACAAGTTAATTTTAATTTTGCTACTTACCTTATCCCATTCGATATTAGGGTCATTATTTAAAACCACTTCGTATTTTCCTATTATAGACTGCTCATTTAATAGCTCGTTAAGAATACTTATAAATCCAGATCGAGAATCGAATATATTGGCATCCAAATCATGAGAAATACTGCGAACCTCTTCCCCTAGCTTTTTCAATTCAGCAATATAATTTGATCTGGTTTCCACCGACTCGGTATCCACTTTGCTATTCAGACTACTTAATATTAACCGAATTCCGAATATTTTTCCAAGTATTCCGTCATGCAATTCCGCAGCAATACGTTTTTTCTCCTTTTGACGACCTTCCTCTAATTTGTTTTGCTGGTCGATAAGCAAATTGTAGATTTCTTCGTTAGATTGTTGCTGTTGTTTCTCTAATTTCAACTGTTTGTTTTTAATCTTTTGATGGCGTACTACAAATCCAAGTATTACAATAATCAGCAGAAATCCTGCACCTAAGATTATCCATTTTCGCTGTGCATTCAAATATTTGTTCTGCTCAATAAATTCATCGGTCTCATAACGTATTCGTGCGAATTGATTACGAGCAGCTCGCTCTTCTTTTTCTAAGCTATCTTTTAAGTGTATATATCGCTCAAGATGCGCATAACTGTTAGCCTTATCTAATCGTGCCTGTAATCTTAAAGATTCCATTAAACCTTGCATATGCTCCCTTCGCTGAGCTAATATTCTGCTTTTATCGGCATATTTTAATGCCTTATTTTTGTCAATACCTTCGTAATATTCGGCAAGATGCATACTAGAAAAAATAGCACCGTCTTCATCACCTATAGCTTCTCTTAGATGCAGTGCTTTAAAAAAGTCTTCAGGAATATGTTCTTTCTTTCCTATTTTAAATTCAGCAAATGCACGGTTATCGATAATTTTAGCATAAACCTGAGGTTCTTCTTTTTCTAATTCTGAAAATTCTAATGCTTCAGCATAAACATTTATCGCATCGTCAAATCGCCCCATGTTTTCATAAAGCACACCTATATTATTTAATGTTGAAGCTTTCTGGTAGGTATTATTGCCTAATTCCTGCTGAATCTCGTAGGCTTTTTTATGGTAGTCTAATGAATTTTCAAAATCATTCATTTGGTTGTAAGCCACCGCCAGATTATTATAACAGCGATAAATGTATTCTTTTGCATCCAAAGGCTTTAAAACTTTTAAAGCTCTAACCGTAGTTACTTCGCTTCCCACATAATCTTTAATATCAGATTGAAGAATCGCCATATTTATTAGCAATCTCCCTCCCAATACTGGCTTGTCGTTTTTTAAATAAAGTTCACTTGCCTCTTGATAGGCATCGTAACTTTGACGATATCCACCAATTTCTGAATAAAAATATCCACGATCCCAAAAAGCGCCGGCAAGCCCTAAACTATCTTTTAGTTGTGTTGCATAAGCTATAGCCTTGGAATTGGCTTCTAAAAATAAAGCGGAATCTATCGAAGCTGCGTAATAAGAAGCATGCAGGTAATTTTTCTTTTTAAGCGTATCATCATTAAGTTTTGAAGTCTGAATTAAATATGCTTTCAGTTTCTCCTTTCTAACTTCTAAATCTAGAGAATCCAGCTTAAAATCGTCTGAAATTTCGATAGCATCCTTAGAAAAGGACTCATCCTGTGACTGGTATAGATCACAGGATGAAAGCATTAAGACTAATAGTAAAAATAAAAAATAATTCTTCTTCAATATTCAGTTGTTTAGATGCCCAAACTCTGAATTAAAAAATATTAATGTTGTCTCGTATTGATATATAGATTTGGGCATCGATCAATTTAAGAATTTAATCATAAATTTCTCAAATTTATTTTTGTTTAGAAGATTAATCTTGCTCTTCTTATTCAGGCGGATCTCTTCTTTCCTGTTCATTTTCCTCTCTTCCAGAAGAATCAGCATAAGTATCGATATCTATTATTTCAGATTCTTCAAGTGTTTCGGCATTAGATACAGGTAGAGCTTCAGGTTCGCAAGAATAAGTGACTGCCATTAGCGTTCCCAAAATTAGAAGTGTAAATAAATTTTTCATGGATGATTGTTTAATGTATTATTAAAAAAGTGAAGACATTCTCTTACAAAAGGATATGCTTGCGAGAGACAGAAAGGATAAATAAGAACACCCGGCACTTAGACATACATGCCATATTAATAAGTAGGTTTGGAGATTCTAAGAAAGTTTTCTCGCCGGGTGACTTTGGGCTAATTACATTTAAAAATAATGCTCTGTGGTTAGTATAAATATTCTAGAGCCTTCTCGTCGTCACCACCAAAATTTCCACTTTCGTTGGCGCTAAAACATGCTAACATTACAGAGTTCGCATCATACCCCGTCTCGGTACCCGGGATATGCACCGCTCCGTCTGGATTTGCAGATTCACCACTTTGGCCACAGCTCTGTCTAGAAAACCAATCGGTATGGCGCAATCCTAAAGTGTGTCCAATTTCGTGAGTGATTACATGTTCGTTGGTTGATGTACTATAGCTTTCCATTCCTGAAAAAATCTGTACAAATTTGTATGGATTTCCGCCTGATGGAAAACCGGCTACTCCACCAGCCTGTCCATTGCTAGTTTTATAAACAACAATGTCTGAAGAACTATAATTAGTACCGAAACTAAGATTGAAGGTTAGACCAATACTTAAATCGTTATAATTCGCTACAGCTCTTTGTAATGCCTGTTGCATTTTGTTGGAAAGATTTTGTCCATAGCCTGTACCCGTATAACCAATAACATTGATGGTTCTGGGACTACTAACCAAATTGTAAGTACGATACTGCTTACTGGTAATATCTGCGGTGCTAAGCTTATCTAATTGATCGGCAGACATTGCAATATCATTTTCAATTAAATAAGTGGTTTCTGTAGCACCTCCAGGTAAAGTAAGTTCGAAAGTTTCAATATAATCTGAATTGAAATGTAAATTGTTTACCTTTTCTATTACCTCTTTAGGAATTTGTGATGAACTTGGAGCCTCATTATTCAGCAATTCTTGAGTCTCTGGTGCTGTTTCATCTTTTTGACAGGAAGTAAAAAGCAGTCCTGTCGCTGCCAAAACGAGTGGTAGTTTGTTTAATTCCATTTAAGTAGGTTTTAAATTATATCTCAAATTTAACCTACTAGTTTCCAGTTGTTTGAAATTTAACCGTAGAATAAGTAAGGGAAAACCGTAATATAATATTCTCCAGTTTATACTAAAACTGAAAGCAAAAGCACCAATTTTCGACTATACTTCAAAAATTTATAAATCCCCTACCCCGCCAACTTTTCTAACTAATGCACCTAAGACAAGCTTCTGAAAGACAAAAACAAATTGCAACGATAATTACCTTTTTCACCATTCCACTTTCTGGGTTTATGACAGATATTTATTTGCCATCATTTCCATCGATGGCCGAGAATTTATCGGTTTCAGAAAAAAGTATTCAGCTTACGCTTACTTGCTTCTTTTTAAGCTATGGTTTTGCGCAATTGTTCGTAGGAAGTTTATTGGACAGTCTTGGGCGCTACAAACCTGTGTTATTTTCATTAATTGCTCTAATTATTAGTAGCCTTGCTATTACATGGACAGATCAGGTTTGGGTTATTTGCTTTTGGCGAATCGTACAGGGATTAGGAACATCGTTTATCGTGGTCGCAAAGCGAGCTTATTTTGTAGACCTTTATGATGAAGTAAAACGAAAACATTTTTTAAGCTTTTTTACCATCGTATGGTCTTGCGGGCCGATAATTGCTCCTTTTCTTGGTGGTTATCTGGAAAGCTTGTTTGATTGGCAGGCAAATTTTTACTTTTTAGCGATATATGCCGCAATTCTATTTTTTGCTGAATTAATTTTTAGTGGAGAAACGATTAGAAATGTCAAGAAATTTAATCTGAAAAAAACATCAATGCTTTATGCCGTAATGCTGAAGAATAAGGCGTTTGTTTTAGGAATCTTGATTTTAGGATTAGCTTATTCAACCGTGATGGTATTTAATATCGCTGGCCCGTTTGTGGTAGAACATCATTTTGGATTTGATGCAGTAACTACGGGGTATTGTACGCTAATCTTAGGAATATCCTGGATGATTGGCGGAATTTTAAGTAAGACCTTTGCTAGCCAAAATTTTCCTCAGAAATTACGAATTTCAGCTTTCGCACAAATTGTGCTTTTACTCGTGTTTATAGCCGCGGCAACGCAATTAGATCATCTTTACCTTTTAATTGCTTTTGCTTTTGTGATCCATATCGTTTCTGGGTTTATTTTTACCAACTACTTTACCCAAAACATGATTTATTTCCCTAGCAATGCTGGTATCGCTGGTGGACTTATTGGTGGATTGCTCTATATTATTACATCAATCTCAAGTTTCGTAATATCTTCTTCAGGGGAAATCGCCACTACTTTCGATATGTCACTGCGTTACCTTGGCGTGGGAATTCCATTAATTTTGGTTATTTTTTACTCAACTTTTTTAATTCTGAAAAACAACAAAAGAAAGGGAATAGCAAAAAATCATTAAAAAAAAAGGGATCGAAGCTTAAAAGCAACGATCCCTTTTTTTATATCTAAAATCGATTATTCTTTTACTTATAATTCTCTAAACCTTCTTGTAGCCATCCCAAATAAGATTCTATATCTGGATCGTAAGCTGTTGGTTTATTCAAGTTATTCCCCTCATTATCGATTAACACGTAATAAGGTTGAGCATTTGCTTTATAATTTTTTATCTGAAAATCACTCCACTTATTCCCTATAGTTTCAATTTCTTTTCCTGTAGTTTCAGAAACATATTTTTCTTCTTCAGGCAATTCTTTTTTGTCATCAACATAAAGCGAAATAAGTACCACATCGTTTTTAAGGACTTGGCTAACCTGAGGATCTGGCCAAACGCGTTCTTCCATTTTACGGCAATTAACGCACGCATAACCTGTAAAATCCAACATCACCGTTTGTTCTGACTTTTTGCATAAGCCATTCCTTCTTCATAATCCTTAAACATAACGATGTCTAAAGGACCAAGCTCGGCATTTGGAGGAAGTTCTTCGGCTGGACCACTAATACTTCCTTTGCTATTTCCTACACCGTAAGGAGATTCGCTATACTGCATTGGTGGAGGGAAACCACTAATCCATTGTAATGGAGCACCCCAAAGACCAGGAATTAGATAAACTACAAAAGCTAAAGTTAATAATCCTAAAGTTAATCTTCCTACTGAAATATGTGGTAAAGGACTATCATGCGGCAATGTGATTTTCCCGAATAAGTATAATGCAAGTCCGGCAAAAACTGCAATCCAAATCGCTAAAAAGGTTTCTCTTTCTAACAGATGAAGTTGTAAAACCAAATCGGCATTACTTAAAAATTTAAATGCTAGTGCAAGCTCTAAAAATCCTAATACTACTTTTACTGTATTTAGCCATCCACCAGATTTGGGAAGCGAATTTAACCAACCTGGGAATGCTGCAAATAAAGCAAATGGCAATGCGATTGCAGTTGAAAATCCAAGCATTCCTACAATAGGTGCAATACCTCCTTTAGATGCTGCTTCTACAAGTAAAGTACCTACGATAGGTCCTGTACAGGAGAAAGAAACAATAGCTAATGCCAGCGCCATAAAAAAGATACCTACAATCCCACCTCGATCGGCTTGAGAATCAATTTTATTAGCCCAAGAATTTGGTAACATGATCTCGAAAGCTCCCAAAAATGAAAAAGCAAAAAAGATCAATAAAATGAAGAATATGACATTGAACCATACATTTGTAGAAAGGGCATTAAGCGCATCTGCTCCAAAAATCCCGGTTACTACAGAGCCTAAAATCACATAAATTATGATAATAAATAATCCATAGAAAATGGCATTTCTAATTCCCGAAGCACGACTTTTACTTTGTTTGGTAAAAAAGCTTACCGTCATAGGAATCATAGGGAAAACACATGGGGTAAGTAAAGCCGCAAAACCGCCTAGAAAACTTAATATAAAAATTGACCAAAGGCTTTCTGAATTTTCACTTTCTCCATCTACTTCTTCAGTTGTAATAGTATCTTCATTAGCATCTTCAGCGCTATTATCAGTTTTGGCAACAGCATCAACCATATCTCCAGACACCTGCGGACTAATATTTTCTTCAACGGATTCTTTATCTTGTTCTACAGATTTTTCGGAATCAGTAGTCTCTCCATCGGTATTTGGTTCTTCATCTAAATCTGCCGCGGAAGCAACTTCCGTATTATTCAATTTAGAAAATTTAAATACTACATTTTTCTGTGTAGGTGGCAAACAACTTTCGTCGTTACAAACCATAAATTCGACCGAACCTTTTATTTGAAAAGCACCTTGAGACTTGCGTTCTATAATTTGCTTAAAAGTGGCTTTATCTGAGAAATATTTGATTTCCATTTCAAAAATAGGATCGTCTATAACATGACCTTCAGGCTCGATAACTTCGCCTTTTAGAGCATAGTTATCATTAGATGAAAATTGAAATGAAGTAGGAATAGGACCACCAGAAGGTACATCTTGCGAATATAAATGCCAACCGGGTTCGATAAAAGCATTAATTATTAAGGCGTACTGATTTTCGTTTACTTTTTCAACAGAAGTTTCAAAAGATACAGGATCATAAATTTGCGCCTGTGAGAATGTTGAAAAAAATAGAAGGATACTGGCAATAACTATTTTCATTGAAGACTATTTAATTGAAATTACTTTGTTTGATAAACTTTATGTATCCACTTAGTGATATCTGCAAGAACTTCTGGCGCGAAAACTTCTTCAAGTTCGCTTTGTTCTGAAGCAATACAGGTATGACAGTGTTGATACATATGGTTTAGGTTTGGATAGATTTTCGATGCAAAATTAGTTGATTTTGATAGATATTTCTGGAATCCAGCGACATTTTCTTCGGCGGGCACCTGAATATCCTCTGCTCCATTTAAAACCATTACAGGAATTTCAATTTTGGGCAAATAATCTTTAGGATTATAACGAATCATGTATTGATACGCATCTTTTTTTGCTTCCTTGTGAAATCTATAAATCAAATTTTTTTCACGGCCATTGGCCAATCCCATACTTTTTAGTAAATCTTCATCTTTATCCTGCATCCAATTATTTACCGCTTGTTCTAACTGCAGCTTTAAACTATCCTCTTCTTGGAGATTATAAACCGTTTTAAATAAAAAATTATACAATTCCATGTGATGTTCTACCAGGGAATCTTCAATATTCATAGATTTTAGTATCGCGCTGTTCTGTAGATCCAGAATTTGTAGTCCGTTAACTCCCACGCCAGAGAGACTCAGCATAAATTCAAAATCCTTATTTCTGGAAGCAGCAATAGAAGCCACTACTCCGCCCTCACTATGACCAATTATTCCCAAAAAGGAATGATCTATTTTATCCTGAGATTTTATAAAAGACTTTGCAGCTTCAAGATCCTGGACAAAATCTTCAATTGTTGAATGCTCAAAATCTCCGGTAGTTTCTCCAATGCCGCGATCGTCCATTCTAAAAGAAGCTATTCCTTCTCTGGCTAAAGCATCCGCAAGCACTGTAAAAAACTGATGCCCGGCATAGGTGTAGTTCCGTTCTTGTTGTCCACTTCCATTCAGCAAAAAAACTAATGGATAATGCTTTTTATGTTTAGGTAGCACCAACGTTCCACTATAAGTTACATTTGTTTTCTCACTATAAAATGTTACTTCTTTATTAATGTAAGGTAATATTCCTTTGGGATGCTGCGGAAAAGTAAGCGACTGTAAACTATCTGTTGAAATTAACTTTACTTGATGGATCCCAGTGTAATCGATATAATTAGCTCGCAAAGAATCCTGACTCAAATCACCCAATATCGTCTCGATTTTGAGACTGATATTATAATTCTCGTTCACTAAAAAAAGAGAATCCCCCTTCTTTTCTTGTTGAAGGGGAGTTTTTTATACATATGTTCCGGACTACTTAAATAAAGTGAGTCTAAACCCTCTGAAATCGTTACTTTTTCTAACAAAATCCTTTTTGAATTGTACTGTCCTTGCCAAAGTTCCTGAGAATGACCAACAGCTGCAATAGAAAAGATTGAAAGGATTACAAGTTGCTTTATTTTAAGCATTAAGGTTTATTTTTCAGATTTCAAATATTCGATTATGATAGAAATTTCGTCTGCAAGCTCGCTTGGGCTTCCTGAGTAACCAGTAGATCGCCATCTTAATTTTCCATGTTGATCTATGATCATTTTTTGTGGAATTCCTGAAAATTCGAATGCTTTTGAATATTTAGCATAAGTATCGTCGAACTTACCTGATTCGGGATTTTTAGCGTCGTAAAGAATCTCGAAAGGATAATTGTTTTCCTCGATAAATTCTACTGTTTGCTTTTTATAATCTGAAATGTATTCCTGAGTATCTAGGAAGTAAAATTGTACATTTTTATCTTCAGAATATTTATCTACCGCCATCTTCATGCCGGGCATTGCTTTTTTACAAGGGGCACACCACGTAGCCCACATATCGATAATTACGATTTTTCCTTTTTGAGCAGACAACTTTACTGTTCCTCCTAAAGAGCTTTCCAGTTCAAAATCTTCAATAGGTTTATTAATTATTTCAGCAATCAATTCTTCTTTAAATTGATCTTGAGAATCGCCAGATTTAATAGCGCTTACGTAATCTTCAAAATTGGCGTTGCTCCCATTCTGTGCTAAAAAATCTTCCTTAAGTATAGAAAGCATTTGCGCTGTAGCATTATTACGCGAAAGGCTTTCTTTAATAAAATTAATCGCTGCTTCTTTATTACCCTGTCTTAGTAAATAATCTGCATAAAGCTCATTAAAATCTGTATTTTCATAAATATAGAATGATTTTACTTTTTCTAAATAATGATCTTCAGCTTCGTAATCTTTTAATTCATCAAGAATTTTAGCGTAGGTTAAATATTCTCGAGCAGATGCTTCCTGTGCTTTTTGTTTCCATTCCAGAATCGATAATTTCCCTTCGTATCTTTTAGGAATCTCTTTTTCTCGAACTTCTAATTCAGGTATGATTTTGCTTGCAATAGTATTTAAACTATCCACTGCTATAGACTCGTTATTATACGGAATACTTACAAAATGCCAGCTATAATCTACCAGATTATAAAAACCTGCATCTTTTAGATTGTCGAACACAAAGCTATAATTTCCGTTTTCTGTAATGTATCTATAAGCTATACTTCTGTATAATTTGTCGTAATACAAATCTTCAGTAAATGTAAAGACATCTTTAAAATCCTCTTTAGGAAAATTAGATTGAAATTCTTCAAATTCACGGATCTTTTTCTGAATATCACTTTCAGTAAACAAACGCTTCATCTCATTATCCCTTGCTAAAACTCCTTTAGGATATGTTTTCAGTAAAGCATCATTTACAGAATCAATAAAAGATTTATACTTTTCTGTATCTAATAACTGAAGTGATTTCTGAATTTTATATTGCTGAAGTTTAGTAAGATCCTGCTCTAAAATATGCTTAATTTCATTCTGAATTCGATTGCTATGATCACCTTCTTTCGAATCTTGCATTAATTTTAGTCCTTCGTAAAAATATAGATTTCGGCTTTCAGGAAATTTCTGTATTTCTTTATTGATCCACATTAATCCAATCTCGCTAGAGATATAAGCGCTATCGTCTACTATTGCAATACTTTCCTCTTGGAAAATTTTAGATCTTAAAATACCCCAGCTAGCATAAGAGCCCGGCTCTTTATCGAGTAACCAGGAATAAGTAGTTGTGCCACCTCTATCTACTAAAGTATCCGATTTAAAAACACAGCTTATAAGGGCTGTATTTTCAGGTAACGTAAAGGAGGTTTTCCAATGATTATCTTCGGTTTCCTGAAAAGTTAGATCGCTAGCCGACCATTGATGATCTGCATTTACATAGATCACCGCCTGAATGTCTTTAGCGTCTTTTAATACTGTATTCTCTGAGTTATAGTTTAACGCAACCTGATCTCCTGGATTAGGTAGTTTTGGACTTACAGAAAAAATTGGTTCGGTTTGCTGGGCATTTATAGTGAACTGCACTAATAGTATACCTAGCAATATTTTTATTTTTCGCATATTTTTATGAATCTAATTAAGTCCCCGGCTAATCCCGGGGACTATTATTTTTTATGGATTTTGCTCTAGGTTAGGCGCGTATTGGAATAAGGTTGAAGCAAAAGGAAATTGATATCTATCACCTCCCGGCTCTAACGTGTAGGTTTCATTTAAATACTCATGCTCTACTGTTCTGGCAAATCTTGGGTCTTTGTTTAGACGTTTTAAATCGAATAATCTAAATCCACCTTTTCCCATAAGTTCACGTCTTCTCTCTGCCAGAACTTTTATTAAAGCATCTTCAGGGTCACCAGCCCTTAAAGCGATATAATCTTCAGCTCTAAAACGCGCTTCTCTTAACGTATTTAATGCATCCATAGCAGCTTCTGTATTCCCAGCACGAGCTAGACATTCTGCTTTAATCAAATACATTTCTGGCACCGTTGGCCCGGCATTACGATTCTCTCCAGTTAACCTTGCTATACAGTAAGATCTTCCTTCTGTAATATCCCCATAAGTAAGCTCTTCGTTAGGTCTTGTATAAAGTTGATAACGCAAATCGGTGCTATCAAAACTATTCAACAAGTCGTCACTTAGAGATAACAATGTTGGTAGATAATTATAAGACCTCATCGTTTTTTTCGATAAAATAAGCTCTGGATCTTCTATTCGTCGTGGCCAGCTAAAATCTGGAGTTTCCGTATAATTCTCTAGATTTAGCAAGGTGTTTTGTAAAGCAAGGCTTTGCTCTGCATTTTCTAAAGCTTTGCTATAATCGCCCATATATAAATAGGTTCGCGCAAGCAATGCATGAGCACTGGATTTAGACGGAAAACCAACTTCTGTACCACTGCGAACTCCAGGTAAGCCTGAATTGGCTGCTGAGGTTAAATCTGTAATGATGCGATCGTAAACTTCCTGTACTGTCGCCCTTTTAATATCTTGATCTACGGTTGGTTCGATAAACATTGGAATTCCTAAATCTGTACTCGCCGTATTAGCATCATAAGCTTTTCCGAAAGTATTAACCAGGTTAAGAAATAAATAAGCCCTATGAACCATGGCTTCACCCTGCAAAGCATTTTTTTCCTGCTCTGCACCACTTGTGCTTTCTAAAACTTCAGTAATCACCACATTGGCGCTATAAAGTCCTTCGTACATCGCTTTTATCTCACTATCCATCTCACCAGTACGGTAAATGGAATCAGCAAAAATATAAGTATCCTTAAAGGGGCGATTGAACTCTGAATTTGCCGCATTAGTCTCAAAATATTGGGCATGATCATAACGCATAGAAATATCGTCTGTAGGTATATCTACCAGACTATAAGAGAGATCATAAATAGGAGTATTATTTAATAAATACCTGTAATTTTCGGTATCTTCTGGATATAATATTCCTTCTGTTCTTATATCGACATAATCATCACAACTCACTAAAGTTGTAGCTATTATAAATAAAAAGGTATATATATAATTTAGTTTCATAGTATCGAATTAAAAGTTAACATTTAAGCCTATAGAATACATCGCTGTAGGGGTAGGTCTTATTTGGTTTCCTGTTGTATATGGTAAGAAATCTGGATCTATATCATCGTTATTCGCGCGCCATAAAAGTCCTAGGTTACGAGCGGTGAATGATAATGAAGCTCCTCTAATAAAGCTTTCTGGTAAAACCTCAGAAAGGTCATAACTAAGAGATATTTCACGTAATCGAATATGATCTCCAGAGATTACCTTATCTTCACTTAACCTATATCTAGGATAAGAGTATCCTCCCAATCCTAAAACACCCGGTACACTGGTAGAATTTTCGTCTCCCGGTTCGCGCCATCTATCTGCAATATCTGTATTCAAATTGTAGCCGGTGAACTCATTGAAACGAGAAATATAATTATCAAAAGTAGGTTTGAATAGTTTATACCCCATCTTATAGGTCGCTAATACAAATAGTGAGAATTGCTTGTACTGTAATGTTGTATTTAAACTTCCATAATACCTAGGCGTGCTAGTTCCCATATATTTCATATCCTCGATATCGGTTAATAATTCATTAGAACCAACAATATCTCCATTGCGATCATAGACCTGAAAGGCTCCATTTTCATCTAATCCAGCAGAGCGAAATGCAAATACACTATTTAATGGATAGTCTACAATTGGCGGAGTACTTCCTGAACCATTTAGATATGTTGAATAATTTTCGAAACGAGAATCGGTTACTTCGTTCGTATTATAAGTAAAGATAAAATTAGAGCTAGCCGTAAAATTTTTAGATTGAATCCAAATACCGTTTAGGCTAAGATCTACCCCTTTCCCTTCTAAAGTTGAAGTATTTCTGGTAAGTGCGCGGTTGGGAACTCCATAAAATTCTGATACCGGGAATTCCTGAATTAAATCATCACTATTCTTTTTATAATATTCCAAACTACCTGAAATTCGATTATCCAACAATCCAAAATCAATACCAATATTTAATATTCCCGTTTTCTCCCATCTTAGTGAAGGATTTGCTGCTGCCGATACAAATGCGTAAGGTAATTGAGAAAGATTATAATCGGTATTAGCAATCGAAATTTTGGTAAAAGGGAATGTCGTTAAACTGATATTTCCGTTAAAACCATAGGAAGCTCTAAAACTCAGATTATTAATCGCTTCAACATTTTTTAAGAAAGATTCTTTACTGGCATTCCATTTAACACCAGTAGACCATAAAGGTGTTCTTCTATAACTTTTATCAACTCCAAAATTGTTATAATCATCCAGTCTAACACTACCAGAAACCACATATTTCTTTTTATATGTATAAGCTGCATTTCCGTAATACGATAAAAATCTTCTTCTTTGGTCGGTTAACTGATTGCCATAATTTAAAGTTGAGTTCCACCCTTCTACTGTAGTGTAATTTAGAGAGACTACATCTACCGAAGTTTGCGTTTTTTCGTTATAACCATATAAAGTTCCTGATGATACCTCTTCCCGAGTTTCTCTAAATTCTATACCAGCAATAGCATCAATTGAGTGATCTTTGAAACGTTCATTATAATTTAATTGTGCTCTAGTAGTCTGGCTTGTTAAAATATTTCTGTTTCTTCGATAAACTGAACCTAAAGGCAATCCTCTAGTAATAGTGTTAGTAGAAGGATCTAAATAAGTAGCATTGTTTATAAGGTTTCTGGTGTAATATGTATCTTCATTGTATAAGATTGGTCTGCTTCTGTTAGAACGTTCTATCAAATAAGTTCCCGATGCATTCAATCCTTTGAAAATTGGTAGAGAGATCTGGATATTAGCAGAATAGTTTTGCTCCTGAGCAGTTGAGTTTTTGTTTTCTAATTCATCTAAATAACTATATTCCCATGGTAGGTATCCAGCATCTTCAAAATCAGCTATTTGATCACGATAAAATTCACGAGCAAAACTAACATTATTACCATTTTCATCACGAAGTCTATCGTAAGGTAAATAAGAATAACGCTGCCCGGCTAATGGTTGCAAACCTATCCCGTTCTCATCAAAATTAAAAAAGGAACCTTTAAGGCTAGTGCTTACATCAGCATAATCAAACAGTTTAAAGTTTTGATTTATGGTAAACGTCATCTTATCACCCTCAGAACCTTTTCGCTGTGTCTTTTCATTCGAATAAGAAGCCGAAGTGAAATAACTGTAATTATTGCTACCTCCGCTTAGTGATAAATTATAGGTAGTAGCCGAAGCCTGCTGCATTAAGTATCTGGTTAATTGATTATAATTATTTCTTCCACGTAAATCATTTAAACGTGCTTCGCGCTCATCTAGACTTATATTTCCTCGTTTATATTCTAGCATACTTTCTACCCCATCACTTACAGGATAGGAACTAAAAAGGGCCCCTGACTGTGCAGGATCTGCAATAATATTTTTATCTACCAACTCCTGTTCTAAATCCAGCACCTGGCTAGAGTTCATTAAAGGAAGACCTGATATAGAAGGTTTTGTTGAGAAAGTATTGGTATGAGAAAAGTTAACCCTCATTTTTCCTTTAGTGCCTTTTTTTGTATCGATCACAATTACTCCATTTGCTGCTCTTGCTCCATAAATGGAAGCAGCGGCAGCATCTTTTAGAAATGTTATATTCTCGACATCAGCACTATTAATATTTTTTATATCCAGCTCGGTTGGGGCGCCATCGATAACAATAAGCGGACTTTTATTACCATCAATAGTCGACTGGCCTCTAATTTGAAAATTATAGCTGGTATTCCCCTCGGTTTCTCTTTCAAGATTGTCGTAAACAAATGTATTATCAGATTCTAAAATTTCGATTTGTAGACCAGGAACTCGCCCTTCCAACTGATGCATCACATTGTTTACCGGTACTTGTTGTAACTCTTCTCCGCTTATGGTAGAAAACGAACCTGTTGCACGCTCTTTATTGATTTTTTGATAACCGGTAGAAACCACCGTAACCTGATCTAAACCACTAATATCGGTTTCCAGCTTAATAGCTAAGTTTTTTTCGTTACCCAGCACATGTTCTTTGGTTTTAAAACCTATAAAACTAAAAACCAAAGTATCTCCGGTAACAGCCTGCATTCTGAACTTTCCATCTTCATCTGTAACAGATCCTACGCGAGAACCTTTTAACCAAACGGTAACTCCCATAATTGGGAAATTAGATTCGTCTTTTACCGTACCATCAATATAACGCTGTATATCGATACTACTAGTTTCAGGAGACGAAACTGGTTCTTTTTCTTTCAGAATAATTTGCTTTTTCTGAATGACAAAACTCACCGGTAAATTTTTGAACAGCTGCTTTAAAACATTAGTAATCTCTTCACTATCGCTATGAATATTGACCTGCCATTCTTCATTAATCACATCGTCTTTGTAAAAAAACTTATAATCACTTTGTTGTTTGATCTGTTCTATAACGTGGGTAACCTTAGCCCCATCCAGATCAATATTAAATTTTTGAGCAAGGGTTTCTAGTGCAGAAACCTGCAAAACACAAAACAAGGTTAAAATGAATGAAGCTTTCATCTTCAAATACTTTATTTTCATAATTTTGAATAACTTTTAATTGTTTGAGGAAATAGTTAATTGTTTGAGGGAATGTTGGCGCATTCCCTTTTTGTTTAAGCGCTAAGTCATCGTTTATTTTTTAATGGTTACTATATTATTTTTATAAGTATATTCGAAAAAGTCTACTGCTTTAAAGGCATCTAGTACATCCTCGATAGTTTCTGATTTGATATCGAAATCCCCGTTAAACCGTACGTCATTTAAATGGGCATTTTTATTAATAATTTGAACTCCGTAACTGCGCTCAATTTTCTTTTGAATTTCTGCAAAGGACTCGTTAATAAACAATAGACGATCGTCTACCCAAGCCATTTTATTAGCTACATTTACTTTTTCTACGCTCAGCACATCTGTATTTTGGCTAAGTATTCCGGCTTCACCTGGTTCTAGTTTAAAAACTTCATTGTCGTAATTTATCTGTACCGATCCTTCTGCCAGTGTAGTCGAAATTTGTTTAGATTGAGGATAGGCATCTACATTAAATCGTGTTCCCAAAACTTCTATATTCAGCATACCTGCCTCTACTATAAAAGGTTTTAAAGAATCTTTATGTACTTCGAAAACTGCCTCGCCGGTAATACTGACCTTTCGTAACTGTTCTGTTTTTGGAAAGTGAGAAGGAAATCGTAGTGAACTTTCAGAATTAAGATATACTTTCGTTCCATCTGATAACACTAATTGGATGCGCTTTCCTTTAGGTACATTAATCGTGTTATACGCTAACCTATTATTGTCTTTTTCGCTAGTATTTGGATTCTTTTTTACTTGTGATCCCAAATTTGAAACTTCTCCTTCTTCATTATATACGATCTGTTTAATTTGATAGTCTACGGTTATTTTTTCACCATTTTCATTCGTGATAATAATTTCTCCGGGCGCATAAGTAGTTTCTGCCGGATTAAAAAAGTAGAAGTATGCCGTACTGGAAGCTATAAGTGCAACAATAAAAATAGCTGCAAATTTCATCAAATTAGCACGCTGTTTTTTCGAATTTAGAGCAATTATTGGTTTTTTCAGATTTGATAAATTCGGAATTTCTTCTTGCTTTCGATAAAAAGATGAAATTAAATAGTCGGTCTGAACGCTCTTTATAAAATAATCGTTATTATCTTTACTATCTTTTACCCAATTTTCAAGCTCAGACAATTCTTCATCACTAATGCTTTTATTTTGAAATTTTGATATTAAATTATCAATATTACCCATCGTATATACACTATTTTACACATTAATGACGAAAAAAAATAAAGCTACCCTTAAAGAAAAATTAATTTTTTTTTAACCTTTATCGTTTCTTGCAGTAAATATGACTAATTCTGAATTGAATAATTTATGGGAAAAGGGGGATGAAAAGTCGTTCACCCTACTTTTCAATGAATTATACCAACCCCTGGTAGCCTATCTTTTACAGTATGCTGATAAGACTGCAGATGCCGAAGACATTGCTCAGAATACCTTTATTAAATTATGGGAAAAAAGAAATCAGATCAATTTAACAACTTCAGTAAAAAGTTATTTGTATACTTCAGCATATAATAGATTTGTTGATAATTTCAGAAAAGAAAAGAAAAACAAAAGCTACTTAGAGGGTCTAAAGCATCAAGCGCTTCAACTTTTAGTAGAAGAACCTGAAGAAGATTTTCAGAAAAAAATAAAACTGATTGAAAAGACCGTAAATGACCTTCCCGATCGATGCAAAATGATATTTAAAATGCATAAGCAAAAAGGCTATTCTTATAAAGAAGTTGCGGAAAAACTACAGATTTCTGTAAAAACTGTGGAAGCACAGATGAGTATTGCTCTTAAACGTATTAGGAAAGAATTTAAAGAGGAAACAGACCTATTGCTTATACTCTGTTTCGGAAGAATTTAATCAAAAAATGGCAAAGCTCAATTAAATAACATCCAGCAAAATAGCAGGCTCAATATCATAGTAGCTACTCCGCTGAATTTTTTATTTAAATCGTAGTGAATTAATGGATTTTGAGTTTAAAGTCTTCTAATTTTTAAGACACTTTTGAAAATCGCATTTCTCTATCAAATATTTGTCTGCACCGGTAGTCCATAATGCTCCATAAATTAAAACGGGTTGAAACAGTAATCGAACAAAACGTTTAGTGTCGCTATCTAAGCTAAATGCATCAATCTTATTTTGATATTGTGAAATATTGCCAGGAAAAATAAGTACATAGAAAAGCGCCAACATTAGACCGGTAGTTATCCTCTTTTCTTTCCATAAAATCATTAACAAGCCTAAAGTAATTTCTGTAATACCAGAACTAAGCACTGTCAAATCCATTGTTTTTTGGTCTGTTGGCAACCATCTTGGCACCTGTGCCTGAAATTCTTTTCGCTTAAAAGATAGATGAGCGATACCCGCAAAGACCATCGCAGATCCCATCAAAATTCGTAAAACACTTTTAACTCCTATCTTTCTCATACCTCTTTTTCATCTAAAAATACTTAGGATTTAAGGTATTAGCAATTATAGAGCAGGCTTTATCAAATCTTTGACAAAATTGTTAAGTTAAATGAAATAGAATATGATTCAATACTTACTCGTATAAATCTGCCAACTTCTTATCCAAAGCTTCCTCATCTGCTTTACTTCCGTCGTAACGCCCAACTATTTTTCCATCTGGATCTACTAATATCTTAGTCGGTAAAGAAGAAATATTGTATCCTTCTGTGATACCTTGATTGACTATTTTGAATCCTCCACTGGTGGTATCCACCTCCATCCCTCTTAAGATATGACGCCATACTCCTATTCTATCTTTTTTTACTGCTTTTAGCCATGCATCAGGATTTCTATCATCATCAGAAACACCTATTATTTCAAAACCTTTGTCATTATAATTATCGTATATCTTCAACAAATGCGGATTTCCTTTTCTACAGGGAATACACCACGAAGCCCAAAAATCTAATAATACATATTGTCCTTTAAAATCTTCTAATTTTAGAGGTTTGCCATCAATATCCACCTTACTAAAATTTTCAGCAGTTGCACCTACGATACCTTTTGACTTATCGTCGATTTGTTTTTTAATCACCGATCCAAGTTTTCTTTCTTTAAAGCTCTCTGGAAATTCATTATAAACTTTTCTGGCTTCTTCCTGAGTGAATTCCTCTATCATATAAAGTATATTTTCAAAGCTTATATACGATTTTGGATGTGTTGATATAAATTGTTTGACAAGCTCTTTTTCTTCTTCGAAATAAGGTTGAAGCTCACCTCTCAATTCGTCATCCTTCCATTTTAATTCTTCTTTTTTTTCAGGGTTTTTGGCTTTTTTTAGTCGCTCTCCATTAGCTGAATAAGCGCCAAGCTCATTTTTATATTTTAACCGCAGTTCCTTTTGCTTTTGCTGTAATGCTTCAGCGTCCTCCTGTGTTTGAGAACCTGTTAATTCAACACTTTCAAAATCACTGGTATTAAGTTGTAATTGCATACGAGTTGGTTCTATATAAATGCTGGCTTTATTATTACTTGAACGATAATTAGGCTGATCTGCAATATATGCTTCTAGTACATCATTCTCCAGACTGTTTCTGAAATTAAAATTTCCAGACTTTACATATAAAGTATCAACCTGAATTCCGCTCGGCTTTTTTGAAATAAGAAATAATTTTCCAGTCTCCATTCCTCGAACTTTACCAGAAATTTCATACTCACCAGGCTTTAATTTTATATCATCTCGACAAGCTATGAGTATCAGGATAACACAAAACAGTGCTATAAGCTTTTTCATTTCTAAGTGTTTTAAAATTTAATATTAGGTATTTCTGATTGCATAAGGATTATGGCAAATCACGGGTTTTAAAAGCCAGTGCATTATCCATACTTTTATTAAAATTAATCGTCATAACCTGGATTTTGAACAATCATATTCCCTCCTGCATCTATAGTCTCAGTTGGAATTGGTAAAATAAATTTTTCTGGATCTGTGGCTGATGCTTTAACATCAGATACCTGAAAACCTGAATTAAAACCATCGCTATAATCGTAGCGAATTAGATCGTACCATGTCTCCCCACCTTCTGAATACAACTCTGCTAATTTTTCATAACGAACAGCCGTAAGAAATTGATCTAAACTTATAGTTGTCGTATACTTCTCAAAACCGCCTTCACCAGTCGAAGTTGCCCCTGCCCTAAGTCGAATTGTATTTAATGCTTCCAAAGCTTCTGGTTTTACCATATTATTTGCTCTGGCATTTGCTTCGGCAAATATTAAATAAACTTCAGCCATACGCATATGGTAAATCATGTCATAATCTCCGTCTGTGAAATTTGAAGTGTATTTTGTTGAATAATATCCTCCATACGATGAGTTCGGAAAAAATATTTCTTCTGTTCGTTCTGAACCACCAATATTAATTGTCTGTCCATTAACATTCAACGATCCATTAACTGCATCTAAATAATCCTGAGTAATAGTGGCAAAAAAACCACTGTAATAAGATCCCATACCAATAGTAGCTGCAGGTTCCCCTCTTGTCCCAAATAAAATTTCTGAACTTTGAAATATTACGGATGATTCATGATCATCAAAAATAGATAAAAAAGTAGGTTCTAAACTGAAGTTACTATTGGAACTCTCAATTATTTCTTTTGCTACAATAGCCGCTTCGCTATAACGCTGCATATATAATAATACTCTAGCTTTTAATCCTTTTGCAAAGGTGCTATTAGTATAGCCTTTAGTTCTTAAACTAGGACCATTCTCAATACCATATTCCAAATCATTTAATATCGTTTCGTAAGTTTCTAAAACTGAATCTCTAGAGTATGCTTCAGCCGATTTGGCGGGCTCTAATCTTGTATTTATACCATATTTTGAATTAATATCGTAAAACTGACCAAAATTGCGTAACAAATAAAAATGTCCTAAAGCTCTTAGAATTTTAGCTTCAGCAATTATTTCTGTACGTCTTACTTGAGGTTCAAAAATATCATCGTCAAGTCCTTCTACAGTACTTATTATCCAATTTGTTCTATTAATAAATTCATATAAACCAGTATAAATGTTTAATGTTCTAACCGTACCAGTTGAAATTGGATCGTTTTGAATAAAGGCCGCTTCTTCTGGATCTGAAGAAAATATGCGCCCTACAGTGCTATAGCCACTTAAAACATCTGGAATAATAAACATATCTGGAAATGGGCTACCTAAACTTCTTTGTGTAAAACCAGAATATGCTCCAACTAACGCTAATTCTGCAGTCTCTTGTGTATCAATTGCATCTTCGGCGTCTAATGAATATAAGGGTTCATAATCGTCCAGCTCTTCGGTTAGTTGGCAAGAATATATAGTTACCAAAATCGTTAAAACGCTTATATATTTGTATAGTATTTTTTTCATCTTTTAAAATTTTTGTTTGGGATAATATGCTCTTGCATTCTATTTAAAAGGTCACATTTAGAGCAAATGTGAAAGTTCTAACATTTGGATACGAAAGTCCATCATCTGAGTTGAAATTGGTACTTCGGTTTGCAAAACCAAAACTAGAAACATCTTCAGGATCTAAACCGGGATAATCGGTAATAGTGATTAGGTTATTTCCACTCAAGGTTAATCGAGTATTAGAAATTCCTGTATCTCCAAACCATTTTTTAGGCAAATTATAACTAATAGAAGCAGATCTAAGTTTAATGTAAGATGCATCTACAATTGATTTTGAACTTGGAGTAGAGCCGTGACTTCTTGAACCGTGTCTGGCATAAGTTGCATCAGTATTATTTTCTGCCCATGTATTACTTACTAGATTGGTGATATTTGAGTTAATATCGATAGACCTTAATTTTGTTATCATTTCATATTCTCGTTGCGCTCCACTAACAAAATTCCAATTCATGTTTAAACTCCAATTTTTGTAAGAAAGTCGGTTGTTCCACCCCCCAAAGAAATCGGGATTAGGATTACCAATAGGTGTTCTATCATTTGTATTAACTTTACCGTCACCATTTATATCTTTAAAAAGATAATCTCCTGGTTGTCTTAGTGAAGATTGATAGCGACCATCTAGCGTACTATTTAATTCATCTATTTCTTCCTGTGTCTGAACAATTTTAATTACATCGTACCCCATTATTACGCCAATAGGCTGACCTTCTACAATACCAGTTTGATCTCCTGAATTTGAACCATACAAATGATCCACATTATTTTTAACAGTTGCGATATTAAGTGAAGAATTCCAAGTGAAATTTTTATTTCTGATGATATCTCCTCCTATTGTTATCTCCCAACCTTTATTCGAAACATCTGCAATATTAGTATTCCAAGAGTTGAATCCAGTTTCTGCAGGGATTGGGGAAAATAAAATTATACCGGAAGTATTTTTTTCATAATAAACAATCTCACCTTCTAAACGATTATTGAATAAACTAAATTCTGCACCAAGATCTAATTGATCGGTTTCTTCCCATCTAATTCCTGTATTTGGCACTCCTGTAACAGCTATACCGTTTTGGCCATCATAATAAGAATCTCCATTTTCTAACGCTTGATAGTAGGACAAGTAGGTAAAAGAAGGTAAATTGTCAGACCCTACGCGCCCCAAAGAAGCTCTTAGCTTAAGTTGATTAACAAAACTTACTTCTCTTAAGAAATCTTCGTTATGCATATTCCAGGCAAGAGCACCAGAAGGGAAAAATCCAAATTGATTATCTGGACCAAATTTTGTTGATCCGTCCCTACGTGCAGTAAATGTAGCTAAGTATTTGCTTTTATAATTGTAGTTTATTCTTCCAAAAATAGAGTTTAAGCCCTGCTGTAAACTCTCACTATTGGCATCATCAAAAAAACTTGCTGAAGCTATGTTAGTTAAAATATCATCGTCTGGAAAACCTCTATAAGTTTGTGATTCTGCATCATAACGACTCCGATCCCAAGAAACTCCAACAACAGCATCGATTGTATGATTTTTATTAATTGTTTTGTTGAAGTTTAGCGTATTTGTAAATGTCGTAGACCAGTTATTATTAGTTTGTACACCTAAAACAGCACCAGGTCGACTATAATATAAACCTTCATATAAAGCCTCTGTAGATTTTGAAGTGTAAAACTCATCGATATTATCTTCTTTCAAGCCAATACTAATTCGAGATTTAAACTTTAAATCATCTATAATCTCATATTCCCCAAAAATCGTGGCTAAAAGGTTTTTAGAAATTCTTTTATCCCTCATTTGGTTTCCATTGCCCAAAAGTGTAAACTGCTCACCATATTCGCCATCAAAAGTTGAATATGATCCATCATCATTATAAGGAGTTAAATCGGGTCTAAATTGTCCTTGACTTAAGGAAGTAAACCCCTTATTCTTATTAATGGAATAATTATAATTAATAGACGTCCCTACTTTTAAAAGATCGGTTACATTGGCATCTACGTTTGTACTTAAATTGTAGCGCTTAAAATTATTACCTATCATAGCTCCATCCTGATCTGAAATACCAAGAGAAGTGAAGTAACTGGCTTTTTCTGTACCTCCGCTAACGCTAAGACTATACTTTGTCCATAAAGCATTTTTATTCTTTATAATATCCTGCCAGTTTGCATCTGCATTTCCAAAATAACTATCTGGATTTTTTAAGATCCTATTTTGTACTGGGTAAGCAGATTCCCAATTTTCTTCAGGAACACCACTTAATATACGACGAGCATTGCCCTGAGTCCAGGATATATAATCTGAGGCATCCAAATAATCATAAGTATCCACCGGATTTTGAATGGTAGAACTTACATTAAAAGATAATCTTGGTGCTTCACCTCGTTTACCACGTTTTGTAGTTACTATTACAACACCATTTGCGGCTCTTGATCCATAGATCGCAGCTGCTGAAGCATCTTTTAAAATATCTACACGTTCAATATCATCCGGATTTATAGATAAAAGCGGATTTTCACGCGAACCATAATTAATAATCCCAAGAGATTCGGTATTTGGTGTGATATTTATTGGAACTCCATCAATAACATATAATGGTTGATTGTCTCCTCTAATTTGGCTGAGCCCTCTAACTTGCACAAAAGCTCCGGCTCCTGGTTGCCCTCCTCTATTTTGAACATAAACTCCGGCAACTTTTCCTATTAAAGCCTGATCTACCGTTTGTGTTTGAATCTGCCCTAACTCTTCAGCCTTCACAGATCCTACAGATCCTGTTAAATCCTTTTTTTTTGTTGTTCCGTACCCAACCACCATAACCTCTTCTAAAGAATTCATTTCTTCCTTCAAGGAAATAGAAACATTTTTCATTGTAGATTCTACTTTTTGGTAATACATTTCATACCCTACACCCGTAATAACTAAAAACTGTCCTTTGTCTGCTTGAATTGAAAATTTGCCATCAAAATCGGTAACAGTGCCTCTTACCATAGTTTTGCTTCCATTTTCACCTTGCTCCATATTCGGCTGGGTACTGGAAATATAAACAGTCAATCCAGGTAAAGGCATTCCCTGCTCATCGGTGATTGTTCCACTAACAAGCAGCTGTTGTTGAGTTGTGTTCGGTTTTTCTTTAAAAATAATTGTATATTCATTATCATATACAAAATCAAAGTTGCTATCTACCAAACTAGAATTAAGCAAATTGTTAGCCTTGATAATTCCTTTTTTTAATTCGACTTCTGGCAAGTCTTTGAACAAATCGGACTGATATACAAAAACATAATCAGTTTGACTCATCACTAAATTAAGTACCTCATCTACTGAAATTGTTTTATCAGAATCGATGCTAATATTAGCATTTTGAGATAAAATGTTAGTAGACGTAAAACTGAATACAGTTGTACAGAATAAAAAAACGAAACTTTTCATTAGAATTTTAATGTACCTCCTAAACTGAACAGTCGAGTTAGTAGTTAATTTTATTTTCATAAATTTAGAGGGTGTTAATTAGTTAATATATTTAACTGGTTATTAATTGAAGGGAGAAAGCATCAACTTTGGCGAGTGCAGGCTTTACTCCCTTTTTTATTATGTTATTTCAGTATAACTACGTTATTTTTTACTTCATAATTCGTTATAAAATTTGTGTTTTTAAACAATTCTAAGATATCTTTTAACTCTTGGTCTTTTCGAAGTTGTCCATTAAATTTTACTTCCTTCAAATTTTCATCCTCATAAATAACCTGAACGTTATACCATCGTGATAATACGGTCATAATTTGCTCTAGGTTTTTATATTTGAACTTGAATACACCTTCTTTCCAAGAAACTTCATAAGATATTTCGACGGGCGAAATAATTAGATCCTTATTTTGTTTGCTGAAGATTGCCTGTTCCCCAGGAACTAAATTTTTACTTTGGCTATCGGTACTATTCAATTTTACAACACCCTCGACTAAAGTTGTATAGATATTAGTATCTTCTTTATAAGCTTTTACATTGAATTGGGTTCCCAAAACCTCGATATCCTGTTCGCCCGTTTTCAAGACAAATCTTGATCCTTTATGTTCTGAGCTTGGAGAGACTTTAAAATATGCTTCCCCATAAATCAATTCTACTTCTCTTTTTTCTCCGTCTTCGAAATTTTCTGGAAAGGCAATTTTTGAATCTGAATTTAACCAAACCTCCGTACCATCGGCTAATTCAACAAAAAACTCTCCTCCTATAGGAACACTTAAATAATTATATGAAACCTTTGAAGCCTGATTGTCTTTTTCACCGTGATAGATTAGCTTCTTCCCATCACTATAAACCGATGCTGAATGATACTCTTTTCCATTTCCTAAATTAACACTACAACCATTTGCAAGGATTAGAGTTGCTTTATCACCCCCTATTTGCACATTAGAGTCCCCAACTAAGTCAATCTCATTTTTTTGATTATAATAGTAAAAGTTAATTGCTGCAAAAAATGCTATACTGGCAGCTATAGCATATTTAAAGAAACTTTTCGTATAAAGCGGTATTGTCTTTGTCTCCGGTTCATATTCCAATGATTGGAGAATAGAAATAAGCATTTTACTTTTAAGTTCCTTCTCCTCACCCATTTTATCAATCCAAACATCGTCTTTCTGAAAACTTTCATAATAATTTATAAGCTGCTGAAGCTCTTCACTATTAATATCACCGCTTAGATATTGTTCTATGAGTTTTTGGAACTTTGTATTATTAATCTCCAATATTTTTAAAATCTAATTTAAGTTTCTCTAAGTATAGTGTCATAAAGACTAACTACCCCCCTAATAGATTTTAATATTTTTATTAAATTTAACATAATTTAATAAAAATAACATTCAATAATTAACATTTAAAACACTAACATCAACCAATAACAAAGGTTTAATAATAGACTTTTATAGATGAAAAAGTAGTACTATAAAGTATATATCCCCAAGAGATGAGCGAAGAATTTTAAGAGCTATTGTAATGTGATTTTCTACTGTTTTAGTTGAAACACCTAACTTTTCTGAAATCTCCTTATGAGTCAGTTGCTCATATCTACTCAGTTTATATACGTTTTGGCATTTTTCAGGAAGATTATTTACTACGACTTTTATATGTTCTTTTAATTCCTCGTGAATAATCTTAGATTCGGGAGTAACTTGTTGTAATCTAGAGTCTATATTTTCAAATAACTCAACGTGCAAAGTTTTACTCTTCCTAAATTCTGAAAATACTTTATATCTCACGCATGCAAAGAGATAACTTTTTAATGAAACTCTAATCTCAACCTTAGATCGGTTATTCCATAGATCAATGAACACGTCTTGAATAATTTCTTCACAAGTCTCTCTTTTATTTAGAAGATTAAAAGAAGATATATATAACATTTTCCAATACTTATTATATAAAGCTGTTAATGCTCGCTTGTCTCCTTCTTTTAGTGTTTTAAGTAATTCATCATCCATGAAACGTTGTTTTGTACAAAAACAATATTTTTAACAAAAATAGCTATTTTGTTTACAAGAATTTAATGCTGTGATGATTTTAGTAAATTAATAATAGAACAGTTTTTAGATTTTGAATTAGGAATTCTCTGCGCTAAAACTAATACATATCTAAAAATTGATCTAAATCATATATTATAGTACACCACTAAATTTCTCCATTTTTAGAACAACAGTTATCCTACATAATGCATTAAATTTTAAAAAATTATAAAAGAAGAATGATTTTGAAAGATCATCAAAGACATGAAGTCTATAAAAAGTTATTGCAGAATAATTCAAAAAATGATTTCGTATAAAAAAAGAAAAGTTTATAAAGGATACTAGTACCCTTTATAAACTATAACTCAAATTATAAAAAATTAGTCTAATTATGTAGATTCTTAGATTTTAAAAACTCCAATAATTTTTCAGGTTCATCGGTCTGTATAATATTGGCTCCGTTCTTAAGTATTTTTTTCATTACATTTTCTATCTCTCCTTCTCGAATTTCAGAATCAAATTTCCCTAAAGTGTTTATCCAAATTTTGGCATTATTATTTTTAATTAATTCTACCACTTTACTAGTATAAAATTTATCATCTATATGAATTACAGCGGGCTTAAACCGAGTAATTGCCGAATCTGCCATCTGATATGAATATGCACGAGGCATCAATTGTGCTGATTTTTTTAAGTTTTGAATTTTATTTAATTGATTATAATCATTATCAAAATATAAAACTTCATTATCAATAGCATTTTTCGCTACATTAGTAAGAATTCCTTCCACATTATCAGTTTTCATATCTAGATCGACCATAATTTTACCCTTAGTTATCTTTAAGAACTCCTCGAAAGTAGGTACAGACTCCTCACTTATTTTTCCAGAAGATGATTTTAAGTGATATTGACGAATTTCTGCTAAAGTCATCTCCTCTACTTCCCCATTACCAGTAGTGGTTCGATCTATTTTAGAATCGTGCATTAAAACTAAATGTCCATCTTTAGTGGTTCGTAAGTCTACTTCTATGATATCTACGCCAATTTGGATAGCTTTTTTTGTGGATGCTATAGAATTTTCAAAATTATTTAAATGTGCTCCCCTATGGGCAGCCACCAAAATCATTTTTGAATTAGCATCGTTAAAAACTTCTATAGTGTCTTTGAGATTACTAGAAATTTTGGGTGCTGCACAAGAAATAAAAAAGGAGAATATCCCTACTATTACCAGCTTAAAAATCTTCATAACTTACTTGATTTACTTTACTACTGATTATTGAAAGTTGCTTTTTGATTACTGTTTTTATTTTTGTATTCAAGCTATGAAAATATGAACTAGAAGTATTTATATTTTCATAGCTCGCGGGAATACTTAATCTGGCTTCACAAAATCTTCTTTTAATCTTGTAGGAGTTTTTGGCATCATATTTATCAATTTCTTTTTACCATTTTTTTTGATGATTTTAAAGGAATCGTAAAGTGTACCTATTGGAGTATATGCTCCATAACTAATCGAATTCTCTGCAACCGTAATAATCTGAAAAAGTTGAGTATATTCTCCTCTTCTCACCATCCAGTTTTGGTCTTTTGATTCATACATTTTTGGTCCACTTACCGATACTGCATACACAGTACCTATATCTTTCACAACTGTTAGCCCTTTACCCTTATTTTCAGGAAAACCTCTTGCATATGTATGATCATGCCCTTGTAATACCAAATCTACTTTGTATTTATCTATAAGTGGTTTTATAGCTTCTCGTAGTTCCCAATTATCACGCCCTTCAGCAGTTGAATATACCGGATAATGTGTAAAAATAGTTATCCATTTTTTTGTATTTGACTTTAATACAGATTCCAACCATTCTATTTGTGCATTTCTTGATTCCATACTTTCATCAAAAGCTTCACTATCTATCGAAATCAATTTCATATCCTGATAATCGATAGAAAAGCAGGTTTCTTTCAAATCCTCTGTAGGTCCATTTTCAGGAAGTGTAAATTGAGGTTTCCAAAGAGAAGTTAAAACACCATCCCTGTATTCATGGTTACCTGGAGTCATTACACTAGGTACTGTGGCATGAATAAAGCTACCTGCATAAAACCATTCTCCCCATTCTAGATTAGAGTCTCGGTCATTAATCAAATCTCCTGCATGAAGCATAAAATCAACTTTTGGAAATTTACGATATGAACTGCGTATAACTCTAGACCATAATGACTTTATATTGTTTTGAGCATCTCCAAAATAAATAAAGCTAAAGGGCTCTTCGCTCCCTGTTTTAGCGGTTTTAATTTGAAACCATTCGCTCCAATAGTCATCATTTTTTTCGCCATTACCTACTCTATATACATAGGTCGTATTTGGCAATAAATCTGTAACCAAAGCAGAATGGTAAGTAGCTTTAACCAGCGCTTCATTTCTATTTTGATTTTCAATTTTCTCTGATATGGCATCTATTCTACGAACACCATCTAGTAAAAACTCCGGGCCATCAGTTGCTAGCGCTACTTCTACTACCCCATTTAAAACCTGCTGATCTGTACGCCAATTCACAGCAAAGGTATGTGCTTGATCTTCTGTAAGATTAGATATAATACGATCTGGAGTGCTTGAAGGAAATATTAATTTGTGAGCCGGCGTTTCAACATGTTCTGTGTAATGTGAATGATGATGGGTTAAGCTATCTGAGTGCTTATGTTGTGCATGTAGTGTAAAATTAAGCAATATCACCACTGATAATGCTTGTAGACATTTTTGCATTTTAAATACTATTTTATTGAAATTTAATACCTCTATTCTATTTGTTTAAAAACCGTTTTATTCTGATGAAAAGATTTTAAACATATTACTGTCTTTAGGATAAACGGGCTTCAATTGTACATTACTATTTTGTGATAAATTAATTACCATAAGGTTATTTAAGGAATAATTCTAAAAGCTAGCGTAACACCTTACCTTAACAACGAATTCAAATAATCTTTATAAAAGAGATAAGCTTCAATTTTCTCACTTAAATAAGTTGAATACCTATAACTAGATAATTTAAAATAATTTATAGCTGAAAATTAATTCCAAGCCGTATTGCTTTCAAAAATTTAAACTCCGAATAATGGAATATTAGCCTAGATCTCACCCTCTCTTTCAAGAGCAAAAGAATATAAAAGCGAATAAGATTAATACAATTATTTTACGATTATCTCATAGAATCTTAACCATTAGGGATAAATTTTATATGTAATATTGAACCAAGAGTTAATATTACAGCACATGGAATTTATTTTTGACAAAATATATATCCCAAATAACCACTCATTTATTACCAGAGAAATTGCGCTTTCTGGCGAAACTATAATACACTCTCATAAAAACATTGAACTAAATTATATAGCATCTGGGACAGGCAGAAGAATTGTTGGCGATAACATTTCTAATTTTGAAAAAGGAGATCTAGTGTTGTTAGGTGCTGAGTTGCCACATTGTTGGGAACTTCTAGATAGAGAAAAAAATGAAGAGCCTAATTGCATAGTGACTCATTTTTCAGAAGAATTATTATTAAATGAGTATTTCAAAATGCCAGAACTCCAAAATATTCTTCTCTTAATCAAACAAGCGAGTCGAGGTATTCATTTTAAAGTCGAAAATGATTATGAAATACGTGAAATCTTAATAGGACTTTCCCAAAGTGAAGGCTTGGAATATTATATAGGATTATTGAGGATTTTTAATCTCTTATTAAAGATTAAAGACCGAAAAAAATTATCGAATCCTTTGAATCAATCTTCTGTATTCTCAAAAAATATTGAAAAAATCAATAAAGTTTATGAGTACGTGTTTTTAAATATTCAGGAAGGTATTAATCTGGAAGAAGCATCCTCTGTACTAAATATGGCTCCAAGTTCTTTCTGTAGGTTCTTCAAGAAAAAAACAGGTATTACATTTATGGAATATGTTAAAAATGTACGAGTAGGAATGGCGGCCAAACTTTTAGCTAAAACAGATAAGCAAATCACTGAAATTTGTTACGAAAGTGGCTATAATAATCTAGCTAATTTTAACCACTATTTTAAGGTAAGTATGGGTGTAACCCCTACAGAGTATAGAAAAAACTTCAGATAACATCTATTTAAGAGATACGTATTTCAAAACTAGGTTCTTACTTTTAAATTGTCATTGCATCTCATATTGCACGGTTCTCTGCTTTAAGCCGTTCATCTTCCCAACCGTGATCAACATATTCCCACGAAAAATCCTCGCTTTCTACCTTTATTTTCACAAAGCCCTCTTTGGTATTATGTCTGCGGCCTTTCCAACCATTTCCTGCTATAGAACCTCCAGTTAAGAATTGGAATCTATCATTCACATCTCCGTATTCCTTCCAATGAATATGTCCTTGTAATACTAATTTCAAATTATAAGCTTCTAATATTATAAATACTTCAAAAGCATTAGCAACTGTACGACTACCTCCCTCTCCGTTCAATTGGGAATATGTACAAATCATAGGTATATGGGTGGTAATCACAATAGGGGTAGAATTATTGACTTTTTTGAGATCCTCTTTTAACCATTCTAACTGATCTTGGTTAAAAAACCCTTTATATTTTTTATCATGGGTCACGTCTAAAGAATTTAACGTAACAAAGTGCCATCCTTTGTGATCAAAAGAATAATAAGAATCTCCAAAATGTCTTTCCCACATTCCATATTTATAATCTGGGTGGTTCTCATCTTCAGGACTTTCTTCATATATACCAAACAAATCATGATTTCCTATACAATTATATACTGGCATTTTAAATCCCTGAATCAATTGTTTATATAAATCAAAAAGTGATTCGCTCTTCTTATGATCTCCACGCATAACATCGTAAACCAAGTCTCCTCCGGTTAAAACAAAGTCTGGATTTAACTCGTTTACTTTGTTTATGGCCATTTGAAAACCTTTAGGAGCATTCATTTCAGGTTTGATATGAATATCCGTTAAAAAAGCAAATTCAAAAGAAGTTTCACTTGATTCTTCTTTAGGCTCTTTAGATGAATTTTGGCAAGATTTAGATAAAAATGGAAAAGAAGCTAAAGCTAATCCTGAACGAGTTATAAATGCTCTACGCCCAGAATTTTTATTTTTAATATTGGTCATTATTTTGAAAAAATTAGATTTTCTATTTTTTGAAGTGAAGTATCCCTAATGCTTATAGTAAATCTAAACTTAGATATTTCTGAATCTAAATTCATCTATCTACTTCAATACAAATATAATGGTCAGCTTAGCACTTACACTACATTTATTTTGACTGGTCTACATAGAATACTACCCAAGGGACTAAAATCACTATAATTATGATCACCACAAAATGATTTTGAATTCTCAAAATGCCCCGAATCTAAAATAAAAAAAACATTAGATCGCGCAGAGAGTTCAAGAATAGAATTCAATATCTAGAAATCATTCTGGTAACAATCAAAAAATAGAATACACTTTTATAATTAGTTCACCCTGAATTTAAAAATCATGAATTTTAGTCAAAATTCTATGCAAACCATATAAAATATAAGTGGCAGTACACTTTTTAAATTAGTTAATTTGTTTGCAGACGTTGCAATATTTGATTGTTGATAGATAATTCGATTCAAGTATGTACTATAAATTATGACCCCTATGAAAAAAAATAAATCATATTATCTTTTATTTATTTCTATACTTCTTTTATCCTGTGGTGATTCTATTAACAAAACAAAACCAGATCAAGTAGTTAATGTTTCAGCTTATAAAGACACCCCCTACCAGCAAGATTATAGTATAAAATATAATTCCGCAGATGATCAAAAGATTTCTGAAGCTTATATGGACAGGAATGGGGTGATACAATTACTTTCTAGTGATGGTATTTTACGCACCCATGATGGACAATTTTTATACCCCGGCACGCTAGTTAAAGATAAAACTTATAGACCTCTTACAAATAAAAAAATAAGTAGCTTTTTGGTATATAAAAATCAGTTTGTGTATTTAGATGATAAATCAGTATTTAGCAATGCTTGGGCGGGCGATCTATATATAACTCATGATCTTACCCAAGCGAAACTTTTTGCTGGTAGCGATAACTTCGAGTTTTTAATCAGCGATGGTAAAATATTACAACTTCTTTCAAAAGATGGAGCGGGATGGAAAGGAGATATCGGTGATGAAGTTTTAGAGATATTGTACGATTCTTCTAACAAATTATTTTGGATTTTAGGAACCCATAGTGTTTCAAGCTTCGATCCAAATAAAAATATATTAACAACTATAGAACAAGAGGAAGAATTAACATCCTTCACACTATTCAGCGGTAAATTAATTGTAGGAACATCACATGGATATGCAGAAATAGATACAACAACCAGCAAAATAGATGGAACGATAAAAAATAAATTACCTGTAAATGATATAACATGTATTAGTACCATTAATGAAAGTTTATGGTTCGGTTCTTCTCAAGGTGCCTTCAAATTGCGTAATGATGGCAAATTTGATTACTATTACGGTAAGCGCTGGTTACCAAGCAACAATGTAAAACACATCTCGCAAGGAAAAGATGAATCTATTTTGATTGTAACAGATGCTGGTTTAGGCCAAATTGAATTTAAAAAAATGACTCTTTTTGACAAAGCTCAATACTATGAAGATCAAGTAAGAGATCGACATATTCGATTGGGTTTAAATGCTACTCTTGTCGATATGAACAATGGGAATATAGACTCTGGTAGATTATCTGATTCTGACAATGATGGGTTATGGACATCGATGTATCTCGCTGCCGAAGCTTTTAGGTATTCTGTAACAAAATCAGATGAAGCATTACAAAACTGTCGTGAATCCATGGAATCCATGGAACGCTTATTCAGTATTAATCCCGTTCCCGGTTTTCCTTCTCGATCTTTCGAGCGAAGTGGATATATCGAAAAACTTAACAATCCAGATAGATGGCAACATGCTACTGATCCTGAATGGGATTGGAAATCGACCACAAGCAGCGATGAAGTTATAGGCCATATATTTGCTTACAGCGTTATTGCCGAATTAATGGATGACGATTTAAAAGATCGTGCAATAATCCTTATCGATACCTTAATGAATCACATTGTAAGTAATGATTTATATATGGTAGATTTTGATGGAAAGCCAACTACTTGGGGAAAATGGAATCCAAAATATATAAATGCCAGACCAAAAATGGTAGGAGACAGAAAAATAAACTCCTCTAATATTATTGGGATGCTACAAACAGCTTACCATTTTACCGGAAAAGAAGAATATAAAGAAAAGGCGCTCAACCTTATAAACAAGCACGGATATTTAGAAAACTTAATGAGGCCTATGGATCAAATTGCTTCAGCACCAAGCGACGCCGATGATTGGAGTAAAATGCTTTCAGAATCATGGAACCATTCTGATGATGAAATGTACTTTTTAGGATATTGGGGTCTATATAAATATGCCTTCAATGATACCTTGAAAACGAAATACAAAAAGGCTATTCTTGATCATTGGGAAGTAGAACGTCCAGAAAAAGATGGCGCTTGGAATATTATAACAGCTTTGACCGGCACTTCTAAATTTGACCTTGATGAAGCCGTGTGGTACCTAAAAGAACATCCTTTAGATTTAATTTCATGGGATGTAAAAAACAGCCATAGAGAAGATATTGAATTCATTGCTCCTAATTTTAGAGCACAAAGCATTAAAGAAGTGCTGCCACCAGATGAACGACGTGTGCAACGGCATAATTCCAATATGTTCAGCTTAGATAAAGTAGGTAGCGACGGCAACAAAGAATATTCAGCGGGTGATATTTGGCTTCTTCCCTATTGGATGGGGCGTTATTTAGGAGTGATTAGTGAACCTCAACAACTCAACTAGCAAAATACTTTATTTATGCTGAATCTAATATTGAGATAGTTATCAAACCATATTAATACCATTATCTATACCAAGAATTTTTATAATACTGAATACTTCGGCTGAAACAGTTAATTTTAATGTACCTAAAACCACTCTAGATAATTATAAAAGAAGGAGTTAAATAAATTGTGTAGTTCTTTCAGCGCTGAGGTTTTAGTCGAGTCACTACAACTTATTTTCGCCCTACGAATACAAAAAACCTATCCAAATTTTACATTTTCAATAATTAAAAACCGGTTGTTTTAGATTGCTTTCTCCCAATTTAAATCTTCTTCTTCTGGATCATCAAAAGTGATTTTAAGCGATCTTATCTTTTTTATTTTTTCTAACGATAACTTAGATTGTAACTTTATGAATTTGTATTTCACTTCTTTTAAAATCAATATAATTACTTCAGAAAGATTTAGGCATCCCAATTTTTCATTTTTTGCATAGTACAGGTAAAATTTAAAAAATTGTATTAGTAAAAATGACATGACTACTGAAGTTCTTTGTTTCATACTACTTATTTGAATTTCAGCTATAAAAGAAAAAAAATTATTAAACCTATAATTGAATATTAAGCAAGGTATCTTTTAAAAAAATCTAACTTCTAGAATATTGGATGTTATTAACCCAGACTATTATTTCAATATAATTAATTCGAAGTCTGAAATTTACTTATTGAAATCAACAAAAATTGCCTGAGAATTCCCAGGCAATTTTAAGTAAACAACTATTCAAATCACACAATTAAACTATAAAAATTACCATGGTTCTGTTACATCTTGTACAATCCAAGGACGCGCATACGGACTATCATTTGAATCTGTACTGCTGTAAGGAGTCGCTTCTAGAGAAGCAGCCCCCAGCGAATTATTCACACTGTTGTTATTAATTTCATCGTCGGGATAAGTAAATCTTAGAGGCATCACTTCTTCTCTAGCAAATGGCCCAGGATTTAGATTGGGGAATCCTGTCCTTCTCCAATCCATATAAGCTTCATCCCCATTAAACATATTGGCAATCCATTTTTGCTCCATTATCTGTGCTAATGTTCCATTAAAACTAACTTCGGTATTATTAATATAATCGTCATAATAATCTGCAAGGCCCCACACCTCTAACGATGCTTTAATACCTTCTAGATAATTTTCTTCTGCACTAGAACCCCATCCTTTTAAGGCTGCTTCTGCTTTTAAAAAAGATAATTCAGCATAAGAAAACAACCTTGCTTTTAAGAGATTTCCTCCATCGTCTTTTTGATTAAAAACTTCATTCATATTAGAAACATAAGCGTTAGTTCCCCCTCTTGAACCTTCAGAATTTAAGTTATATTGATACGGATCTACACCACTAACAGCTACGGGCAAACCAACATATACACTACTGGTGTCGATTAGGATTTTTCCATCCTTTAAATCGTCGCTATAAGATTCTGGAGTATATATTGCATAATTATTAGCTTCCAAAGTTTCTTCCTTAATGTATCGAATACCACCGGTTTCTACGATATCCTCTTCGCCGGGCATTTCATTAGCTGATACAATTTTAGTTGGAACCTCGACAGGTGCAAACCAGATTGAAATTCTAGGGTCTTTTAAGTCTTTTAATTTATCTGTTAAAGTAGTACATGGTTTAACTCTGTGAAACTCTGAAGCTGAACCAAATTGACCGCTATTTGGCCAAGATTGACTTTCTATACCTCCAATATAGTCCAATACAAGTTCGTCCTCAATATTATTCATCAATGGTTTAGAAAGTGTCTTAACCGCTCCCTCTCTAGCAAAAGAAGGTAGTTTCTCCGATAAACGCATATAGTAGCGTAATGCTAGAGAATTTGCTAATTTTTGCCATTTAGAGGCATCTCCTCCATAAAACAAATCCTGACTTTCCATAACACCTTCAAAATTAGATCCTTCTAAAAGATCTGAAGCCAGCTCTAAATCTGCTATTATAGCTTTATAAACAGTTTCTTGTTTATCGTATTCTGGTCTTTCTCCGTCTAGATCTTTACCATTTAATGCTTTAGAATATGGAATATCACCATAAAAATCGGTCAAATTACCAAATAACATTGATTTTAAAATCAAAGTAACTCCTTCATGAAAGGGTAATCCTAGAGCTACAGCTCTTTCGCGAGCTACTTTATTAGTTCGTAACAAATTGTAATTAGAAGACCATATACTACCTGTTTGCCAGTCGTAACGATTATCAGACCAAGAGTCTTTTTGTATGTATTGGGAGCCAGCTCCTGTATCACCAGCATATCCTCGTGCAGTTGAACTTGTAGCTAACCCTGTCATGACAGAGCTAATTAGTAAATTTGGATCTACCACACCAGATTCTACCCCGTTGGGGTTTTCATTTATTTCCATAAGTTCATCGTTACATGAAACGATTGTTAGTAATGGAACTATAAGAAAAAGAATAACTATATTTTTAACTAATTTCATATTCTTATTTTTTGATTTAGAAACTTGCATTTAATTTAAGACCAACTGGAATAGCCCAAGGTTGAATATTATATCGTTCAACACCCTGAGAAAGACTTCCTCCTGAATATTGAAAAGCCGATTCTGGATCGATATTAATACCCGCCTTTGTCCATAAAATGATATTTCGGCTAAACAATGAAAGTGATAAATTTTGCATTGCAAACTTCTCTGCTATTACTCTAGGAAAAGTATAGCTAATAGAAATTTGTCTAAGCTTTACATAATCGGCATCAAAGGTAGAGGCTCTTGTAAAATCCCAAGCATAGTTATCACCGTAAGTATGATACTGGGTACCGGGACCACCAATATTTTCTTGTTGAGCAATAAAATTCCCTTCATCGTCATACTCACCAATAACTCCAGGTAAAAATACGCCATCGTTTAAACCATCTATAGGGAAACCACCATCCTCTGCAGTTGGACCTCCTACCAATGGGTAAAATTCACCATCGGGAGATAGGTATACATCTGCATTGTTTTTGATATACGTTGGGATATCTCCTACATCACTCAAGTCATGAACTTTATTCAACCATCTTGTGGTTTGTAAATCAGATTCGGCATATCTATGAGTCTGAGATACAAACTGCCCTCCGCTTCTCCAATCAAAATTCATCGATAGATTCCAATTTTTATATTGGATAGAAGTTTGTAAGCCCATTTTAAAATCTGGATTATAATTCCCAATTACAGCTGCTGCTCTATTACCATCTTCATTAGATAAAGTTCGATCACTATTTTCCCAACCTTCATCATCTAAAAGAGGCCATCCGTAATATGGAGAGTTTTCATCTTCTACTCTAACAAATTTTCTATCTACTATTTGTCCTACTTCTTCCCCTACCCAGGTATAAGCGCCCCCTTTTGCTTCGCTCCAAAAATTCACATAATCAGTTCCCTCTGCTAATTCAGTAATAATCGTTTTATTGGTAGTAAATGTTAAGTTCATATTCCAACGAAGTTTCTCGCTATCTACTAGAACTCCGCCTAAACTAGCTTCAAAACCTTTACTATTTAAGTTTCCTGCATTAAAGAGTTTACTAGTAGCTCCTGATGAAATTGGTAAAGATTTCTGAAATATTTGATTTTTGTTATTAGATTCGTAATAGGTAAAATCCATATTAAAACGGTTTTTAAAAAGCGATAAATCGACACCATACTCTGTTGATGTATTTAATTCTGCTTTAATTTTATCGTTTTTTAAAGCCTGACTAACCGCTAATTGAGATGCCGATCCCCAATCGCCAGAGTTACTTAAGATAGCATACAAATTATGGGGACTAGTATCATTTCCTGCTTGCGCCCAACCAACACGTAGCTTAAACAGAGATACATTGCTACCCATATCGAAAATTTTATTGGCTAGTATACTGGTAGAAACCGATGGGTATAAAAAACTATTTTCGCTTTCTGGTAATGTACTAGACCAATCTTTCCTAACGCTTGCATCTATATACACCATATCCTTATAACTAATATTCCCTAAAGCGTATAAACTATTTACGCGCTCTTTTGATAATGATTCGCTATAATCGATATTCTCGGAAGCAATATTTGATAAAATAAATAAGTTGGGTACAATTAAACCAGCTCCTCCATTTTTAGTTTGGGTAGATACAAAACTATTATCTACATCCCTTACATTACCACCAGTAGATAGGCTAAAATCAAAAGCCTCGCTCAATTTATCTGTATATGTCAATAAAAAATCAGCATTACTTTCTACACCGTTAAGATTTTGTAAGCCGTAAGCTCCATTCATTTCTCTATTGAAACCACTAGATATTCTTGTTTCTCTATCTTCATGAGAATCATTATAAGTAAATCGAGCCATCAAAGAAAGTTTATCGGTAAATTGATAATTTGCTTGAATATTACCGATCAGTCTTTTTCTTTTAAATCCATTATTGATCTCATAAGCCATAAAGTACGGGTTGTTATATTCAAAATCAGATGGACTATCGCCTAAATTATAGGGTGCATTCTGAGTTTGGCCTTCTACTAACCAGTAATCTCTCATATCCCGAATATCAATATGAGGATTTATATCATACAAGGCTTGTAAAGGATTGGCATTTCTATCTGTTGTAGATGGTCTATTATCTGCTTCTGATATAGAGTACTTTATACTTGCTGTAACTTTCAGTTTATCATTAATATCAAAAGTACTATTGATACCAAAATTATTACGCGTTAAATCAGAATTAGGAATAAAACCTTCGTGTTTCATATTGGTATAGGACATCCGATAATTCATTCTTTCAGAATTATTTTCTACAGCAACAGTATTTGTTAAAGTATATGCCGTTTCAAAGAAATTCTCTGCATTATTTGCCCCTCTAGACGTTAAGGGTTTAGCTACTCCCACGCCACTGGCAATTTCTGCATCGGTATATGGCCATTGGATTGCACTTAAACCTTGATCTAATGCTGGCCCTACCCATCCTGAAGAAGTTTCATCGATCTGAGTTATACTTGGATCTGGTCTACTACCATTTGCAAAACGAGTGCTTTTTTCCAAAAACTTATAAGGAGTTTCGAACACATTACTAGAGGTGAAAGATACTCCCAATCCCTTGCTTTTTTTACCTGATTTTGTAGTAATCATGATAACACCATTAGCTCCTCTAGATCCATAAAGTGCTGCAGCACTAGGCCCTTTAAGTACAGACACATTAGCAATATCATCTGGGTTTATATCACTAATACCTCCACCATAATCTACTGCAACGCCACTACCCGTACTTCCAATATTAGTTAAACCACTGGTAAGCGGAACACCATCTATAATATATAGAGGTTGGTTGTCTGTCGTTAAAGACGATGCGCCACGCAATACTACACTTACCGTAGAACCGGCACCACCTGTTGAATTAATTTGGACACCTGCAACCCTTCCATTTAATGCATTTAAGGCATTTTCTTGAGTTACGGTAGTAAGGTCTTCCCCATCTACCTCGGCAACCGAATAACCAAGAGATTTCTTTTCTCTTGAAATTCCCAGTGCGGTAACTACAACTTCATTTAATTGCTCGGAAGAAGTCTCTAGCGTCACATTTAATACTTGATTATTCCCCACTAGAACCTCTTGTGTGATCATACCTGTATAAGAAAAAACAAGAATTGCATCACTAGCCGGCACCTGAATATTATAATTTCCATCAAAATCTGTAGAAACTCCTTTTTTAGTTCCTTTCAGGACTACAGAAACTCCAGGCAACAAATATCCATCATCACTTTTGACGACGCCCGTAACCTCTTGCTGGGCTACCATATTCCCAACAAACATGCTGAAAATAAAAAGTAGTAATACATTTGTTTTTCTTTTCTTCATAATTAAATTACTCTTTTAAAAGTTTGATTATTAGGTTATTTTATATGAATGAATCACAAATCTATTTTATTGTCTCCTTTTGAATACACGGTATATTATTAATTATGCATGTTTTTTTGACCCATTTTTTCTATCCTTTAAATTAAGAGCAAGTAAAAGTTAAGATATCATTAAGCAGATTCCAGTACTGAATTTTATGAAGTAAAAAAAGACGCTAATTCATGGTTTTTTTTCTAAAATATTGTCCTGTTTACAAGCTTTAAAAAGCTACAACTCTGCGAAAATTTTTTCTGAAAAGATTTATTCTGATTTACTTCAAATCCTACTTATAAGATATCTCTTAACTACACTTTAATTAGACTATGTTTACCTAAAGCCTTGTATATCAAAATAGCATATTTAATTACTTCATTGTAAAATTCCACAATCTGAGTAAGAATTATTTGGTGATCTACCTTAATTGATTGCCCACTAAATTTCGTATCCTATTAATACTACACTTACAGGTTTAGAAAGTAGATTCACTACTATTGAAACCAACTGAAAGTTCTTGTTTAAGAATGAATGATGACAGGATCCACTTCCTTAAGAATTTAAGTAAACATATATCAACACTATTGATGTTGCTATAGAATAAAATCTAACGTTTAGGTTGATATATCATGCAAATCGAACAAAATATGATAACAATTTAAAACGCATTTAATTTTAATTTGTATTTCACCGTATAATAATTAATATGCTTTTAGGGATAGATTATTTTATAGTAATCGCCTACATCGTAGGAATGTTATTACTAGGACTCTATTTTAAAAAATTCGTCAATAGCTCAGAAGATTATTTTCTTGGGGGTAAAAGCCTACCTTTTTGGGCAATAGGCATGTCTATTGTTGTATCTGATATTGGTGCTTTAGATTTTGTAGGTGTATCTGGCCAAGCATATCGGTATGGTATATCGGTAGGAAATTTTGATTGGGTTGGATCTGTACCTGCCATGTTATTAGCTGCTTTTATTTTTATACCATATTTTTGGCGCGGCGGTATGTATACCATTCCAGAATACTTAGGGCGACGGTATAATAAATCAGTACGTACCATAGCTTCTGTTACATGGATATTATTTTTCGCATTAGATCTAGGTGTGCTATTTTGGGCTAGTGCTGTATTATTAAATGTTCTTATGGGATGGCCAATTTGGATCTCGATTATTTCTACTGCGGGAGTAGTAGGTTTATATACATATTTTGGTGGTATAACCGCAGTAATAATGACAGATGTCGTCCAATTCGTTATCATGTTTATCGGTGGTTTTGCTCTCGTTTTCTTGAGTCTTTATGAAGTTGGAGGTTGGGATAATATGGTGGAAAAAATAGGCGAAATGGGACCCGAATATCAAAGCCATTTTGATATTATACAACCACAAGACACCAGCTCTCCCTTTCCTTGGACAGGAATTCTATTTGGTTTAACATTCGTAATGGCTAATGCTTACATGATAGGTAATCAATCTATAGTACAACGTTGCCTAACGGCTAAAAACGAATGGCACGCAAAAGCGAGTATGATTTTTGGTTCAGCGCTAAAAATGTTTATCCCTATATTAGTTTTGTTTCCTGGACTAATGGCTGTTGTAGTTCATCCAGAATTGGCAGATGGTGACCAAGCACTACCAATGATGATTAAATCTATTTTACCGCCCGGCTTAATTGGTCTTATGTTCGCCGCATTCTTTGCAGGACTAATGTCTAGTGTAGACTCATTATTAAATTCTACTGCAACCTTATTTACTAAGGACATATACGAACCATTTATTAAAAAAGGTGCAAATGATAAACATTATTTAAAAGTTGGTCAAATTACAACTCTAATATTATTATTTATAGGTGTAGCCACTTCACCAATTAGTAGCGATTTCCCAGGTATTTATGTGGCCATTCAAACATTTATGTCTTATTTCCAAGGACCTTTGTTTGCCATTCTGCTATTAGGTATTTTCTGGAAGAGAAGTACGCAATGGGGAGGCCTCTCTTCATTAATCATAGGAATCGGTTTCGCTGTATATCTAAACGTTTTTAAAGAGAATTTCTTCACTATCGAAGATCCATTCCTTTACATATCATGGTGGTCCTTTTTATTAGCTACAATTACAAACCTAATCGTTAGCTTAATAACAAAGAAACATTCTGAAGAACAATTACAAGGCTTAGTGTTTAGTTCAAAAATTTTGGTGAAAAATAAAACTCTATAATATGTTGAATTTTGATTGGCTCTCTGGCGTATCTCAAGAAACTGCTAAAATTATATTTCTAGCATTCTATGCAGTTATAGGTTTTTTAGTATTACTACTTCCTAAGGAATATGTATATCAGGGAATCCCTGAAGAAGATCGCCACTGGTGGAATAATCTCAAATTATGGTCTATTGTTGTTCTTCTTATTTTGGCATCGATCTACAGTAATTTTTAATCCAACAAGAATTAAGCATGAAAGCAAATGAAACAAATGCAAGAATAAAGGCTGCGCAAATTAATAATGCACTTGGTTTTTTCATTATAACTTTTGGTGTAATCATACTTTTCGCAATGATATTCACAGAAACTTTTTTACAACATATGGCAGATATGGTTGCTGGTTTACTTCTAATAACTATCGGAGGTGGTATGATGTGGAAAGCGAAATCTACCATCAAGAAATTGACATTAAATAATACTGATGATAACAAGTAACGAGCAGATGAAGTGCTATAAAATTGAATTACGAGATAATTGGAAAATTCAATCATCTAAAAAGGTTTCACAGACCGGTGTTGAGCTCTCATTAAATTCTGCAATTACAGAACATTGGATACCTACTCAAGTTCCTTCTACAGTTTTAGGTACGTTGACCATTAACCAGATCTATAAAGACCCATATTTTGGTGAAAATCTAAAACAAATTCCTGTAGAGGAGTTTGAAGTTCCTTGGTGGTATATAACTTCTTTCAATATTGATAATAACAAAACAAAACTCAATACTTCTTTAGATTTTGATGGTATAAACTATAAGGCAAATGTTTGGTTAAACGGAGAATTAATTGCCCATAGCAATGAGATAAATGGCGCTTATCGCACAGCTTCATTCGATATTAGCGAATATATCAAAACTGGCAAAAATCTATTAGCAATAGAGATTATCCCACCAAAGCCAGGAGATTTCAGTACTGGGTTTGTAGATTGGAATCCTGCCCCGCCCGATAGAAATATGGGCATCATTAGGCCTGTCAAACTACATTTATATAAAGGAGTAAAAATAAAACATCCCTTTGTCCAATCCAAAGTAGATCTTAAAAGTTTGAATTCTGCAGAACTTAAAATTACAGCTGAATTACAGAATACAACCAACAACACAATTTCAGGTAGCTTAATTGGTCAAATAGAAGATATATGGTTCGAAAAAGAAATTACTATAAAAGCAAATTCTTCTTTATTTATTGAATTTGAACCTTCAGTTTATTCTCAATTAAAATTAGAAAATCCAAGACTTTGGTGGCCATTTCATTTAGGAAATCCTGATCTCTACGACCTCAAGCTTTATTTTGAAATCGATAAAGAAGTAGCTGATACCGACATAATAAGGTTTGGCATCAGAGAAATCGAAGATTTTTGGCTTAACGATATTCATCGTGGTTATAAAATTAATGGTAAGAAAGTACTCATTAAAGGAGCAGGTTGGACCGATGATCTTTTTTTAATGGACACAGATTTTACTATAGAAGCTCAAGTAAAGTATGTGAGACAGATGAACTTAAACACCATTCGATTAGAAGGGATTTGGGGGAAAGATCATAAGCTATATAATCTGTGTGATGAACTCGGAATTTTAATAATGGTAGGATGGAGTTGTCATTGGGAGCACGAAATTCATATGGGCGTCCCCGTAAATGAGCGTTTTGGAGGTGTTTATAAACCAGAAGATATCGATCATGTAGCTCAAGCCTGGGAAGATCAAGTTATTTGGTTGCGCAATCATCCAAGCATATTTGTTTGGACCGTTGCTAGCGATAAAGTTCCAATTACTAAGTTAGAGGAAAAATATATTGATACGTTTAAAAAATATGATCCAACACGACCGTATTTAAATTCAACAGGAGGAGTTGGAAGTGATCTGCATATTATAGGGACTGAAGAGGTAGTAAGCGAAATTAGTGGTTCTTCTGGCGTTAAGATGTTAGGTCCTTACGCTTATACCGCACCTGTATATTGGTTTACCGATACCAATTTTGGTGGGGCTTATGGTTTTAATACCGAAACAGGCCCGGGAGCACAAATTCCTCAATTAGAAAGCTTAAATAAATTTATTCCAGATGACAAACTTTGGCCAATAAACGACGTTTGGAATTATCATTGTGGTCGCTATGAGTTTGCCGATCTGAGTAGATTTACAACTGCAATTAAAGAACGATATGGAAAGCCTTTAAATCTTGAAGAATTCAATATAAAGGCACAAGCCATGAACTATGAATTAATGCGCCCAATGTTTGAAGCTTTTCAAGTAAATAAAGAAAATTCAACTGGTATTATTCAATGGATGTTAAATGCTGCTTGGCCAAAGATGTATTGGCAGCTATATGATTATTATCTTATGCCGACAGCTGCTTTCTATGCCACACAAAAAGCCTGTTCTTCGCTACATCTAATCTATAATTATGGAGATCATCATATTTATGCGATTAACGATCAGTACCAATCGTTTAAAAGTTTAAAAGCTCGAATTCGTATTTATGACATTACATCTAAAATATTTATAGATCAAATTATTGAATTTGATATAGAAGCAGATGCTTCTATTCCTTTATATAAACTTTGTAATTTAGAAAATATTTCCACAACCTACTTTGTTGATTTACGAATTATTGAAGCAAATAATAAAGAACTTGATGTCAATTTTTATTGGTTATCTACCAAGGAAGAAGAATTAGACTATGAGGCTAATTTGGGAGAGTTTGCATTCCATACACCTAGTAAAGTCTATTCCGATTTCAATATGCTTAATAGCATAGAAAAGGTTGACATCGTTGTAGATTATCAACTAAAAGAACTTAAAAATCAACAAGAATTAACGGTTACCATAAATAACTCCAGCAACCTAATTGCTTTTTTTATAAATCTTAAATTACAGGATAAAGTTTCAGAAGCACCTATACTTCCTGTTTATTGGGAAGATAATTTTATTAGCCTACTTCCCCAAGAACAAAGAGTACTAAAAGTAAGATTTAAACATGACTCGGATGTAGCTCTAAAAGTCGAATCATGGAATTCAAAAACTATCAAATATGGAGAAATTAGCGATTAAAGGCGGTACTCCTTGCCGGGATATCACTAAACAACCTTGGCCTAAATGGCCTGTTTGGGGCAAAGAAGAAGAAACTGCACTTCTAGAAGTACTTCATAGTGGAGTTTGGTCTTATAATGGACCAAAAGAGACAGAGTTTAATAAACTTTTTGCCGAGTACACCGGTGTGAAACATGCTATCTGTACTGTAAATGGCACTATGACTTTACAAATTTCTCTTGAAGCTTTAGGCATTGGTATTGGAGATGAAGTAATTATTCCCGGTTTAACATGGCAAGCAACTGCAGCTACGGTAATAGATGTAAATGCCACACCTATATTAGTAGATGTCAACGAAGATAATTGGTGTATTGATCCGAAGGAAATTGAAAATGCAATTACACCTAGAACTAAGGCTATAATTCCTGTCCATTTATATGGAGCTTTTGCAGATATGGATGCTATTATAAATATTGCAAAAAAGCATAAGCTTTATGTAATTGAAGACTGCGCTCATAAACACGGAGGAGAATGGAATGGTAAAAAAGCTGGTAGTATCGGGGATATAGGAAGCTTTAGCTATCAGTTATCAAAACACTTAACAGCTGGCGAAGGCGGATCTGTAACCACAAATAACCCTGAATTAGCCGATAAATTAGATGCGTTAAGAAACTGCGGAAGAAAACCTGAGACTACTATTTTTAATCCTTTAGATAAAGGCGCAGGAGATTATGGAGACGACGATGGCAATTTTATTCAATCCGGTAATCTTCGAATAACTGAATTTCAAGCAGCAATTTTAATTGAAGGTTTAAAACGACTGCCTGCCCAAAATGCGAGGAGAAATACTAATGGGGAATATTTAAATTCACTCCTTGATCAAATACCTGGAATAGCTCCAATTGCTCGTGATAAAAGAGAAACTAAAAAAGCATACTTTAATTATGCTTTTAGATATTACAAAGATGATTTTAATGGTTTACCCGTTGCTACATTCAGGAAAGCATTAGAAGCTGAATTAGGGATTATTGTAGGTGCTAGTTACGAGCCACTTAATAATTGTTCCTTATATGTCCCTCACACGAAACCATCAAGATATAAATTAAACGACTCGTACTGGAAAGCTATCGACCCTAAAAGATTTTCATTACCCAAATGCGAACGTATTTTTAAAGAGCAATCGGTATGTATTCATCATAAAGCTTTGATGGGTACTAAAAAAGATGTGGAATTAATAGCCAAAGCAGTAAAAAAGATATATAATAATTCAAAAGAATTACTAGATTAAAAAATAAACTTCCCCAATTGTAAAAATAATTTTAAAATAGAAAAAGTATAAATCGAAATCCCACTTCGTTTAGGTATTTACTATATATCTTTTATCATTTTTCAGAAAACTCCTTCACATAATCAGGATTCGTTAAAGCATAGGTCGCAAATGAAAGAACAGATACTTGCAAAATAACCTAAGAATGAAAAGAATAAAAATTGCTCTTATAGGAACGGGTTATATATCCAACTATCACATTCGTGGATTAATGACGATACCTGAAGTAGAGATAGCAGCAGTAGTTTCTAAGCATTTAAGAAATGCTAAAAAATTTGCTGAAAGTTATGATATAGAAAAAGCATACTCTTCCATCATTCCTATCATTAAAGATACCAGCATTGATGCTGTTATCATTAGTACTCCTAATGTTTTCCATGCACCATATGCCATTGAATTTCTTAAAAACGGAAAAGATGTTTTTCTAGAAAAGCCGATGGCTATGAATACTGAAGAGGGGGAAAATATTTGTACTACAGCTAAAGAAACAAAACATTTAGTAATGATTGGCCATATGTGGCGCTTTGATGAGGATGCTAAATTTATCAAGCAAAGTATTGCTAATGGAAAACTTGGCCGAATATTTAAAACAAAGGGATATGGAATTCATGAAAATTGGGGACCTAGTGGCTGGTTTATAGAGAAAAAACTGGCTGGAGGTGGTGCTCTGGCCGATATGGGAATCCATGCTATTGATACTATTAGATATTTGCTTGGTGATCCTAATCCTGTACAAGTATATGCAAAAATCACTACTAATTTTGGCGATTATGATGTTGATGATACAGCAATAATACTTATCACCTGGGATAATGGAACAGAAAGTATAATAGAAAGTGGATGGTGGCAACCACATATGGACGGTCCTGAAGCAAGTAGCGCTATTTTTGGCACCAAAGGATATGCAAGCCTTTTTCCTACATTCTTAAAATTGAAAAAAGGAGAGGCATCCGAGCAATTAATTTCAAAGACTACTAGAAAAAAAGAACATTGTGATCAATTAATATACACCCGGCAAATGCAATACTTTATAGAATGCATAAAGACAAGAACACAACCTTCTCCTGGCTTAAAAGAAGGTTTAGTTACACTTAAAATTATTGATGCAGCTTATGCATCAGCAAAAAAAAGAACGGTTATAAACTTATAGAAAATGAGTATTGTAGATAATTTTAAATATGCTATTGGTATAGATTTAGGTGGAACTTTTGTTAAATCGGCCTTAGTATGTGAAACAGGAGCCATTAGATTTACTGATATACTTCCCATTGGTACGCAGGCTACAAAAGATGATATTTTAGATACCATAGAACAAATTATTCAAACAACGCTTTTCGAGTCTTTTGAAAAGAAACTAGAAGTAGTTGGTATAGGGATAGGCACACCTGGTATAGTATTTAAAGGTATAGTTATTGGCGCAGCAGATAATCTTCAAGGCTGGGAAAATATAGATCTAGCTGGACATTTTTCGAATCTTTTTAAGCTACCTGTAAGTGTAGATAATGATGCAAATTTAATGGGATATGGCGAATTACATTATGGTGCTGCAAGAGGATCTAGTGATGTTATATGTCTAACAATCGGTACAGGTATTGGTGGCGCAATCATTATTAATGGCGCTATATATAGTGGTTATAAAAGTAGAGGAGGTGAACTAGGCCATATCGTGGTGGAACATAATGGAATAGATTGTAATTGTGGCGGCAAAGGCTGTCTTGAAGCATATGCTTCCACTTCAGTAATGATTAAGAGGTATATTGAATTATCAGGAAATCAAGAAGATAATATAGACGGACTTTACATCATTAAAAAATTTAAGCAGAATGATAATTTTGCTATTGAATGTATTAAAGAACATACCGAATATTTAGGACATGGTATAGCATCTTTCATCAATACATTTGCTCCTCAAAAAATTGTTATTGGAGGAGGAATTTCTGATGCTGGCCAGTTCTATATAGAAATGATAAAAAAGGTAGCATTCAAAAACATGATGCCAGATTGTGGAGGTCATACAGAAATCGTAGGTGCTCAACTTGGAAATATTGCCGGCAGTTTAGGAGCAGCAGCTATGGCATTCGCAAAAACAGACGGAAAGCATCGATTTAGTATCTTTTAATAGTCAAGACGCGTTTTGCAACAATTCTATCTTTTAATATTTTGTTTTAACTGCTTTTTAAATAAATAATTACTTTAGATTTAAAATAAAATTTAGAGATGCGAAAAATATTCATATTAATGGCAATGGTTTTAGGTAATCTTGTTATAGCTCAAAATGAACAAGTAATTTATGATTACCAGGTAGAAGATATTAGCGGAAAAGAATTTGATCTTAGCTCTTTAAAAGGTAAAAAAGTAATGATAGTAAATACCGCTAGTAAATGTGGTTTCACTCCGCAGTACGCTTCTCTACAGAAATTGTACGAACAATATAAGTTTGATGATTTTGTGATTATTGGTTTCCCTTCTAATGATTTTGGTAATCAAGAACCTGGAAGTAATGAAGAAATCGAAGAATTTTGTCAGCAAAATTATGGAGTAGATTTTCCGATGATGTCGAAGATTACTGTCAAAGGAAAAGACATGCATCCACTATATAAATTCCTAACACAAAAGAAGAAAAACGGATTTAAAGATTCTGAAGTAAAATGGAATTTTCAAAAATATTTAATCGATGAGAATGGAAAATTAGTGGCTGTATTGGAGTCAAACAAACTTCCAAATGATCCTGAAGTTATCAACTGGATCAGTGAGTAGAAATTCTCCTTAAAATCATATTTTACTTTTTAAATATGGCTGTCTTTCAAAAGCACTCAGCAGAATTCAAATTACCAAAAATTACCCACCCTAATTAAAATATACTTTCATTAAGATTTGTGAAATAAGTTCAATTCACGAATATCTTTTTCAACGAACAGAAATAATATCAGGGAAGCCACATATTACCGGAGCTGCTCCACCTATTCATCATATCATAATCGGCAAAAATCAATGTTTTTTTTTTGAATGATCGGTGGATAATTTTTCTTTTTGACTACTAAATAAATTAAATGCGTCAAGCGAAAGGTTATGGGAATAAACGATTATTTATCTAAAAAGAATGACTTGAAATCCTATTTTCGCACCTATTTATAATATAATTAAGAAATGAAAATAGCACCATTTTTTACGGTATTAGCTTTAAGTCTCCTATTCGCGCGTAAAGAAAATAAATCCCAAGAAATATTTAAAACCGAATTTCAATCTATAATTGACTCAAATAATGTAAAAGGTTCTATTCTAATTTACGACCTAAAAAAAGATTTATTCTATTCAAATAATTTTGACTGGGCCAAAATTGGGCGTTTACCTGCTTCAACTTATAAAATTCCACATTCTATCATAGCTTTAGAAACTAATGTTGTAGAAAATGATAGTACACTTTTCAAATGGAATGGTGAAAAGAGAGCTTATAAAATATGGGAGCAAGATTTAATATTGAGAGATGCATTTCAATATTCTTGCGTCCCTTGTTATCAAGAAATTGCTAACAAAATTGGTGAAAAAAGAATGAATGGATATCTCAACAAATTACAATTCGGAGATATGGATGTTAATTCAGTAAACTTGGATCTTTTCTGGCTAGAAGGAGAATCAAATATCACTCAGTTTCAGCAGATAGATTTTTTAAAACGGTTTATTAATTCAGAATTGCAAATTTCGAAAAGAACTGAACAGATTCTAAAACGAATAGCAATTATTGAAGAAAATGACGAATACGAGTTTTACGGAAAAACTGGACTATCGATTAGAAATGGAAATAATAACGGTTGGTTTGTAGGTTATCTTAAATCTGAAGAGGATACTTATATTTTTGCTACTAATATAGAACCTATCGAAAATACGGACAATGCATCATTTCTAAAGGCAAGAAAGAATATTACACTCGAAGCTTTAGAATATATTAGATAAAGCCAATTGACGGTATGGATTTCATAATACCCAAATCAATATCGATGACCGCCCCCCCAATCAAAAAAGATCATTTTTAAAAGAAAATATTTGGCAGTCTTTAGGCTGATTAAGACTACATCTCTAAGAAACTGATTACATTACTATTTGATCAGGGACTAACATTTATTAACTGTAATACGCAATAATATGAAGAATGTGCAGATGATTATGCGCGATAAAATCCTATTGCGAAAGAGTTCAGTCATTTGAATAGGACTGGAAAGCTAATACTACAGCACACAGAAGCTGACGATGGTTGCACTGTCCAACCCTATTGGATACTTGGGGTAATGACGGAGAAAAAACTAGGCAATATTTTCCTTTTAATTCCTAATTTTTGAAAACATTCTTGATACACGCCAAAACCATTTTGATAGTGGATTTACTGGAAATCTAAATGATCCTGATTTTCGGGATATTTACGCTCCATTTGATGGTTTCGTAATTACTGCTAGATTTAAACTAACATTACAACCCCACATTTTGATTATAAGCGATTTATAATAATTCACTTTCCTATCCTGTAAAATTACATAAAACTTACATTGAAGCTACTATGTTTTAAACGCAACAAAATTGCATTTATTATTGCATTTTTGTTGCGTTTATGATTAAGAAAAACTATTCTTGCAAAAAAATATCCGATGACTAAATTTTATTTAAAAAGCATTTTCCTGCTGGCAGGTATGCTATTGTTTTTCGCTTGTGATAGCGATGATGACTTCATGGTAGATAACTCCAAAAAAGATGAGCCTGAAAAATTAGATCCAGTAGGCTATCTCGCGCCATTGCAGATTCCAGATACCATCAAATTAACCTATGGTAGTAATTTCAGAGGTTCATTACCTGAAGAATATCAATCTCAAAATGTACATTTTGAACTAAAATTTGAGAATGAAAATATTGCCATTACTACTGAAAAAACCTTGCAAGATGTTCTTCCGCAAGGAATTTATATTGATTCTACTGCTAACGAATTAATTATGGATAGTCAGCAGTTATATCCTAATAAATTTAGTTCTTCTATTAACGGTAGTAGATTGCCAGAAGCCTATATTATTACACTAACGGCAAATGCAGAAACATATTTACCAGTTAGTAAAACATTTTATATTAAAATACGTACTGCTTCCCTTCAGATTGAAGAGTTGGATAACGATCTTGATATTCCTTTTTCCTATCAAATGTACAGTGATGCAGCTTCAACAGCATTTCACATTTCTGCGGAAGATTTAAATTTAGAAAACACACAATGGAATTTACACCAGAATGGTAGACCCGATCAAAAAGTCTTACTTAATGAAAATGTAATTACCTTTGCGGAAAATCCAGGAGATCCGGAACAAAAAGCAGAATGGACTTATGATTTAATTTCTTCTTTAGAACGTGATGGATTTACACTGGCCAGAAGACAATTTCGTGTGAGATTTATTCCCGAAATAAAATTTCTATACGGAATGTATTATCCCGATCTTGATTTAACCATATCAACCAATAGGTTGCATATAGGTTTACACCAAAACTATCAATCTGCTGCTCCGCAAATTTATCCTGAAAAATATAAAGAATCTTTTTCCATACTTTCCATAGAAAAAGATGGAAATAATTTTGACAATTCAGAAGGAGTAATTTCTATAGATGCTGAAACAGGAAAAGTTAGCGTTGCACATAACCATAGCTTAACTGAAGGCGAATATATAATAAAGATAGAAGCGCAAACAACAACAAGTTTTACTTTTGAAGCGGAGCTAATTTTAGTGATGACCGAGGTGAATGATGATGGTCACCAGCATTAAAAGTTCATTTCTATAATTTTAAACAAAAGCAGGCAATATGCCTGCTTTTGTTTTTATACTCAGTAGATGATCTATCAGGACTTTTTTTTGATTAATATAAAGCTTAATTTTACATTATAAATTTCAAGAAAATGGGCACTGTTGAAGAGAAGAAAACTAGAAATACTAAACATCAACAAGCAGTATTAGACCTTTTACAAAGAGCAAAGAAAACACTTACTGCAGACGAAATAAAAGAACAAATAGAAGCAAATATTAATAAAACTACGGTCTACCGAATGTTAGATCGTTTTATAGATGCCGGTAAAATTCATTTTGTTACAGGACAAAATGGAAAATCATACTATGCACTATGCAAAGATTGTAAAGAAGAGCCAGTACAGCATATTCATAATCATTTGCATTTTCAATGTGAAAACTGCGGAAATGTAGAGTGCCTACCAGAAACCTTAGACGTTCCTAGACTTAAAGATTACAAAATTAAAGAAACACAACTATTGCTAATTGGCATCTGCAAAACTTGCGTGACTAAGAACACTTAAACTTCAATAGTAAAATAAGTTCAAAATAATATTAATGCAACTTAATTGCTTTAATTAAAAATCTTTTATACATTTGGTATACATTACACCAAATAGTATGAAAAAACTCCCGGTTACAGTACTTAGCGGATTTTTAGGAGCAGGAAAAACGACACTTTTAAACCATTTACTTCACAATCGTGAAGGAATGAAGCTCGCCGTAATCGTAAACGATATGAGCGAAATTAATATCGATGCTCAACTTGTCGAAAATCAGCATACACTTTCTAAAACGGAAGAAAAGTTAGTTGAGATGAGTAATGGTTGTATCTGCTGTACACTTCGGGAAGATCTAATGATCGAAGTAGAACGTCTGGCTGGAGATGGTAGGTTTGACTATTTAATCATAGAAAGTACAGGTATTTCTGAACCTATTCCAGTAGCCCAAACATTTAGTTTTGAAGATGAATTAGGTCATTTCAATTTAAAAAATATTAGTTATATAGATTGTATGCTCACTGTAGTCGATGCATTCAACTTTTTAAACGATTTTTCTAGCGCTTCTCTTTTAAGAGATCGTCAATTAGCCAGCGATGAGGAAGACCAAAGAAGCATAGTTAATTTACTAACCGACCAAATAGAATTTGCGAATGTCATTCTTATTAATAAGATAGACTTAGTCACCGCTGAAGAATTGCAGCGTATTAAAACCTTCGTAAAAGCACTAAATCCAGACGCTAAAATAATACAAGCGAAAAACGCTGAAATTGATTATAATGAGGTAATCAATACTGGAAGCTTTGATTTTGAAAAAGCCGAAGCTTCTGCTGGATGGATAAAAGAACTGGAAAATGAACATATTCCAGAAACTGAAGAATATGGGATCACGTCACTAACTTTTAAGCAACACCTCCCCTTCCATCCAGAGCGCTTGTTTCAGTTCTTAATGCATAATTTTCCGCAAGGAATTATAAGAAGTAAAGGTTTATTTTGGTTAGCATCCCGTCCCGAACAGGCATTGATTTGGAGCAGCGCCGGAGGATCATTTAAGGCCGACCCTGCAGGTGTTTGGTGGGCATCCATGCCATTTACTGAGCTTATCGATCATCCTGCATTTATGGAAAATCAGGACACTATAGAACAAGATTGGGATACCGATTTTGGTGATCGTAAAAATGAATTGGTTTTTATCGGAATAAAATACGATAAAAGCGAATTAGAAGATAGTTTAAAATCTTGTATTCTTAGTGAAGATGAATTAGAAGCATGGCAGTTAGGCAATCTTCAACTTCATGATTGCTGGCCCGTTTAAATCAAATAACACAGTACAAGGTTATCATTAAATAGCAAAATAAAATCTAGATATGAAATATAGAATCTTAACAATATATGCCGCATTAGCTCTAATTAGCTTTTCGTCTTGTAAGAATGAGCAAAAAGAAGAAAAGGAAAAGGATAAAACTGAAGAATTATCTAAGAATAATGCAGAACAGCAAATAAGTATTGAACCTTTAGAAGAATCCCCGGCATATAAGGATTCAGGTTTAAAACTTACTTTTCCCGAAAACAATCAATTCAGTAAGAATAATATTGCATTTAAATTTGAAGTTGAAAATTATCAACTAGGAGTACAGACATCAAAGAATGAAATAACTTCCAAACTTGCGAATTCCAACAAAGGACAACATATTCATTTTATTGTAGATAACGATCCATATTCTGCTCATTACGAAACTGAATTCTCTAAAGATTTATCTGATGGCACCCACCATATTGTAGCCTTTTTAAGCAGATCTTATCACGAATCGGTAAAAAACGACCAATCATTTATTACTAAGACAATCAAAATTGGTGATAATCCTGATACAAGATCTAAGGTAGATTTCAATAAACCTACATTAATTTATAGCCGACCTAAAGGAGAATATGTTGGAGAAGACACTAAAAATGTATTACTCGATTTCTTCTTATTGAATACTTCCCTTGCTGAAGATGGCAATTATGTAAAAGCAACAATTAATGATTCAACTTTTGAAATCACTAAATGGCAACCTTATATTATAAAGGGATTATCTAAAGGTGAGGTTCATATTAGACTTCAGCTTTTTGACCAAAATAATCAACCTATTGAAGGGGAATATAACGACGTTGCTAGAAGCGTAGTATTAAAGTAAATCATCTTTAAAATGCCGGTGAAGTTATATATATGGTTGGTTTTGTGATTATTACTCGACCACCTTCGCCGGTTATTTTTAAATGAAAAGTAAAGTATTTCAAGAAACCCTTCTACTTTTTAAATTTTTCATTAAAATCTTTTCAGTTAGTATATCAAGATATAATACTCATGATAATAAAATCTTGATATACTCTTCGTTAAGATCAAAAGTTATCTTCAACTTCAGCAGATTGTAGCATAAAATCATGAAGTTCATAATTTTTAACGAAAGGTTTGAGCTGGTCGCTTCCAGGTCCAAAAGCTGCCTACTCTACATAATCTCCAGAGTGATCCATACTTATCCATCCTATAGAAGTGTACTTCTTTTGCATTTCAGCAATCGGAACGTAAGGCAGATTCCCTGTATTATATAAGCCACCGTTATTCTTATTGTAATAATTCAGTAATACTTTGGCTTCTTCTTCAGTAATCGTCTTATCTCCATTGGCATTAGCTACAATTTCACGAATGGATGAAAAAGAATTCGCACTTCTTTTAATTTGCTGAAGCAACCAATCATTAGTATGTGTGAAATTTTGCAAATGGCTGAAATTTTTATCCACTTCGTGACTTTTAATAAGACCGGGATTGGCGTTTCCGTGGTCTGTTGTAATAATTACCAAAGTTTCACCATCTGCTTCAGCAAAATCCATAACTTCTTTAATTGCTTCATCAAATGCAATTTGATCGTAAAGTAAAGCTGCTGCATCATTAGCATGTGCAGCCCAATCAACTTTCCCGCCTTCAATCTGTAAAACAAAACCTGCTTCATTTTTTTGAGAAAGATGCCTGATTGCATATTTAGACATTTCAGCTAACGTTGGGGTTGATTTTTCTAATTCATGATCATTCGATCTATCCAATGCATATGGTAGTCCGCCATCAGCAAAAACTCCAAGGATTTTTGTTCTGATTTCGATTCGATTAAATCTTTCCGATTTCTAAAAACAGAAAAGTCTTTCTGTTTAAAACTTGCGTAAACATTCTTTCCGTCTGCTCTTCTATCTGAAGAAAAATATTCGTTACCTCCACCCATCATCACATCAAATTCCAGATCAAGATATTTTAAAGCGATAGCCTCTTGATCTCCACGCTCCTTTTGCATCACAGAAAAACCTGCTGGCGTAGCATGAGTAATCGGTACCGTAGTCACGCAACCTACTTTTTTTCCAGATTTCTTAAATTTCTGAAGAATCGGCAAGTGTTCTTCACCATTTGCCGAAATATTTAATGATCCATTAGGCACTCGCTTTCCACCACCCCATGACGAGCTCCCCGCAGCAGAATCAGTTACCAACGAGTCCGCAGAAGCTGTATCCATTAAGGCCCTACTTATTTTTTCCTCACGATATAAATCTAACCAGTAACTTCCTTTTCCATTCTTAATTTGCAAAAGCCTATCTGCCATCTTCATAGTACCCGTACTCATCCCGTCACTTACCATGAATATGACATTCTTTGCCTTTTTAGAATTGAAATTATTTTCGCCTTTCATCAAAATATCTGGATGAAATTGGCTTATAAGGCTTCCAAAAGCAAAAAAGCTACTGTTTTTAAAAAAATCTCTTCTTTTCATTTAACGCATTTTAGTTGCGTTAAATATAATCTGTTTTTTACTAGTTTATATTAACTAGAGGTTAAATTAGATTTGTTCGTTATTATCTAAAAATTCTTAGCTCAAATAATATTTTTCCATAATCTAATGTGCATAAGCATATTGCGACCATTTTTCATTAAGGAAAACGAATCATTATTTTAGCGCACTTTTTGAATGAAATCGCCTAAAACATGGTTCTAAAAATTAAAGGTGAATTGAAATAATATCCAGTAGTTTTTGCTTGATACATCGCATAGCTGCTCCATTCTAACTTACACTTAAAGCCCATTATTTTACGAGTTTTAAAGGGAAAACTGCTTAGTGGGAGTTATAGATTATTTGTTTTTAATTATCTCTTTTACAGCAATAATTCACGCATTCAAAATGCAAATAGATACTGGATTAAAATTGCACTGTGGAAAAATTGGATATTTATCCCTCACCATCATGGATGAATCACTTCAAACCGAATACCTAAAAGAGTGGTTTATTTGTTTACCTACCGTCATCCTGATCGCTCTTCATTTTTATAATCTGAAAAATTGTAAATGTGCTACAGATAAATGTTGTGCAATATATTAATAAGGTGCGGCCATACAGGATAAAGATTAATAAATGAAATACCTTATATTTCATTTTTCTTTTAACATCTCTAATGAGATAAGGCCCTGCAAATATAGCCGCATACAGAGAGGATTGGAGATTGGCTTAGTTTCAATATAACTCCTGGAATCTAAAATAAATGTATTGGATTTGCGAATATTATATTCTTTGAAAATAGACAAAACTAAAAAAACCACACAATTCCTAGGATTTGCGTGGTTTTGTAATCATTTATCTTCTTCAAAAGTGACCTCGGCAGGATTCACCGCTGTCTGTAAAGCCCCATAAATGCTAGTGTCTATTTTTCATGTTGACGATCTGTGAACTTTAAAATTGAATTCATTTGATTCGTCTTGATAAAGATAGTAAACTATTTTCCTCCGAAATAATTTCAATGAATTTAAAATAATATTTTCGTTTTTTTAAAAGTTAAATACTTAGAAAAGTAATTCAAAAAGAAAAGCTTACTTCCCAATATCTGCATTTCAGTTTTCAATTTCCGCACTTCAATAAGATTACGCCCAATATAACCAGGAAAGGACTCTAGTTTTGGCGTGGATAATCGTCAAAAAAAAGCAAATGAAGTGCTTAACGCATAAAAAACAAAATATGCTGCTTTGGTTGTTAACAGTGCTATTTTTCATTCAAAGCTGTAAAAACTCCAACAGTGAACCAGAACAACAAGCTGAAGCAATGCAGGCAGAGCTAATAACCCTACAGCCCTCTGATGCCGTCATTGAGAAATCATTCCCGGCAAGTTTACAGGGAAAAGATAACATCCAAATCCGCCCACAGATCAGTGGTTATATTGATAAGATCTTAGTGGACGAAGGGGCTTACGTAAACCAAGGGCAAACTTTATTTCATATCAACGCAAGTGTATATCGCGAACAAAAAAATAACGCGTTGGCCGCTTTGTCTATGGCAAAATCGCAATTGGAATCCGCACAACTTGAACTAGACAAATATAAAATCCTTAGCGAAAACAAGGTGGTCGCCGATTTTCAATATCAAAAGGCTAAAGCCACTTATGAAAATGCTAAAGCAGCCGTCAATCAACAGCAGGCCCTGGTCGCTTCTGCTGATGTTAATCTTGGATTTACAGTAGTGAAAGCCCCGGTAAGTGGTTATATAGGTCGTATTCCCAACCGTCAGGGAGCTCTTGTAGGGCCTAATGACACCCAGCCGCTGACCACCCTTTCGCAGGTGAGCGAAATCTATGCCTATTTCTCGCTTCCAGAAAATGAAATCCTGAAAATCAATGCCAATCGTTCGGGTGAAAACTTACTAGAGAAACTGAAAAGTTTTCAGGATGTAAGCCTGTTACTCGCAGATGGAAGCCTTTACAAGCATCAGGGTAAAATAGATATGATGGACGGACAATTCGATCCGACCACAGGTTCCGTGATGCTTCGTGCCTCATTTCTCAATCCGGAGGGCTTGTTAAGAACCGGAAATACAGGAAGGATTGTTTTAAAAACAACAGAACACAACGTTTATAAGATTCCGCTTCTGGCAACCTATGAATTACAGGACAAACTTATGGTAGGCCTACTGGACAAATCTAACCAAATGCAACGTGTAGCCTTGAAGGATTATGTGAAATCAGGGGATTTTTATATTGTAAAATCTGGCTTTAATCCCGGCAACCGAATTATCGCCAATGAACTGGCATCAGTTCCTGAAAATGCCACCATAACTCCAAAAACCAACCCCTAAGATCCGGTAAAAAATGTTAAACAAGATTATAAAAAGACCTGTACTCGCTACAGTGATCTCAATCATCCTGGTGCTTTTAGGAATTTTGGGGTTAATGCGCATTCCAATGACCCAGTTTCCCGATATCGCACCGCCTACGGTATTCGTATCAGGCACATACCCAGGGGCTAACGCTGAAAGTGTCATTCGCTCGGTTATTACGCCTTTAGAGCAAGCCATTAATGGGGTGGAAAATATGCAGTATATGACCTCCAGTGCCGCAAACGACGGAAGCTTCTCTACGACCATTATTTTCAAACAAGGCGTCGATCCCGATCAGGCTGCCGTCAACGTACAAAATCGAGTGGCACAAATTAATGCTCAACTACCACAGGAAGTAATCCGTCTTGGCCTAACAACCACCAAACAGCAGTCAAGCTATTTGATGATTGTGAATGTCAACAGCGAAAAGCCCGAAAAATATGATGAGGGTTTTCTTTCCAATTATGCAGAAATAAACCTTGTTCCCGAGTTAAAACGTATTCCTGGTGTGGGTAATGTGAGCTTATTTGGTTCCAAAGAATATTCGGTGCGTATTTGGCTTAACCCCGTCAAGTTATCGTCTTATGGCTTAGTTCCTGCTGATGTGGAAACTGCCATACAGCAATATAGTTTTGAAGCCTCACCGGGAACTCTGGGCGAAGAAAGTGACGCTTCGTTACAATACACCTTGCGTTATAAAGGCAAACTCAATACGCCTGAAGAATTTGAAAAGATCATTCTCCGTTCAAAAACCGATGGTGCTGTTTTACGTTTGGGAGATATTGCCCGTATTGAGTTTGGACTATCTAATTATTCGAGTGATACCTATACCGATGGAATGCCTTCTATTGTATTTGCTGTTATTCAGGCCAGTGGCTCCAATGCCAATAACATTGCCGTTGAAGTAAAAAAATCATTGGATCGTTTTCAAAATAATGCTCCTGATGGTATCAAATACGATCTTATCCAAAATATGAAAGATCGCTTAGACACGTCTGTTTCTCAGATGAAATCCACGCTAATAGAAGCCTTCCTCCTGGTATTCATTGTGGTATTGGTTTTTCTTCAGGACTTCCGCTCCACCATTATCCCTGCCATAGCGGTTCCGGTGTCCATTATTGGTACCTTCTTTTTCATCTATCTCATCGGGTTTTCGGTTAATGTATTGACGCTGTTCGCCCTGGTACTGGCTATCGGTATCGTAGTGGACGACGCCATTGTGGTTGTTGAAGCGGTACACGCCAAGATGCAGCAAACCGGGGAATCGGCAAAAAATGCCACAATTTCAGCTATGAGCGAAATCAGCGGAGCCATTATTTCCATCACACTAGTCAATGCAGCCGTATTTTTGCCGGTAGGGTTTATGGAAGGACCTGCCGGTATATTCTACAGGCAGTTCTCTTATACCTTAGTTATTGCCATATTGATTTCTGCCGTAAATGCCCTTACCCTGAGTCCGGCCCTGTGTGCTTTATTATTAAGAAATCATCATAACGAAGAAGGGGGAGAAAAAAAGAAATTTACCCAGCGCTTCTCTGATGCATTCAATGCCAGTTTTGAGCGGCTCACAGATAAATATATAAGGGCAGTAAGGTTTTTAGGAATGAAAAAAGTTATTGCCATAGGAGCATTATCATTGGTTTCTTTCGTAGCCTTCTTTTTGATGAACAATGCACAAAAAGGATTTATTCCTGCAGAAGATGATAACAATCTGAGCTTTGCGGTGAACCTGCAAACTGGTGCGAACCTGCAGTTTATTACGGCAGAAATGGAAAAGGCTACAAAAATCATTTCAGCATTACCGGAAGTAAAAAGTGTCAGTACCGTTTCTGGTTTTAGTATGTTTTCATCAGGGGCCTCTCCCAATTCCGCAATGGGCTTTATTACCCTTAAAAAACCAGAAGACCGGGGTGCAGTATCAGACATCAATAAGGTGATGCATAAAATTGAGTCTTCACTGAAAAATAAAATAAAGGGCGAACTAATGGTCTTCCGTAATCCTGCGGTCGAAGGCTTCGGAACGACAGGTGGTGTAGAGTTTGTTTTGCAGGATAGAACTTCCGGTGATATCATAGATTTTGAAAAGGTAAGCAGAAAAGTCATTGATGCCTTAAACAAGCGTCCTGAAATTAGTACCGCATTTACCAGTTTTCGCAGCGATTATCCGCAATATGAGGTAAAACTTGATGAAGACAAAGCACAGCAACTGGGATTAACTCCTAAAGAAGTAATGGATGCTTTGCAACTGTATTTGACGGGTTCACAAACAACCGATTTTATACGCTTTGGAAGGCTTTACCGGGTAAACGTACGTTCTGAAGCCGATTACAGGAGAGACGAAACTTCTCTGGCAAATATTATGGTTCGAAATAACCTGAATCAAATGGTGCCGATTTCCACTTTGATAACACTTAAAAAAGTATTTGGCCCACAGAACATCAGCCGCTATAATCTCTACAACAGTATATCGGTAAATGTGAATTCCGCAGGTGATGCCAGTACAGGAAAAATAATGAATGCTGTAGATGAAGTTCTTAACCAAGAATTGCCAAAGGGTTATGGATATGAGTACAACGGACTAAGCTTACAGGAAAAAAAGTCAGGCTCTCAAATGATTTTCATTTTCAGTTTGAGTATCCTCTTTATTTACTTCCTGCTTGCGGGTCAATATGAAAGTTACCTGTTGCCACTGCCTGTGATACTGTCGCTTCCTACTGGAGTGCTGGGCGTTTTTATCGCGACCGGTTTTGCGGGGCTCGACAATAATATTTACGTGCAGATCGCGCTGATTATGCTGATGGGCTTATTAGCCAAAAATGCCATTCTGATTGTGGAATTTGCCCTGCAACAACGCAAGGCAGGACTGTCCATTTTCGATGCTGGAATTGCGGGAGCCAAAATGCGCCTACGCCCTATTTTGATGACCTCATTAGCTTTTGTTGTGGGATTGATACCGCTAATGTTTGCCAAAGGAGGAACGGCAATCGGCAATAAATCCATCAGTATCAGTGCTGCCGGAGGAATGGTAAGCGGGGTTCTTCTCGGCGTATTGATAGTTCCTGTTTTGTACATGATTTTCCAAAGCTTACAGGAGAAAATTTCCGGTAACCAAAACGCATAACCGATGAAGAATTCAATGATAAAAAATATCTCTACAGGTCTAGTTCTAATGGTATTGGTCCAGTCTTGTAAAATAACTCAGGATTACCAGCGTCCAAAACTGAATATTCCGGATACTTATGATGAAGCACTTTCAGAAATTGATAGCAGCATAATAGAAATCCCTTCTTATAAGGAGTTTTTTAATGATGATAAGTTGATTGATTTATTAGATAATGTCCTGGAAAACAATCCTGATTTATTGATAGCTGCCGAAAATTTATTAGCTACAGAAGCAGTTTTAAAGAACGTAAAACTCAATTACCTTCCCGAAGTCAATCTGCAAATTAGTGCGGGTGTTCAACGGCTTTCAAAAAATAGTATGACGGGTTCGTTCGCTGGAAGTTCCATATTTGAAGAATATAACCTGGCTCCCTCATTGTCTTGGGATCTCGATTTTTGGGGAAAATTAAAAAGACAGCGAGAGGAAGCCTTAGCCAACTATTTAGGTCAGGCTGAAAACCGAAGAGCTTTACGTGTACAACTAATTGCACAAACGGCTCAGGCTTATTATAACTTGCTTGGCCTGGACAAGCAACTGCGCATCACGCAGGAAGTAGAAAAAAGTATGCAGGAAACATTGAACATCTTGCAAGTGCAATATCAGGTAGGAGATATAAGCTCTTTGGCGATCCGACAATCTGAAGCACAACTGGCAGAAACCCGTGCGTTGATCCCTGAAATAAAAGCCAGCATAAAAGCACAGGAAAATGCTTTGCAAGCGTTGGCTGGAAGTTACCCGGCTATAGTAGAGCGTTTAGATTCTTTGACCAAAGCAGCATTTTTGGCCCCATTAGTGACGGGGGTTCCGACCGATATATTACAAAACCGACCAGATGTAAAACAACAGGAATTAGTATTGCAGGCTGCCAATGCAAGAGTGGGTATTACCAAAGCAGATTTTTACCCAAGCCTGAAAATTACAGCACAAGGTGGGCTAAATGCCATCAAAGCAAGCAATTGGTTTTCTATTCCCACTTCCCTATTTGGAACCGCCACGGCAGGGTTAACCCAGCCTATTTTTAATAAAAGAAGCATAAGGTCGTCTTATGAGCAGGCATTGCATCAACGAGAAGCAGCGGTACACGAATTCAGGAAATCAGTGATAAATGCCGTAGAGGAAGTAAGTACCGCTATGAGCAATATCAAAAGGATTAAAGAACAAATGATAGAGGTTAATAACAGAAAAGCTGCATTGGACCAGGCCATTACAGATGCTCAGATTCTTTATAAATATGGAGAAGCTAATTATCTGGAAGTCCTGACCATACAACAAAGCTATTTGCAGACGGAATTGGCACATACGGCGACGATGCAGAAAGAAATAAATGCTTACATTGCTTTATACAAATCTTTAGGAGGTAATTAAATGAAGGAGAGGGCATCATCTCTGGTTCATCAGCAGTGGAAACCTTTTTTCCACTGGAGTGCAGTGCTGGTTTCATTAGGTCTGGCTAACCTTATACAATACCTTTTAAACCCCAAAAGCAGTTGGTGGGACTTTTACACGGAAGCAAAGTGGATAGAAATTCTTACGACTATTCTGGTTGGTGTGGTTATCTATGCTGTTCTTTTTGGGGTTGTTGATTTGCTTTCGCGTTATGCAAATAAACACCTCATTTTGCGGGACAACATTTTAGTGCACTTTTTTGCCACGACCCTAGTAGTCATAGGTGCAATGTTTTTTTTGCTATATGTTGAAAGTTTTGTTTATGCGATCTTTTGGCCCGAAACATCAGAATCCAACCCTGACCTGGAACTTAGGCAATATCTTGTCGTCAATATGATCATAGCTGCCTTTGTAAATAGTTTTTACCATTCTTATTTCTTTTTTGAAAATTGGAAAGCTAAAGTAATTGAAAGTAAAAAACTTGAGCTTCACGCTCATCAACTAAAAGAAAATGCTTTACAGTCGCAACTGGAGATACTGAAATTACAACTCGACCCGCACTTTTTATTTAATAACTTCAGCATCCTCACACAATTGATTGAAACCAATCCGAAGGATGCTCAGGAATTTCTTTCAAACCTTTCCAGGGTATACCGTTATATTTTAACGACCGGAAAAAAAGATATCATTGCTTTAGAGGAAGAGTTGAAGTTTGTCGAAATGTATTTCCACTTGATTAAGATACGCCACGGAAAAACAATGTTCCTGAACATAAATATCAATGAAGCGGATAAACGCAAAGGGATACCGCCGGTAACTTTACAACTGCTCCTGGAAAATGCCATTAAGCACAATATTGCTACGGCAAAGCAACCTTTGTATTTAACTATTGAGAGCGACCAGGATGCATCAATTATCGTGAAAAATAACCTTCAGCCGATCAATATAGACTATAAAAGCACTGGAATGGGTTTAAAAAATATCAAAGAAAGATATCAATTGCTGCAAGGGAAAATACCAGAAATCAGGAAAACACATACGAGTTTTGAAGTACAATTACCTTTGTTAAGCCTTTAGTATTGTGGAAAACAATAAGTATTAACCTTGTAAGAAAAACTAAATAAATTTTATAATGATGAAAAAAAACTTTAACGATTTAGCACTTTTAATATTAAGAGTTGGTTTTGGTGGCTTCATGCTTACTCACGGAATTCCAAAAATAAGTATGTTATCAAACCCTTCCGATTTTGGTAACATCATAGGTGTTGGTGCTACACTATCCTTAATTTTGGCACTTATTGGAGAGGTTGTCGCTCCGATTATGTTGATTATAGGTTTTAAAACAAAATGGGCTGCAATCCCGGCTGCCATTACTATGTTTGTTGCTGCATTTGTAGTACATGCTAAAGATGATTTAGCAACTAAAGAACATGCTTTATTGTTTTTTATAACCTTTGTTGTGCTATTTCTAGCAGGAGCTGGAAAATATTCAATTGATAAAGCATAAATAAGTTTTGTTAATTCAAAATTGAAAATTAGTGTTAATGAAGATTCGGAATTATTAAACTATAAATAATGGTAAAAAAATACTTCTCAACTCAACAAACATTGGAGCTTAATGGATTATTCAAACATTATACTACGCAACAAGATGGTGAAACTGGACAAGTAAGTACCATTCATCCTTAACGATTTCATGCATCCATCCGTTATGAACTACCTGATCATAGAAGACGAACAGTACAATGCAGACCTGCTAAGAGGGCTAGTCCAAAATTATGACCCTACAATCACGCTGCTGGCAGTATTGCCAAGCATCCAGGAAAGTGTGGAATGGCTGAATACCCATCAACATCCTGATGTTATTTTTATGGATATTCGCTTGGAAGATGGATTATCATTTGAAATTTATAACCAGATACACATTCAATCTCCCGTGATTTTCACTACGGCTTACGATGAGTATGCCCTGCAGGCATTTAAGGTTTATGGTGCAGCTTATCTGTTAAAGCCTATTATGAAAGAAGAATTGGAAGAGGCTTTAGACAAGGTATTTAAATCTCGCTTATTGACCTCCGCGGAGGACATAAACGGTATTTTGACCATGCTGCAAACACAGCAGAAAGAATATAAAACCCGTTTCTTGCTACATTATCGCGAAAACTATAAGATAATTCCTGTGAAGGATATTGATTTTGTTTTTCTGGAAAATAAGAATGTCTATTTTAAACTTCTTGACGGCACTGCTATCGCTGTTCCTTACAATCTGGAAGAATTGGAAGACCAACTAGACCCGCAGTATTTCTTTCGTGTTAACAGGCAGTTTATTCTAAACATCAACAGCATTGAAAATATCCAAAAATATTTTAATGAAAAAGCAAAGGTCATCTTAAAAAGAAGCCGTGATAAGGAAGTAATTGTTAGCCGCATTAAAATGCCGCAGTTTAAATTGTGGTTGGACAGATAACGCTGAAATTAATTTTAACTTCGATAAAATAAGGGTAAAAGTCTTCCAAAAATAAAAATATATATAATTTGAAGTGTTTAATATCATACACCTTGAATAGGTTCGAATCCAATCATCTTACCTCACTAGAAAAATCGAACCGTTTATAAAAGACTAATAATTGATAGTTTAAAAGGAATAAGGTCTAAATTCCTTAATAAAATAGACGATAAATAAAAAAGAGATACTATTAAAGCACCTCTTGTTGTGACCCCGATGGTACAAAACTCGAACCAATTAATAGAGGATTTAAAGCTTTTGGCAGGTATACTGGCTGTTTAACAAATTAATATACCCCTTTTAATTACTGCTTGCTATTTTGAATTTAGACTAAAATTTGCTGAAAGTTTTGGTTGCCGGGATTTAGCGTTATTAATTGGCTACAAACTTTTTCGGCTTCGTTTACTTTATTCAATTTCATCAATCCAATTAACTTTACATACAATAATTCGGAATTATTTGGCAGTTTTTTTAAAGCCTTTTCAATCACTTTTATTGATTCTGAAAATTGCTGCTTTTGTTGCAATTTTAGGGCGTAATTGTAATAAGCTCTAAAATTAAAGGGTTCTCGCTCACTCGCTTGTTTTAAGTAATTTAACGAAGCCTTGTCTTTTCCTAATTCATTAAACAGCAAACCTAACATATAATACGGGTAACTATTATCGGGCTCTTGTTTAATCACTTTATCGTATAATCTAGCTGCTCTTTTTATATCGTTTTGTTGATAGTATAAATAAGCAAGATTTAAAGGTGCATTATTGTTATAATCATCAAAGGCTAAAGCGGTTTCATAGGCTTTAATAGCCTTCTTTGGATTATTTTTTAGATACTCGTATTCTGCTATCTCTTCTTGTCCACCTGAAAAATCGGCATTCATCTCTAAGAAATTTAAATATTCGGTATGCGCTTTTTTAAATGCTTTTTTGGTAGAATCGCCTCCAAAAACTGATACATATTTGGCACTAAGCATTCGAACCAAACGAGATGAATCCTTTAACTTGAATATTTATACTTGAAAGAGAGAAAAATAAATTTTATTAATAATATCCTGGAAGATCAAGAAACATTTTAATCTTCAAAATTAATTATGAAGATTAAAATATTCACAATGAATCCACAGTAAATCATCATTGCGGTAGAGATGCAAAAAAGGGCGAACAATTTTTCTAAGACCTGTGCTACATTTTTAAATTGATAAAATTGTTGTTCCACTTTTTTAGTAAGGAATTTTATGAAGTTGCTACTTTTACTCGGATATAATTAATTTATGCCCCATACTGGTTTCTATTGACTCTTTTTGCCCCTTAGATGATAGTTTCGTTTCTTATAGATGAGCAGCCAAAGATTTTGATCGTTTTTTTAAAACTTTTTATTGATTCAAAAATTTCTTTAGCTCCAACTCCAAAATCACCAAATTCTTTATCAATACTTTTGGCATAGTGAAAATTCAAGTCGACATTGTGTTTGGTTAAAAACTGATTTGCTGAAATTTCCTTTTGGTTTTATATAAAAGATGAAATAAATGATAATACTATCAAATTTCAGTTACATCCCCTTAAAGACATCTTTTTTAGATTATTAGAATTTGGAAAAGATGAATTTCATGGGAGATATTTCCATACCCTTAACTGACGAGTAATATTAAGCAAAAGGACATCGCTTGATAATTCCGTAGTTTTTGTAAAGAATGTTACTAAGCTAATAGATACGCACGCTTTTTTTAAATTTAAATACCTTCTAATAAATTTAATAGCGTTCATTGTATTTTACAAGCATATCATATTATCCAATTTCCATTTTATCGATAAACCTTTCTCGAAATAATTTTAAGTTCTCCTTTTTTCTCTAATGACTTCATGGCCCGGATCACCGTTTCTACACGTAAACCTGTCAAGTCAGCAATTTGCTGGCGGGTTAGATTTACTTTAAAACTGAAGGGAACTTCCTTTTTATGAACATGGTTTTTAAAATAATCAAGAATTCTTAAAATACGATGCTCTGGCTCTTGGCTAGAAATTTCTGAAACCATAATCGCTTTGTAAAAAAGTCTTTTAGCTAGTGTCTGGGTTATTTTAAGATGAATTTCCGGGTTTCTAGCAAGTAAATCGAGAAAATGTTTTTTTGACAATTTGAAAACTATAGAATTTACAATAGCTTCAGCATTAGCAGGATATTTTACATCTGCAAATAAAGGGGGTTCCCCAAAACTTTGCCCGTCTTTAAAAATTCCTTGTATAAATTCTTTTCCGTCTAAATTATAATTATTCATTTTAATTTCACCGGAGATCACCTGGTAGTAATTTTGGGCCATCTCGCCTTCTCCAAATAACCGATCCCCTTTATTATATTCGCATTTTTGAGCACCAAATTCTAAAAGTATCCCTGTTTCGATCATTTTTTAGTTTTTATAAAAATAACTTGTTTTAGTATAAAATCACATCTCATTTTTCATTATCTCCAGTCGCTTTTCTTTTTAAATTCTGAAATAAAATAACCCCTATAGAAACAGGAATCAGCGCGCTAATCCCAACCAGTATCTCAAAATAATTGTTAAGTAAGCCCCATCTCATCCATAAGAATACACCTTTATAAAAAATTAAACCTTCCGATAATATAAAACCGGTAACATACAACCAAAATTGCCCGCGATTTATTTTTATAAAATTGAAATGATTTAAAAAACCGAATAGTGCTAAGCTTATAACACCCAAGAAGGTCCAGTGTAAATATCCGATCACAAAATCGGTATACTTAAAGGATAATTCAGCGAAAAAAGGCAATGCACTAAATAACTGAAGTAAAATTTTTATGCTTAAACATCCTGCGCTTATCTTCAATAATAAAGCGCTTATGACGGTAAGTTGATCTTGGAGGTATTTCCATATCTTTTTAATTATGTAAAAAAACTCAAAAAAAGCGGCCACTTGTAACATTGCGCCAAGTGCAGCAAGCCAGTAAAATATAGCAGGAGGTTTCAGCCATAAAACCGATAAGAAAAAACTGAAAACAATACCTGCATTTATTAACCAGAAAAAACGAAAAAATTTTTGTTTGGGAATATCGATTTTAACCCTTTCTGCAATAAAAAATAGTACTCCAATCAGCGCCAGGATAAACCATCCGTTATATTGAAAATGCAAATAAAAATAGATCGCTAATTTATACCATATCGAGGATTTACCCAGAGTACCCATTATCCCACCAACAGCCCAAGGACCAAGACTCGACAAAACCATATAGCAGAGTGCGGCCTTAACACACCAGTAGGAACAGCTTTTTTTAAAATTAGAGGGAACCTTTTTTAAAAAAAACCATGCCAGCAAATAAGAAGCAATTAGAAAAAGTGTTGAAAAAATAATAGAAAATAAAGCATAGCCCTGGAAGGGAAAGGAAAACATCATTCCTAAAATGCTCATATTGGTTAGCAGAAATATCTTTTGATAAGCTTTATCTACTACTTTTTCTGAAAAATACATTCTGTAAATAATGGTCGATATCGCCAAATATACCCAACCCAGTAAGGCTACGTGAGAATGTGCATGAACGATATATCGATAATTTACTAATACAGGCGTTACATAAAAAAGCCGAAGCAAGACCCCCATAGCTCCAACCATCAAAAAGTAAAGTAGTGCAATATTTATATGTTTCTTTAATTGAAGCATTCTCTAAAATATCCAAAAAAACCTGAATTCAATTCTTGTGATTTCAACAAGAATTGAATTCAAATTTTTTTATTATAATCATTATTCCAGCCTGCTTTTATTATCAGGAATATTTTTATCCTTTTTAAGACTAAATACAAAGCAAACAAAAGTTACTAAGCCTATGGCAAAAATAGTATCTCCTATCACTCTTAACCATTTAAGAACAGCCATTTCTGGTTGTTGCATAAATTCTGCCGACCTTGCATACCACATCCCGTGGTTTACACTGGCTACAGTTTGTAAAAGCCCAATTGGGAGCACACTTAATACAACCATCAGCAATAAACCTATATTAATACTCCAAAACGAAAAACGAAGTAATTTATCATTCCATATCTGGAAACGGTAAAGGCTGCGCAACACAAAAAGCATCAAACCAATTCCCAGCATTCCATAAACTCCAAATAAAGCGGTATGAGCATGGACGGCCGTGGTATTTAAACCTTGCATATAATATAAAGCAATTGGCGGATTAATCACAAATCCAAATATTCCTGCTCCCAGAAAATTCCAGAATGCTACAGCAATTAAGCAGTAAATAGGCCATTTATAATCTTTAATCCACCGGGTGGCGCGGCTTAATTTATAATTTTCATAAACCTCGTAACCAATAAGTACCAGCGGAACTACTTCTAACGCACTAAAGGTAGCACCCAGCGCCATTACCGCAGTTGGAGTCCCGCTAAAATAGAGGTGGTGAAAAGTACCTATAATCCCACCAGAAAGAAAAATAATAGTAGCTAGCAACACACTTAAAGTTGCAGTTTTTGTCCGTAACAATCCTAATCTTACAAATAGAAATGTCGAGACGACCGTAGCAAAAACCTCAAAAAAGCCTTCTACCCAAAGGTGAACCACCCACCACCGCCAATATTCTGCAATTGACAGATTGGTTTGTCTACCCCACATAAGCCCTGCACCATAAAATAAAGCAATAGCGGCAGAAGATACCAGAAACATAATAAGTAGATTTTTTTCTGAAGTTTTTCTTCTTAAGACCGGTATTAATGGTCTCACCATAAGCGCAAGCCACACAAAAAGGCCCACAAATAAAAATATCTGCCAAAAACGTCCCAAATCTACATACTCATAACCCTGGTGGCCAAACCAAAAGTTTTCTACTAGCCCCAGTTTCTGCATAATTCCCATCCATTGTCCTGCCATAGACCCCAGTACAATAATAAGCAGGCAGATAAATAAGAAATTAACTCCAAAAACCTGGAATTTAGGGTCTTTCCCAGAAACTGCGGGGGCTATATACAGTCCCGTGGCAAGCCATGCGGTTGCGATCCATAAAATCCCCAGCTGTACGTGCCAGGTTCGGGAAATGGAATAAGGTAAAATATCAGCCAGGTCAAGACCATAAAAAGCATCGCCTTCTACCCCATAATGTGCGGTAATCACTCCAAAACTTACCTGAATAAGAATCAATAAACTCACTACCCACATATATTTTTTTACAGCATACATCGATGAGGTAATATTTTGCCGCATTAGCGGATCTTCTTTGGGTATTTCTGGAGTTTCTTCTTCCTTAAGACGTGCATGATGAAAGATCATCACCCCCACTCCAAAAAGTAATAAAATGATACTGAATCCCGTCCAGATTATTAAATCGCCCGTAGCTTTATTCCCAATTAAATCATCTGCCGGCCAATTATGGGTATAGGTTACTTCACTATCTGGGCGTTCTGTAATTGCAGCCCAGGATGCCCAAAAGAAAAAGGCATTCATTTTATACATTTTATCCTGGTCTTTTATAGAATATTTTGGGATCGCGTAATCCGATCTTAATTCATCCAAATCAGGATTTCCCATAAATAGCCCCGCATAATAATCGCTTAAAAATGCAATTGCTTTGGCTCTTAAAGGAGAAATAGTAATCGTCCTATTTTTTTCGTCATAGGTGTTTTTCCTTATTTCTAGTTGTAAGCGCTTTTGCAGTGCAGCCTGCTGCTCTTCCCCTAACTGATCATAAGCATTGCCAAAATCTTCTCTAGCCCAATGATTTAAAAAAAATAATGCTTCCCGGTGAAGCCAATCTGCCGTCCAATCTGGAGCGGTATAAGCACCATGACCCCATATTGATCCTACTTCCTGCCCGCCTATACTTTGCCAGACATTCTGCCCATCTTTAATTTCTTGTCCATCAAAAATTTTTTCTCCATCAGTAGTTACAATTTTATTTGGTAGCGGAGGCGCTTCCTGATAAATTTTAAAGCCGTAATAGCCCAAAACTGCGAAAGATGCAATCATCACCAAAATAAAGGTGAGCCACAATTTTTTCTCTTTAGTCATATAAAAAGTTTAAAAAGAGACAAAACCAAAAGTTTTGCTTCAGATTAGGTATTTAATAAGTGAACCCAGCCAAAAAGGCTATATTATTCGGAATACTGAATCGTTTTTTCTAATTGAAGGGCTTTAGGAAACAAAATATTATTTTCCAGATGTATATGATGGTGAAGATCCTGTTCAAATTCATCTAATTTAGAGAAAAAAGCACGATAGGTATTGCAGGCACCTTCAGGTGGTGTATAGTTATTACTAAGCTTGGCAATTTTTCTTAAAATTTCGCCCGCTTCTTCGTGTTCAGCCTCCATCATTTTTATAGGATTATCTACTTTCTCAAATTGTGGATGGGCTAATTCGGTATTCTCAGTTTTGGACTGAAGCATTTTTTTGATAAAAGGAAATAAAATGAGCTCTTCTTTTCGTAAATGCCCGCTAAGCTCTGTAGCGACCATTGCAAAAAGCGCTTGGATTTCCAGCAATTCAGGATGGCCATCACCGTGTACTTTAGCTACTTTTGTACCGTATTGCACTAACATTGGGATACTTTCTTCAACATATCTATGATGGATATTGATAATATGATCGATTAAAAAATCCAACTCCCAGTTATTATAATCTGTAGCACGATCTTCAATATGATCAAGGTTTTGTAGATCTTGTGCTACATCTTCAAAAGAAACATTAGCACGATCACAGGCTTTTTGGATGCTAATCCCGCCACCACAGCAAAAGTCGATATTATACTTTTTGAAAACATGTGCGGCTTTAACATTTTGAGTAACCATTTGACCTACTGTTTTTGTTTGTAACATATTCATAACGATGATTTTTAAATTCTACGTTACAAAGTTGAAGAACTGCTGGCTTTTAAATTATGAGTGAACTCATAATAATTCTTTTAATCTAAAATATTTTAGGATAGATAGCCTAAAAGTTATTTTGGATATTTTTAGAGCAAAAAAAATTCTGTAAACATAGCAGTAAAAGAATTGTAACCGTTCCCACTGGAGAGATGACTATCTTCCACCTTAATTCATAATGAAACTGCTGATATACCCGAATCTTCCTGAGAAAATTATTTCATTTTCCATTGACTTGAACACAGAAGTTAAAAAATTAAATTATAGGTCAATTAGATAACTGAGAGCTTACTGAGCAGTTAGAGTCAGCAGCTCAGTTCACTCTAAAACATCTAAAAGAAGTATATTAAAATAGTATTAGGGAAAAGGAAACTGCTGGAACAATGCCGAAGCGGAATCCTTTTTTAAATCTCTAAAAGTAGATTGGGTATATTGGCATAAATATAAACTTAGATCAAAGGCATAATTATCTATCTTTCATTTCAATGGAAAGAAACCTGGTACAATATCAGAAGAAGCCATTCCTATTTAGGAAACAGAACCATTAAAGAATTTGAAATAGATATGCATCATCAAAAACTAGCAACATAGTCACTCAACTTAAAGTCCAGCTTTTTGTTGCAAGTTCATATAAAAATTCACCAAATTTTCAACTAGTTTGTTCAAGGTTTATAAGACTTCCATCTGAGGTAGTTTAGCTAAAAATCTTTTTTTTCAGAAATATATTTTATTCGCCAAACCGGTAAAATAACCCAACAAATTAATACTGAAAAAGATATGATAGTTCCTAAAGCTGTTCCAAAAAAATCTTTAAAAACAGCTCCGGTATATCCTAATAAAGCCGAGATGTCCAACTTCAGCAAAATAAGAATACGCGAAAGATCTATTGGATTAAGCATAATCGTGATTAAAGAAAACTTATCTAATGGATAATCCTGAAAATAAACTAATGCCACCAAAAAAAGTCCGTCATATACTATAGCCATAAACAACCATAGTAGAATCGCCAACCCAAAACCTTTTATCTTGTTTTCGTTGGATAAAGCGATATTTAAAGCCAATGCGGTAAATATTAAACTTAAAAATACTCCTGAAATTAATAGTGAGGCAAAATCCCAAATTGCACCAGATTGTAACACTCCATAAGCTATAAAAGGTAGGCCAAGGCCCAAAATAAGGCTAGTTGATAAGGATATGGCCAAACCAAAATACTGTCCTAAAAATATGCTGTTTCTACTAACTGGTAAGGCTAAAAGAAGTTCTGTAAATTCGCGCGAATTGTAAAAATACATCACCCCAAAAATGGTACTGATAAGCGGTACTAAAATAATGATAACATTCATTAAGGTAATTACCGCATTAGACAGATCGTTATTTAAAAAAAGTAATACAACTCCTAAAAGCAAATAGAAAAAGAAGTATACGTAACTCCAGCGGCTACGGGATAAATCGTAAAAGCTATACTTTAATATTTTAAGCATGATTACTGGTTAAAATTTTGGCAATTGCATGTTCAAAATTTGGCTCTCCGGTTACGGTTTTTAAATCGTTCACCGTGCCTTTAAAATAAATTTTACCTTCCAGTAAGAAAATAATTCTATCTGATATTTCTTCCACAAAACTCATAATATGGGAAGTAATAAGTATGGTTTTCCCTTTTTCTTTTTCTTGCTGAATAAGCTCCCTTAACCGGATAAGTGAAACAGGGTCTAGTCCAGAAGTTGGTTCATCCAGAATAATTAGAGGGCTATCAAACATAAAGCATAAAACTAAATTTACTTTTTGCCGGCTCCCACCAGAAAGCTTACCAAGCTTTTTATCTAGATAAGGTTCTAACTTAAAAAGTTGAATTAATTCCTTATCTCGTGGGGACTGGCCACGAAGATCCTTTACCATTTCGATAAGTTCTTTCACCTTTAAATTGCTAGGGAAATTAGCAATTTGCGGTAAATAATCGATTTTTTGTCGGTAACCATAGCGTTTATGCACTTTACTATCAATTACTTTTATTTCTCCCTGCTGTGGCAACACCATCCCTAAAATGCTTTTTATTAAAGTAGTCTTTCCAGAACCATTAGGGCCTAAGATAGCGATAATTCCGGCTTCGGTAATCTGGAGGTTTAAGCCATTTAAAACCTTTAAATTCCCAAATTGTTTATGAAGATTTGTAATTGTTATCATTCTATCTTTTTCATTTTAGGTTCTGCATCGATAAGATCTGCCGGAGTAAAAATAGGAGAGACTTTTTCTGAAAAATTAAGCAAATCGATAAACATACTTCTTAAAAGTATAATTGCTTCAGGAGTTTTATTTACCACGTAAGAGAATAAACTTACCGGCCTAAAAGGAACATCACCAATCCCATCTTTATCCAAATCGTAACCAGAATAATTACTCCAATAATTGTTCTGAAATTCATTATTATTAAGTTTCCCGGTGTAAGCAACATCAAAAGAGTTGTATAAGAAATTGTTTCGCTTAAATTTATTATCGTAAACCGCACCACGTATTCTTACGGCATAACCATTATTTCTGAAATCATTTTCCAGAAAATCTATGCGATTAGTATTATCGGCACTAATTGCAATGGTATTATCTTCAAAAATATTGTTTTTTAAAGTTGAATCTGTTATTTCTTTAAGTAGAAGTCCGTACGAAGCACTACCCCAGTTTTTCCTGAAGTGATTATGCTCCATATCAATAAATTTTGAATACATTACTGCTACACCGGCACCATTATTTTCAAAAACGTTGGATTTATATAAATCATTATTCGAGAACATAAAATGCAGTCCATACCGTAAATTATTTTTACAGGTATTATTGATAATTTTCGATTTATCTACAAATTCAAAATAAATACCATCTCTTAAACCTTTTACCGTATTATTTTTTACAAGTATATTTTCAGATTTCCAGATATGTATACCGTTGCCAGAAGTTGCCTGGTCTTTTGAATTGCTTTCAATTCTATTCCCTGAAATAATTCCTTCTGAAGATCTTTCAATTAAAATTCCAAAAAAAACATTATCCAAAATGTTATTTTTCAATTCAAATTTTTTGCCTTCAGAAACAAGAATGCCTGCAAAATCCTTAGTATGACTGGTGCCTACATTGATAATTTTCAAAGCTTCAACAGAAAAATTCTCAGTCTTAATTTTTAAACCCATCCCCTCCATTTCAGCATCAATCACCGGATAATTTTCGCCTACGATATGTAAAGCCTTATCAATAATAACATCGTGTTCTTTATAAATTCCGTTTTTTATGAAAATCGTATCGTTTGCTTCGGCTTGTTGAATGGCTGCCTGTAGACTATTAACTTCACAGTTTTCACAAACTATTATTTTTTGTGCTGCACTATTTTCAATCATAAAAACAATAAGCGCAACACATAGAAATTTAGATTTCAGATAAAAAAAAACACGATGTAATTGTTTAATCATGGTCGCTATATTTTTCCTGAAGTTCATCCCAACTCCACAATTTCCCTGCTTTATTGCTTTTATCCTTAAATGCTGCAATGTTACCTCCCATTGGTGATTTTATACTGTCGTTTATTACAAACATCGCTTTATAAGCATTTAGCATTTCCCCAGGATTTTTATAATCTGAAACTAGATTCGTAGCGATTGTATATTGATTTTGTAATTGATCCTGTAGCATGCACTCTATGGCATCGTATTTATATTGTTTGCCTTTATCTGTTACTGCCTGGCTTGCAAAAGATTGGTCTACAATCGTCATTTCACAAAAATCGCAATGATCGTTACCATAATTAATAGCCTGCGGTTTGGTATTACAAGCGGCCAAAATCAGTAAAATGCTTATAAAAAATAGCTTTTTCATCAGTTTCAGTTTTTTACACGTTTACCGGTCCACCACGAGATTAAAACGCATAACATCCCTAATAACATAAAATAAGCTCCTCCACGAGGATAAGAATGTGCCGTAAAATTCAGTATTTTTTGGGATCCAAATAGGGGTGGCTTGTAACTTAAAGGATTACCCTGAGCATCGGTTAACTTAAGAATCGCTTTAGGATCTAGATTGGTTCCATAATTGATAAGCCAGGTATTAAAATCTATCATTCCTAATATTCCCAACACTAGCATTAAAATAAACCACCCTAAAAACCAGTTGACATTTATTTTTTTTAAATATCCTAAAATACCTAATAAAATCCCCAATGCTGCCATAATTCCAATCACTATGGGAAATATGTTGAACTCCCACATTTCAGATGGAGTTGGTATTTTTTTCATACCGATATAATGGTTCACTCCGTCTATATTCTGGATATCGAATTCTTCTTCTCCTTGAATTCCGCCTATGTAAATATCCATTCCCAAAGGATCGGGATACTGTGGTGCCTCAAGTTGGATATTCCAAAGCGGAAATACAAAGAGGCCAAGTAATAAAGCAGAACCAATAATCATTAAAATTCCTGATTGCTTCATGAGTAAAAGTTTTTAAAAAGCAGGCAAACCGCAATTTGCCTGCTTTTCCCTCTAACTAAATTTCAACTAATTAGATTACTTAATTTCTTCGTCATCTAATGTCCATTTTAATGGAACATTGGCATTTTTACCAGAAACCCTTATATAACCCTGCATTTCCTGATGAAGTGCCGAGCAGAAATCGGTACAATAAAACGGCCATACACCTTCTCGTTTTGGTTCCCAGATAATGGTTTTTGTTTGCCCCGGCATAATTAAAAGTTCAGATGTATTTGCTCCAATCATGGCAAAGCCGTGCGGAACATCAAAATCCTGTTCTAAGTTTGTTACATGAAAGTATACTTTATCCCCTACTTTAATACCCTCTAGGTTATCTGGGGAAAAATGGCTTCTTACGGTAGTTAAATAAATATGCACTTCGTTGCCATCCCTTTCCATCCTGGTTTCAGATTCCTGTTTTGCGGCATATTTGTGTTCGTTTTCATCTAAGCGATAAATTTTTCTGGATTTCGATTTAATAATTTCAGCTGGGATACCTGCGGCGTAATGAGGTTCTCCATGAGTTGGAAAATCTAAAAGTAGTTCCATTTTATCCCCAGAAATATCAAATAATTGTGCAGAATGTTCTAATTCTGGGCCAGTTGGTAAATAGCGATCTTTTGTGATTTTATTTAGAGAAATCATGTATTTACCAAAAGGTTTTCTGGAATTCCCACCGGGAATCATAAGATGCCCTACACTGTAATAGCTGGGTTGGCGATCTAATACTTCAAAGGTTTTAAGGTTCCATTTTACAACTTCAGAAGAAATAAAAAACGTAGTATAGGCATTTCCTTTCCCGTCAAACTCGGTATGCAAAGGTCCTAAACCACCCTCTTTAACGGTGCCTGCTAAAGTCGATTCAAAATTAAGGATAGGAATACCATAAGCATCACCATCAAAATCTTTATTTTCTATAGCTTTTAGCATTTTAGAAAAAGAATGTACGGTAAGATTTGTTGATAGTTTCCCGTTACCTACAATATATTCGCCAGAAGGATCTACATCACAACCGTGTGGAGATTTTGGTGTAGGCATAAAAAATACTGCATCTTCTACCTTTCTTGGATCTACACGCAGCACCTTTTTTTCAATCGTACTGGTTGCGGTTTGCGTATGATGATCGAAAACATTGTGTGCATATTTCGCATCAATTTCTTCACCACCACCATCTTTTACGTATTGCTGAATTTTCTTCCAGTTAATCGCGGCAATAAAATCTTTATCGTTTTGGGAAGCATTTACTTCCTGCATGGTGTGCGCTTCTTCTGTATTATAGGTAGTAAAGAAAAACCAGCCATGAGAATCGCCACGCCCGGGATGAGAAAGATCATAATTAAAACCAGGCATATCCAATTGAAAATCGATATTCATCCTACCTTCATCATTAATAGCAATAAAAGTAAGTGGTCCTTTAAAATTGCCTTTCATTTTATCGATAGCCATATCTTCCTGTGGGTAAGGAATAGAAAAACGGGTACCCGCAACGATATACTCCGTATTTTCTGTAACATAAGCAGAAGAGTGATTCCCAGCGCTATGCGGAATTTCAATGATTTCTTCAGTTTCAAAAGTTTCCAAGCTAATACGGGCTATTCTTGGCGTATTATTTTCATTTATAAAAATCCATCGCCCGTCCAGCTCGCCATTCGTTTGCGAAATATCAGGGTGGTGCGCATCTCCCCATGGCACCATACCAAATGAGGTATTTAGCATAGGTGCTGTTTCTTCTGAATAGCCATAACCATTGGTAGGAAATTGCGAAAAAACAGGAATTTCTTTAAGCATTCTTCCGGAAGGCAAACCATAGACGGTTAAATTACCGCTGTAGCCCCCAGATAAAAATGCATAATATTCATCATGTTCTCCCGGGGCTACATAAACACGTTCTGCCGCATTAGAAGTAATAGCGCCAGATTTTTTTGAAGCCGAATCCTGGTTGCCGCAGGATTGTAAAATAAGCCCAATAATACCCAAGATCGTGAGTGAAATATATCTTTTCATTAGGTTTAATTTTTAAAATAGTTTGATTAGTGAAATAGGTATGTAAATTTTAGCTACTCCATGGAAGTGGCCAAACGGGGATTATTATAATTGCTGAAAATGGCTAAAATTAATTAGCTTTATAGTGTTCTCTAAAGTATTCTAAGATTGCTCGTGCTTCCTCTTCATTAAGACCTTGGTCAGCCATCATTGCCATGTTCGATTCTACCATAAGTTGCTTGGCAATAGGATCTTCTTTTATCATTTTTTCAGGGCTAAGGATCATGTTCATAATCCATTCTGGCGAGCGGCGTTCTGTAACTCCGCCTAAAGATGGACCTACAAATTTCTTATCCATTTTATGGCAAGCGGTACACATTTTACTAAAAACCTCGCTGCCGGTTTTGGCCATTTCAGTATCGATATTAGAAGAAATTGATACCGATTTTATGGGACCAACTCCCTTATTGGACATGTCGACCTCAGCCTTGGCAGAAGATTTTTTTTCTACTTTTTCGGTCCCGGGAGTACCATAATCGTTAAGACGGATGCCGTCTTCGTCCTTTTTTTTATCTGAATTTCCGCAGCTTGCCAAACAAAGTGCTAAAACAACGCCCAACCCAGTTTTTACAATTGATTTCATAAATAATCTGTTTTTAAAATCTGATAGTAAAACTAAAGGATATGTTAATTTTGTTTTATGATTTGAGTCATAAAGGAATAACAGCTAAATAGAGGCTATAAAACAAAAAAATCAATGCTACGCCTGTACTGACCATCTCCCCCAGCGAAACAGGTTCTTTAACCAATCCAAGCTGGAGTAAAAATAGGCCAGTAGAACCATCATGCCTATCATTAACAGAAAACTGTCGAAACCTACTTTACTTAATATTACTAATAACTTCTTCAATGTCCTCTTTCTATACTTTTTGGTTGATCCTAAATTATTTATCAATTCATACATTAGAACTAAATCCCAAATTCTTTGCGTATAATTTAAGCTTCTGTACTCAAAGCACTTAACTTCACTCTAGCTACGTTTCTGAACGAAGGTGCCATACCACAGTTGGTACAGGGATAAAGGTTTTCGATATCTACAAACTCAAGAACTTTACGCAATGTATCGGCCACTTCTTCGGGGGTTTCGATAGCATTCGTTGCTACATCAATTGTGCCCACCATAACTTTTTTTTCGCGCACAGTTCAATTAAGTCAATAGGTACGTGTGAGTTATGACATTCCAATGGCACCGCATCAAACGCTTGGAAAGGGAAGGAATAATCAAAAAATACGTGGCATTGGTGGAAGCAGAAAAAGTTGAAAAAGGACTTATCTTTTTCTGCGATATTACTCTAAAAGAGCATACTAAAGAAATAGACCATCAATTTGTTATAGATATCACGGCTTCCAAGTATGTCTGTGAGTGTTATAATATTTCAGGGGAATATAATTTTAGATTAAAGGTGATGGTAAAGGATATAAAACATTATCAAGATTTGGTATTCAATGATTTAGGTTCAATTAAAACATTGGAAATGCCCAAAATACATTTGAGGGTGTAAAACACGCCTGTGCTGTGCCACTTTAAATTGTAATACCATTCACGAATCAGCTATTAGATCTTGTTTTACGTAAAGAGCATAATTAAACACTTCAAATATGAGGTTTCTTATACTGTATCATCTTTGTCTATTGTATTGAATGGTTTCATTGTAGTTTGCTACAATCGTATAATTTTATAGTTTCCAATCATTGATGTTGAATTTTATTCAGTCAAAACAGCAATCTTTGTCACTTTTTGCTTTTTCAAAACATTCCCGACCTTCTTTAAAAACAAAATAGGAAAGGCTGAGTGTTCTTTTACTGTAAATGTATGGAATCTCGAACAACTCATAAATACCTCTGCTTACAAAAAGGATTATGGAAATGTATACACAGATCACGATACAATTCGTATCGACCAAAATCGGTGCAAAATTAAGTTGTCTTTCATTCAACGCTTCTTTTCCACATCCCCAAAATCCACCTCATTAGGATTGAAATTATTGAAATAACTACACCCCAGAATATTGTGAATGGTTTATGCATTGTTCAAATATTGTAAATCCTGGTAATGACAAGCCAAAAAACCAAAATATAAAACGCAATCCCCATAATTCTTAATGCTGTTCGTTCGAAATTATCTAGTTTGCTATGGGAATAATTCTGAATTCTTACGTTCATATGGGCTATTCCAAATCCTAAAATAATCTCGATAAAACTATCGGATCCGAAACCAAAAGTGCAAGGCTTTCATCTTCAAATCCCAGATATGTCGAAATTAAATCTTCTGCAACATTATAAACTATCGTAAACAGGGCCAGGCCAAAAGCTATTTTGTATAAGGTTTTGTTGTTCATCATATTAGTCATCTTCACAGTATTCTCTTTAATAATTACTCCGTGAATGAGTTCATAAAGTAGACAGAAATGCCACTAAAAGGATACAAAAACTTTGGTTCGAATACCATGAGCTCATCCTTTTGAAAAGTTCGAACCATACTAAAAAAAGTAATAAATAGGAGTTTTGAGATAAAAATTGAAGAATTTACTAACGAAAGAGAAGGTTTTAAAAAAAAGGGATGCTAAAATAGCATCCCTTTTTGTGATCGCGACAGGATTCAAACCCATCTGAAAAACCTTGTATTTATTGACTTTATCAAAGTTAACCTTGCAATTGTTAACCGAATTGTGAACCGTTTTAAAAATTTACTTTCGTCAGGTTTAAATTTTTATAAATATAGTTATTTTTTTTCCTTCCAATGGTTTGTCAATTGTATATTTATTTGCTCTTTAAAGGTACTTTTCCTCTTTACCCTTGGGAGAATATAATTTCAGTATACCTTTCTTAAAAATCCTTTTAAGTCCTCAAATTATTATTAAAGCTAAAATGAATTTACCATTATAGAACACGTTTTCTTATGCTTTTATACTTTATAGGTCAACAGAACTACCTCTATAAAATATTAAAATGACTTCTTTTGGTTGATATTAAAAATTTTTCCTACATTTGCATACCAAACGTTCGGTTTTATGAAGGACTCTAAAGGACAAATATTAAAAACCTCATTACTACTTTTTTTACAAAAAGGTTTTAAAGAAGTGACGATGAAAGAAATTGTAAAAAGTTCAGGGTTTTCAAAAGGAGCTTTTTATCATTATTTCAGTAGTAAAGAAGAGGTGTTTAAAGAAGTGATAGATGTTTATTTCAGTCAAATGCTTCATTTTGATTACAATACTTTACCCTCCAATTCTTTACAATCATTTTATCAGGCTAATCTGAAAATTCTTCAAGAGCGGGATAGCATATTGCAAAGTTGGTATAAGGAAACTTTCGAGGGAGATTTCCCAAATAATATGTATTACATTCTATTTGATGCCCTTCGCTTATTACCCGAAGTTAAAGAACAACAGACCAACAGGATTCAGGAAGAATTGAAAGCCTGGGAAAAAGTCATCACCAATGCGATGACTACCGGAGAAATCAAAACTACGTTTTCACCTAAAAATTTAGCAAAGCAATTTGTATATAGTAGTGATGGAATTGCAATGCATATGATAATGATAAGCAGTTCTGAAAAACTTTTTAAGGAGGTAAAGGAAATCTGGGACAGTCTTTACGAAAGTGTAAAAGCTTAAAAAATTTTATAATAACACATACCGAATGGTCGGTTCAATCGATAGAATAATGACCTTCCATAAGGATGATTATTTTTTAATTGTAAACATACCGAACAGTCGGATTAAATATAAATAAAATGATAAAATACAGAAAACTTTTACTCCTTTTCGGAGTACTCCTTACTTTTCTACAAGCGAATGCGCAGAAATCCAAGGAGCTATCTTTAAAAGAGGCACTAAATTATGCACTTGAACATAAAGCGGATGCTAAAAAGGCAGCGTTGGATATCTCCAAAAGCGACTATCATATTCAGGAAAAAAGGGCGGAAATATTGCCTACCATCGCATTGGATGGCAACCTGATTAATAATCCTATTCTTCAGGAAACCGCCTTACCCGGTGAAATTCTTGGAGAACCCGGCACCGTAGTAATGGCGCCTTTAGGTCAAAAATGGAATGCCGATGGGGGAATTAATTTAACTCAGAAATTATTTGATCAATCGGTTTTTATCGGATTGAAAGCAGCAAGATCCAGCCGGGAGTTTTACCAGATCAATCAGCAACTTACCGAAGAAAATCTAATCGAAAAAGTAGCTTCACACTATTACCACACCCTCATTTTACAAGCCAATCTGACCGCGGTAGATACCACGTATCAAAATACCGTAAAGATTCAGCAAATCATTACAAGTCAATTTGAAAACGGACTGGCGAAAGGGATAGATGTGAAGCGTATTCAGGTAAAAGTGTCTAACCTTCAGGCGCAGCAACAAGAACTTCAGAATTCCATTCAAATCAGTAAAAACACCCTTAAGTTTTTAACCGGTTTACCTATGGAGATGATGATTACTTTAACGGAAGAGTCCTCTCCCCTCTTACCTCAAATTGAAAAAGAAACTTTTGACGTCAGTTCACTCAACGCCTATCAATCGCTGACGAAAGAGAAAGAATTACGCAACTATGCGTTACAGGAAAGCAAGGCGGCCAATTATCCTACACTTGGTCTTAGCGCTCAATATCATTACCAGGGTTTAGGCGATACCTTTCCCATCGGAAAGGATGAAACCCAGCAGGTGTACTGGACAGATTATTCCAGTATCACCCTTAACCTGCATATCCCCATTTTTTCAGGGTTGAAAACACGCGCCAAGGTAAGACAGGCACAACTAGATGTGGAAACCATTCAACTGGACATAGAAGATAAAGAACTATCGCTTCGGGCAGATTTCGAAAACGCGAAAAATCAAATCAGAACTAGTGAGATTACGATAGAAAATCAGCAGCAAAATGTAGTGCTGGCAAAAGAAGTGGTCGAAGATATTCAGAACAACTATACGAACGGACTCGCTCCACTAACTGATGTACTGGATGCCGAAACTTCCCTGATCGAAGCGCAAAATAATTATAACAAGGCGGTACTCGATTATCGCCTGGCACAACTAGACTATTTAAAATCAAAAGGCGAATTACAAACCCTCTTAAAATAAGCAGAAAATGAAAAAAATAATATACAGTATCATCATTGGCGCCATAGTCCTTGGTGGGGCTATTTACCTCCTTCTTTCCAACAAAGCACAAAATCAGCAGGAAACCGCTTTGATTACTCAAAAGAATGATGCCATTAGCGTTAAGGTCGATACGGTAAAACGCATTACCCCACAACTCAGCTATAGTAGTAACGGAACCTTTAAACCGGAACAGGAACTCATCGTCACCCCAGAAACTTCAGGCACCATTTTAAAAATTATGGTCAAAGAGGGCGATCAGGTACGCAAAGGCCAAACCCTGGCCTATCTCAAAAAAGATCAGGCCAATGTATCCTATCAGAATGCCAATGCCAATTACGAAAATGCCTTAGAGAATTATGAACGTTATCAACGGGCATACAAAACAGGCGGGGTAACCCAGGAGCAATTAGAACAAATGAAATTGCAGTTGGATAACGCAAAATCAAGTTTGGAAAATGCCAATTTGGATATTGAGGATACCCGCATTAAAGCTTCGATAAATGGTGTGATCAATAAAAAATTCGTAGAAACGGGAGCTGTTGTAAATACGGGTACATCCCTTTTTGAAATTGTAGATATCACTACTTTAAAACTTCGGGTAAGCGTCCCAGAACTACAGGTTTCTAATATTCGTGCAGGTCAGGAAACGCAGATTCAATTAAACGTTTATCCCGATACCACATTTACCGGCAGCGTATCTTTTGTGGCCGCAAAAGCAGATGGTTCCCTTAATTTTCCGGTAGAAATCACCTTACAAAACAGCCAAAATCATCCTTTAAAAGCCGGAATGTACGCCACGGCCATTTTCAATTTCTCTTCCGAAGAATTACAACCAATCAGCGTTATTTCCCGCAATGCCTTTACGGAAGGTTTGGGCGAAAGTGAGGTTTTTGTGGTAAAGAATAACAAAGTTCACCTGCAAAAAGTACGAACAGGAAAAAACTTCAATAATCAGGTAGAAATTCTTGACGGTTTACAGCTTGGGGATGTGATCGTAACCAGCGGACAGATCAATTTAGAAGATCAATCTGCTATACAAATTATTCAATAAAAAAGATATGAAATTAGCAGCAATACCTATCAAACGTCCCACGATTGTAGTGGTTCTTTTCACCATTCTTATTTTAGGTGGACTTTATAGCTACAGTAGGTTGGGCTATGAATTGTTACCAAAATTCAGCCTCAATTTAATTACTATTTCCACTCCATATCCCGGAGCTTCTTCCAGCGAAGTGGAAAATTCGGTGACCAAGAAAATCGAAGATGCCATCTCTTCGGTAGAAAATGTCAAAAAAATAGAATCGAAATCTTTCGAAGGGCTTTCCACCGTAAGTTTGACCCTGACTTCGGATGCCGATGAGAATGAATCTTTAAATGATGCGCAGCGTAAAATAAATGCGATTGAAAAAGACTTACCGGAAGATGTAGATCCGCCTTCGCTTAGTAAATTTTCGCTTAGCGATTTGCCCATTATCACCATTGGTGCTACTGCCAATATGGAAGAAACCGAATTCTACGATTTACTGGATAAAAAGATAAAACCAGTGCTTTCCAGCACCAAAGGCGTAGGCCAGGTCACTGTAATTGGAGGTTCTGAAAGGGAAATACAGGTAAATATTGATCCTGAAAAAGTAAAAGGTTTCAATCTGACCTTGCCCCAGGTGGTCAGCATTATTTTAAGCTCTAATATTGATTATCCTACCGGAAATTTAAAGACACGGCACAATCGGGTGCTCATCCGTTTATCAGGTAAGTATGAAAATGTGGAGGAGCTACGCAATTTGGTGGTGAGCTCCACCGATGGAATTCAGGTTCGGGTACGCGATATCGCTGAAGTAAGGGATACCCAAAAAGAGGTCAATAAAATTGCCCGTGTTAATGGCAAAGATGCCATTATAATGCAGGTGATGAAACAGTCAGATGCCAATGCTGTAGAAGTGAGCGAAGCCATTCACCGCAGTTTACAAGAAATGGAGGCGCAGTATGCCGGCAATCAGGTAAAATTGCCCGTTGTAGATGACAGCAGTGAATTTACCTTACAAGCTTCTGATGCGGTAATGCACGATTTAATATTAGCAGTGGTATTGGTCGCCGTGGTAATGCTGTTTTTCTTGCATACCATACGTAATGCTTTTATTGTAATGGTTTCTATTCCCGCATCGCTTATCGCTACGTTTATCGGGATGTACCTCTTGGGATATACGCTCAACCTGATGAGTTTATTAGGCCTTTCACTGGTGGTGGGTATTTTGGTAGATGATGCCATTGTGGTACTGGAAAACATTTACCGCCATATGGAAATGGGGAAAAACCGGGTTCAGGCCGCTTATGACGGGATGATAGAAATCGGATTTACCGTTTCTGCAATTACCCTGGTAATTGTGGTGGTATTTCTTCCTATCGCAATGAGTACCGGCTTGGTTTCCGATTTAATTTCCCAGTTTTGTGTTACCGTTATCCTGGCAACCTTATTTTCCTTACTTTCTTCCTTTACCATTGTTCCCTGGCTTTCTTCCCGGTTTGGGAAACTAGGAAAAATCACGGGTAAAAATTTCTTTGAAAGAATCATTTTAAGCTTTGAAAAAGGACTGGATAAATTCACCCATTTTGTAAGTGGTTTATTAAAATGGTCGTTGGTTCACAAAGGAAAAACCACCCTCATTGTGATGGTATTATTTATAGGTTCGTGTTCGCTTTTGGTAATGGGATTTATCGGTGGGGAATTCCTTCCTCCGGTAGATCGCGGACAGTTTGTGGTACAATTGGAACTCAACAAAGATGCCTCTTTGGAAACCACGAATCTGGCTACTCAAAAAGCGGAAAAAATACTGAGTCAACATCCTGAAGTTAACCGCTTAGTCACTACTGTGGGGCAAAGTAGTGACGGAACTGTGGGCACTCAGGAAAATCCTTTTAAATCTGAAATTACGGTAGCCTTAGTCGATAAAGCCAAGCGGAAAGATAAAACCACCGTATTTGCCGCCCAGGTGAAACGGGAATTACAACAAGCCCTGGTGGGGGTGAAAATTAAAACCGCTACGGTAAGTATTGTAGGAGGCGCTGATGACGCCCCGATATCCCTGACCATTACTGCTCCCAATTATACAGATGCCTTGGAATTTTCTAAAAAAGCGCTGGATTCTTTAGCCAAAGTTTCAGGGGCTACCCAAATAAAAAGCAGTGCAGAAAAAGGGAATCCTGAAGTACAGGTTTCCATAGACCGGGATAAAATGGCGGCTTTAGGGATTGGATTACAGGATGTGGGAATGGCTATGCAAACCGCTTTTAACGGCAACACCGATGGGAAATTTCGTTCCGGTGCTTATGAGTATGACATCAACATTAAATACAATGCAGGGCATCGGTTGTCTATTCAGGATGTGCGCGATATTTCTTTTGTGAATGCTGAAGGCAAAAGGGTGAAATTATCACAATTTTCGACTATTACGGAAGGTACTGGGCCTAGTTTTTTGGAACGTCGGGACAAAAGTGCCGCAGTGACTATTTCTGCACAAGCGGCAGGAAGACCTTCCGGCGATATTGCCGCCAATTGGGAAGAAGCTTTTGCCAAGATTCCACGAGAAAATGGCGTAAGTTATATCTGGGGTGGCGATATGGAAAACCAGGCGGATAGCTTCGGAACCTTACTCGTTGCTTTATTAGCCGCTATTATACTGGTCTATCTTATTTTGGTGGTGTTATATGACAGTTATCTCTACCCATTGGTAGTGCTATTTTCCATTCCCCTTTCCTTTATTGGCGCTCTTTGGGCCTTGGCGCTTACCAATAATGCACTGAACATATTTACCATTTTGGGAATCATTATGCTTATTGGATTAGTGGCAAAAAATGCGATTCTTCTGGTCGATTTCACCAATCATCAGAAAGCCGAAGGGCAAGATACTTTTACGGCCCTGGTGAATGCCAATCACGCCCGCTTACGCCCTATTCTAATGACGACCATCGCAATGGTGATTGGGATGATTCCTATTGCCCTGGCCAGTGGTGCCGGTGCTGAATTGAACAATGGATTGGCCTGGGTAATCATTGGCGGACTTATCAGTTCACTGCTGCTCACCCTGATTGTTGTACCGGTAGTTTATGCTGCTTTTGATAAGCTGGCTCTAAAATTCAAAGGAAAAAACCACAATGCGGAGGCCATCAATAATTTGGTCACCTCGAAAAATTAAGGGAATGCCCACACGGCTTAAAGAAAAAAACGAAACGAATAGGATAATCTGGCACAACGATGTATATCAACAAGTATAAAGTAACCGAAATTGCTATCATTGTATGTAGTTGGGTGCTGGCGCTTCTTCTTTTTGCTTATTTAAAATTTGGAGATGGCAATGATGCTTTTTTAACCGAATGGTACGATAAACAACTATTTTTTAATAAGAATATCTATACTGTTGCCCTGGCATACGGCCTTTTGTTGGGATCGCTTTTAAGCATTATACATTTATATGTTTATCCTAGAATTATCCAGACCCCTTCTTTTACCAAAAACATCATTGCGAGGAGCGTATCTTTTTTAGTCTGTTTTAAAACCGCTGAAATTCTTATCGGCTTATTTTACAACGGACTTAATGATTTTCATTTAAGCTATTCCAACCCAAATAGCATTTTAAGAAGCTTATTCCTATACGCTGTAATTATCAATTTTCTAACTGATTTTTTCCTATTAATGCGAAAAAATTTAGGGCCGGGTTACTTTTTCAACCTTATAAGGGGGAAATACTATAGACCCCGGGAAGAAAACAGGATTTTTATGTTTTTAGATTTAGCTTCTTCCACTACAATAGCGGAAAGAATAGGCCATATTGCTTATAGTTCTTTGCTACAGGACTGCTTTAGAGAGCTTACGCCCTTACTACTTAAAAACAAAGCTAGCATATATCAGTATGTGGGCGATGAAGCTGTGATCACCTGGAAAATCAATAAGCATACGAATAGGGAGCTATGTTTAGATTTATTTTTTTCCTTTCAGCAAAGATTACAGGAAAAGAAAGAGGATTTCTGGCAAAAATACCATACTACTCCTTTTTTTAGAGCATCCATCAATGAAGGCAGGATCGTAATGTCCACCGTGGGGGAACTAAAAACGGAAATCGTTTATCACGGCGATGTTCTAAATACCGCCGCCAGAATACAGTCCCTTTGCAAAACTTACAATTCTGCTCTTTTGATTTCTGAAAATTTCTATGAAAAAATCAACGACAAAAAAATATTCCAATTCAAGTGCTTCAATAATATAGCTATTACCGGAAAAAATGAAAAAATCAATATTTATAGTGTAAATCGTAACTAATAATGAAAAATATAAAATGGAAAAATAGTTTGGCCATAGCCAGTGGATTTTTTACAATTGTTTTTCTTTCCATCGCCTTCGCATTGCTGGAAAGTCAAGTATATCCGGAATCCACTGAATTATTTGGCAGAACCGATCTGAACATTCACGAGTGGTATTTACTTCTTTTAAAATTAAGTGCGAACCTTTTTAGTTGTTTTTTAGGCGGGTTGGTCATCGCTTTTATCAGTAAGAAAATCCAAAATATAATTTGGGGCTGTGCCTTTATCACCCTAATTATTATTTGGTTATGGTATAGCACAAAGAATCCAACCCTATTTTGGATGGTTTCAATTCTTGGGATTTTTCCCAGTATGTATTTGGGGCACCGTTTGATAAGAAAAAACTGAGAGATTTTTATCTAATTAGATCAAATCAAAAAGCCTTCAAAATCAATGAATTTGAAGGCTTTTATTAATTAATAGTAACAATATCTTTGAAAAGTTTTTAATCTATCATCTCTACAAATTCATTTAAAGGAAGGCGTACTTTTTTCTGGTTGGCAAAAGAATCCTTCTCTTCATCCCTGTACCCAATAGCCATAATTACAGCGGTGGTTAATCCTTTTTCTTTAAATGTAAGAGCCTGTCAAATTTCTTTGCGTCAAAGCCTTCCATTGGTGTTGCATCAATCTTCAGTTCGGCCGCAGCAATTAATGCCGTTCCCAGAGCGATGTAGCTTTGTTTTATGGCCCACTTTTCTTTTTCTTCAGGCGGCATATTCAATAAACCATTCGATAAACTGGTTTTAAAATCGGTTAAAGATTCCAAGGGAATATTTCTTATAGTGGCAATTCGTTCTATATAATCATCTATGTGCTGTTGGGTTATAGTATTAAATGCTGCAAAAACCAGTAAGTGTGATGAATTTACTATTTGAGGGTTAAAAGAACCTTCGCCAAGTTCTGCTCGTAATTTATCATTCTCAATAACATATAGCCGGTAGGGTTGCAAGCCGGTAGAGGACGCTGATAAATTGATTGCCTCCAGCAGTTGCTCCATATCTTGCTCGTTTACTTTAGTTTCTTTAAACTTTTTAGTGGCGTACCTCCAATTTAAATTTTCTATTAATCTCATAACATATAAATTATTTTGAGCAAATTTACATCACCTTTATTTACATTTGTAACTTTGTGACAAAAAGTAATAGTGACTTTTAAGTAACCAAGTAGCAACTTATGAAACCTAAAGAGGAATTTCACTTAAAACAATGCCGACAAAAAATAAGGGCTATCCACGATACCTTAGATGTGCTTAACGGAAAATGGAAAATTTCTATCATTTCGTGTTTATGCTATGCTCCAATGCGCTATTCTGAATTATTAAAAGAAGTACACGGAATCTCGGGAAAAATGTTAAGCAGGGAACTTAAAGATTTAGAAATGAATAACCTGATTAAACGAAATGTGCTGGATACTCAGCCAGTTGTGGTAAAGTATGAAATTACCGAATATGGTTCTTCCTTAAAAGAACTTACCAATGTAATCGCAGATTGGGGAATAAAACATAGAGAGAAAATAATAAATTCTTAAACCTCCTCATCCGATCAACGAATACAGGTCAAAATCACTTCTTCTAAAAGTTCTACATCCAATCTGAGATAACCTTATCCTAAAAAAGCCATATCTTCTTCTGAAAGCTGAATATCAAGTGCTTTTATATTTTCGTTGAAATGAGCCAGCTTAGAAGTTCCGGGAATGGGTAAAATCAATTCGTGATAGTGTAATAACCAAGCTAGATTTATTTGTGCGGGTGTGGCATTGTATTTCTTTGCAATCTCGGCGATTTTGTTTTCATTCTTAGGCAGGGAATTTTGCAAAGAAAAGAAAGGAATCATTGGAATATTATTTTCTATACAGATATCCATCACCTCCTGCATTCCCCTTACTTG
>NZ_JAUFPZ010000002.1:3905000-3907500 GCF_030409505.1 Zunongwangia endophytica | reverse complement strand
ATAAAAAACTCTATCGCATAATAAGCGTTAGTTTCTCGTATTCTTTATTTCTCAATATGTCAATGAACGTTTTTCCTATTAAAACAAATTACAAGCAAGTGAATGCTAAGCTCGTTTCCTGGTGACTTAAACATCCTACTCCTTATAATTCTAAGGAATTGTGGAGAATATCGGAGTCGAACCGATGACCTCCTGCGTGCAAGGCAGGCGCTCTAGCCAGCTGAGCTAATCCCCCGTTTTTAGTGATCAGTTAACCAGTTATTAGTTAACAGTACTTATAACGGCTACTCAACCTCTAAAATTTCCTTTCAATAAATCTTGTAAGAACATATACTTTTAAACTCTCGCCCTTAAGTACTTCTTTAAAGTAGTCTCAGGCAGACTCGAACTGCCGACCTCTACATTATCAGTGTAGCGCTCTAACCAGCTGAGCTATGAGACTGTCCATATAATCAAATTGACAAATTAAGAATCAAGACCAAAAGGACTTGCTTTTGAACTTCCCTATATCTAATTGCCAGTTCCTTATTAAAATAAGGTTCTGCTCTAGAAAGGAGGTGTTCCAGCCGCACCTTCCGGTACGGCTACCTTGTTACGACTTAGCCCCAGTTACCAGTTTTACCCTAGGCCGCTCCTTACGGTAACGGACTTCAGGTACCCCCAGCTTCCATGGCTTGACGGGCGGTGTGTACAAGGCCCGGGAACGTATTCACCGCATCATGGCTGATATGCGATTACTAGCGATTCCAGCTTCACGTAGTCGAGTTGCAGACTACGATCCGAACTGTGATAGGGTTTATAGATTCGCTCCTGGTCGCCCAGTGGCTGCTCTCTGTCCCTACCATTGTAGCACGTGTGTGGCCCAGGACGTAAGGGCCGTGATGATTTGACGTCATCCCCACCTTCCTCACGGTTTGCACCGGCAGTCTGGCTAGAGTTCCCACCATTACGTGCTGGCAACTAACCACAGGGGTTGCGCTCGTTATAGGACTTAACCTGACACCTCACGGCACGAGCTGACGACAACCATGCAGCACCTTGCAATCTGTCCGAAGAAAAAGATGTTTCCATCCCTGTCAGACTGCATTTAAGCCCTGGTAAGGTTCCTCGCGTATCATCGAATTAAACCACATGCTCCACCGCTTGTGCGGGCCCCCGTCAATTCCTTTGAGTTTCATTCTTGCGAACGTACTCCCCAGGTGGGTTACTTATCACTTTCGCTTAACCACCCAGCCCTCAATTAGGCCGGACAGCTAGTAACCATCGTTTACGGCGTAGACTACCAGGGTATCTAATCCTGTTCGCTACCTACGCTTTCGTCCATCAGCGTCAATATATTATTAGTGATCTGCCTTCGCAATCGGTATTCTGTGTAATATCTATGCATTTCACCGCTACACTACACATTCTAACCACTTCATAATAATTCAAGATCTACAGTATCAATGGCAGTTCTCCCGTTAAGCGGAAGACTTTCACCACTGACTTATAAATCCGCCTACGGACCCTTTAAACCCAATGATTCCGGATAACGCTTGGATCCTCCGTATTACCGCGGCTGCTGGCACGGAGTTAGCCGATCCTTATTCGCAGAGTACCGTCAGCCCTTTACACGTAAAGGGGTTTCTTCCTCTGTAAAAGCAGTTTACAACCCATAGGGCAGTCTTCCTGCACGCGGCATGGCTGGATCAGGCTCTCGCCCATTGTCCAATATTCCTCACTGCTGCCTCCCGTAGGAGTCTGGTCCGTGTCTCAGTACCAGTGTGGGGGATCTCCCTCTCAGGACCCCTACCTATCGTTGCCATGGTAAGCCGTTACCTTACCATCTAGCTAATAGGACGCATACTCATCTCTTACCGTAACCTTTAATCACTAATCGATGCCGATCAATAATACTATGAGGTATTAATCCACGTTTCCATGGGCTATCCCTCAGTAAGAGGTAGATTGTATACGCGTTACGCACCCGTGCGCCGGTCGTCAGCAAAAAAGCAAGCTTTCTTCTGTTACCCCTCGACTTGCATGTGTTAAGCCTGCCGCTAGCGTTCATCCTGAGCCAGGATCAAACTCTTCATCGTTGTTTCATTATTTTGTAACAATCAAATCGTAAGTTTGCGTTCTTATATAAATAAGAAGTTTAAAGCTCAAAAGACGACTTTCTAGTCTTAATTCTTAATTCTACACTTCCATTTCTTAAAATTACAATAAAGTAATTTCAAGTAATGTCGTTTGTCAATTCAATATGTCAATGAACTCATTTAAAAGTCCGGGATAAAAATCCCTTCGATAGAAATAAAGGACTCGAACCTTAATACAACCCCAAGCGGTATTTCCTAGTTAATCAGTATTTTAAGAGCGTTTTAAGTTTTTCTTAAAGCGGTTGCAAATGTACAACTCTTTTTAAAACTCACAAGTAAAAAATAAAAATATTTTTTTCTTAATTTTAAACGCTACTTCCAAAGAACATCGCTGTCAAAGCGGATGCAAATATACAACCCTT
>NZ_JAUFPZ010000002.1:3675000-3900000 GCF_030409505.1 Zunongwangia endophytica | reverse complement strand
ATCTAATTGCCAGTTCCTTATTAAAATAAGGTTCTGCTCTAGAAAGGAGGTGTTCCAGCCGCACCTTCCGGTACGGCTACCTTGTTACGACTTAGCCCCAGTTACCAGTTTTACCCTAGGCCGCTCCTTACGGTAACGGACTTCAGGTACCCCCAGCTTCCATGGCTTGACGGGCGGTGTGTACAAGGCCCGGGAACGTATTCACCGCATCATGGCTGATATGCGATTACTAGCGATTCCAGCTTCACGTAGTCGAGTTGCAGACTACGATCCGAACTGTGATAGGGTTTATAGATTCGCTCCTGGTCGCCCAGTGGCTGCTCTCTGTCCCTACCATTGTAGCACGTGTGTGGCCCAGGACGTAAGGGCCGTGATGATTTGACGTCATCCCCACCTTCCTCACGGTTTGCACCGGCAGTCTGGCTAGAGTTCCCACCATTACGTGCTGGCAACTAACCACAGGGGTTGCGCTCGTTATAGGACTTAACCTGACACCTCACGGCACGAGCTGACGACAACCATGCAGCACCTTGCAATCTGTCCGAAGAAAAAGATGTTTCCATCCCTGTCAGACTGCATTTAAGCCCTGGTAAGGTTCCTCGCGTATCATCGAATTAAACCACATGCTCCACCGCTTGTGCGGGCCCCCGTCAATTCCTTTGAGTTTCATTCTTGCGAACGTACTCCCCAGGTGGGTTACTTATCACTTTCGCTTAACCACCCAGCCCTCAATTAGGCCGGACAGCTAGTAACCATCGTTTACGGCGTAGACTACCAGGGTATCTAATCCTGTTCGCTACCTACGCTTTCGTCCATCAGCGTCAATATATTATTAGTGATCTGCCTTCGCAATCGGTATTCTGTGTAATATCTATGCATTTCACCGCTACACTACACATTCTAACCACTTCATAATAATTCAAGATCTACAGTATCAATGGCAGTTCTCCCGTTAAGCGGAAGACTTTCACCACTGACTTATAAATCCGCCTACGGACCCTTTAAACCCAATGATTCCGGATAACGCTTGGATCCTCCGTATTACCGCGGCTGCTGGCACGGAGTTAGCCGATCCTTATTCGCAGAGTACCGTCAGCCCTTTACACGTAAAGGGGTTTCTTCCTCTGTAAAAGCAGTTTACAACCCATAGGGCAGTCTTCCTGCACGCGGCATGGCTGGATCAGGCTCTCGCCCATTGTCCAATATTCCTCACTGCTGCCTCCCGTAGGAGTCTGGTCCGTGTCTCAGTACCAGTGTGGGGGATCTCCCTCTCAGGACCCCTACCTATCGTTGCCATGGTAAGCCGTTACCTTACCATCTAGCTAATAGGACGCATACTCATCTCTTACCGTAACCTTTAATCACTAATCGATGCCGATCAATAATACTATGAGGTATTAATCCACGTTTCCATGGGCTATCCCTCAGTAAGAGGTAGATTGTATACGCGTTACGCACCCGTGCGCCGGTCGTCAGCAAAAAAGCAAGCTTTCTTCTGTTACCCCTCGACTTGCATGTGTTAAGCCTGCCGCTAGCGTTCATCCTGAGCCAGGATCAAACTCTTCATCGTTGTTTCATTATTTTGTAACAATCAAATCGTAAGTTTGCGTTCTTATATAAATAAGAAGTTTAAAGCTCAAAAGACGACTTTCTAGTCTTAATTCTTAATTCTACACTTCCATTTCCTAAAATTACAATAAAGTAATTTCAAGTAATGTCGTTTGTCAATTCAATATGTCAATGAACTCATTTAAAAGTCCGGGATAAAAATCCCTTCGATAGAAACAAAGGACTCGAACCTTACTACAACCCCAAGCGGTATTTCCTAGTTAATCAGTATTTTAAGAGCGTTTTAAGTTTTTCTTAAAGCGGTTGCAAATATACAACTCTTTTTAAAACTCACAAGTAAAAAATAAAAATATTTTTTTCTTAATTTTAAACGCTACTTCCAAAGAACATCGCTGTCAAAGCGGATGCAAATATACGACCCTTTTTCTTTAACCACCAAAACTTTTTTTAAGTTTTTTTTTCGATCCCTTCTTCCGTATTTATCAATGAACTCCCGCCCTCACAACCAATCATTACAGCGCTAAGCGGGTGCAAATATATATCCTAATTCTATTTTGACAATGAAAAAATAAACAAAATTTAAAAATAATTTAAAATTAGATTTCAAGATTTTAATACACAACTATTTAAGAAAACTAAAATTGTGTTAGGGATAGCAACGGCATCCTTGGCGCTATAATTTTTACAGATAAACATGTCCTCTCAATGAAGTTTTACGTCTCAAAAATAAATTTCATCTATAATAGTAGCGCCAAGATATAGTGGATAGCCCGATCCCTATAATTGCAATTATAGGGAAACACCCATAAAATACTAAATAGTAGTATTGCGCAAACAATAACAACTATTATCTTTGCTACCTATAATAACGACTATAATATATAGACATGATAAAGGTAACATTGCCAGATGGCAGTATTAAGGAATTTGAAAAAGGCTCTACTCCTATGGATGTAGCCCAAAGTATAAGTAGTGGGCTTGCCAGGAATGTAATTTCTGCAAAATATAATGATAGTACAGTAGAAACTTCTACTCCTTTAGAATCTGATGGCACCCTTACCTTATATACATGGAAAGACAAAGAAGGAAAACAAGCTTTTTGGCATTCTACTTCTCACGTAATGGCTCAAGCCATCCAAGATCTTTATCCAGGTGCTAAATTAACGATTGGCCCATCTATAGAAAATGGATTTTATTATGACGTGGATTTTGGTGAGCATAAAATTTCTGAGAATGATTTCGCCAAAATCGAAAATCGCATGTTGGAAATCGCCAGAGGTAAACACGACTTCAGCATGAGATCGGTTACGAAGGATGAAGCGCTTAACTTTTATAAGGAGGTAGGAAATCCCTTTAAAGTTGAATTGATTGAAAATCTTGAGGATGGCACTATTACCTTCTGTGACCATGACACGTTTACAGATTTATGCCGTGGAGGACATATTCCTAATACCGGAATTATTAAAGCGGTAAAATTAATGAGTGTTGCGGGAGCTTATTGGCGAGGTGATGAAAATAATCCACAACTTACCCGTGTTTACGGTACAAGTTTCCCCAAACAAAAAGAACTAAAAGAATATCTTGAACTTTTAGAAGAAGCGAAAAAGAGGGATCATAGAAAACTTGGAAAAGAACTAGAACTTTTCACCTTTTCGCAAAAAGTTGGACAAGGTTTACCATTATGGCTACCTAAAGGCGCCGCTTTACGGGAGCGCTTAGAGAACTTTCTTAAGAAAGCACAAAGGAAAGCCGGATATGAAATGGTCGTTAGCCCCCATATAGGTAATAAAGATCTATATGTAACTTCTGGGCATTATGCCAAATATGGCGAAGATAGTTTCCAACCAATTAAAACACCGCACGAAGGAGAAGAGTTTTTATTAAAGCCAATGAATTGCCCTCATCATTGTGAAATATACAATTCACAATCCTGGAGCTATAGAGATTTACCAAAACGATTTGCTGAATTTGGAACCGTTTATCGTTATGAACAAAGCGGAGAGCTGCATGGATTAACCCGTGTTCGTGGCTTTACTCAGGATGATGCTCATATTTTCTGTATGCCAGAACAGTTAGACGATGAATTTAAAAAAGTTATCGATCTTACCTTATACGTATTCGATAGTTTAGGCTTTGAAAACTTTACGGCACAGGTTTCTTTAAGAGATCCTGAGAATAAAGAAAAATATATAGGTAGTGATGATGTTTGGGAAAAAGCGGAAACTGCCATTATTAATGCAGCTAAAGAAAAAGGTTTAGATTATGTAATCGAAACCGGTGAAGCAGCATTTTATGGGCCAAAGTTAGACTTCATGGTAAAAGATGCACTTGGCAGAAGCTGGCAACTTGGCACTATTCAGGTAGATTATAATTTACCGGAACGTTTTGACCTGACATATAAAGGAAGTGACAATAATACACATAGACCTGTAATGATCCACAGAGCTCCATTTGGAAGCATGGAAAGATTTATTGCCATCTTATTAGAACACACTGGAGGTAATTTCCCACTATGGTTGATGCCAGAACAGGCTACTATACTCTCTCTCAGTGAGAAATATGAAAATTATAGCCAAAAAGTTTTAAGTTTATTAGAAAATCACGAAATTCGCAGCGTAGTAGATAACAGAAATGAAACTATCGGAAAGAAAATAAGGGAAGCCGAAGTGCAAAAATTCCCTTATATGCTTATAGTTGGAGAACAGGAAGCTAAAGATGGTACGGTTTCTGTACGTAAACATGGCGAAGGCGATATTGGCACTATGCCAGTAGAAGACTTTGCTGAAATTATAAATAACGAAATTAGAAAAACGCTAAAAGCGTTTGAAGTATAACTAAAAACTTGAAGCCATAGCAATACGAAGAAAAAAATCGAGACAACAAAGAGTAACTCGTAAGGAAGATCAACACAAAATTAACCAGAAGATTAGAGCTAGTGAAGTTCGATTGGTTGGGGATAATGTGGAAATGGATGTTTACCCGATCGAAAAAGCTTTAGCTATTGCTGAAGAACTGGGACTTGATTTGGTTGAAATTTCTCCTGATGCCAAGCCACCTGTGGTTAAGGCGATGGATTATAAGAAGTTCCTTTACGAACAAAAGAAGCGCGAAAAAGTCATGAAGGCTAAAGCGAGCAAAGTTGTCGTTAAGGAAATTCGTTTTGGGCCAAATACAGATGACCACGATTACGAATTCAAAAAGAAAAATGCTGAGAAGTTCCTGAAGGATGGTGCTAAATTAAAAGCATTTGTTTTCTTTAAAGGTCGTTCTATTGTATTTAAAGATAAAGGAGAAATCCTTTTATTAAGATTAGCGACAGATCTTGAAGAATTCGGAAAGGTTGAGCAAATGCCAAAGCTTGAAGGGAAACGAATGACGATGTTCATGTCACCTACAACTTCTAAGAAAAAATAAGAAATAAGAGAGTTATAATTATAAAAGAAGGATAGCATGCCTAAGATGAAAACGAAATCCAGCGCAAAGAAGCGTTTTAAGCTAACAGGTTCTGGAAAGATTAAAAGAAAGCACGCGTTTAAAAGTCACATCTTAACAAAGAAGTCTAAGAAACGTAAGCTTAAGTTGACGCACAGTACTCTAGTATCTGATGCTGATACAAATAATGTTAAACTTCAATTACGTTTAAAGTAACTGAAAGTTAACGGTTTAAATTCATTATAAACCCTGGAGTTGGGCAAATTAAAATTTTAATTTAAAAGTATCGATTTTCGATCGCCTGCTACAAAATCTAAAAATTATGCCAAGATCAGTAAATTCTGTTGCGAAAAGAGCTAGAAGAAAAAAAGTTCTTAAGCAAGCAAAAGGCTACTTTGGACGTCGTAAGAACGTTTGGACAGTAGCAAAAAATGCAGTTGAAAAAGCAATGCTTTACTCTTATAGAGACCGTAAAGCTAAAAAACGTAACTTCCGTTCATTATGGATTATGCGTATTAATGCTGCAGCTCGTCAACAAGGAATGTCTTATTCGCAGTTTATGGGAAAAGTAAAAGCTAATGAAATCGGATTAAACCGTAAGGTTTTAGCTGATTTAGCGATGAACCACCCAGATGCGTTTAAAGCAATTGTTGATAAAGTAAAATAAATAAAAACAATTATACTCTCTTATAAAAGACCGGCTTATATGAAGCCGGTCTTTTTTTGTTGCCGTTTTTGACCAATATTAGATTTCTAATAATCTAAATCTTAGATTCTCCTAACCGGATATTATTCCGCTTATCTTATAGATTATACTATTCGCCTAAACAAGAACAGCTATTCATCTAATTTCAAGAATAGCATATACTCTTCGTATGTATATTTGAAGTATCAAGTATTGATGGTTATTGGTTAGGTTAACGGGCAGTAGTTTGATTGTTTTATTGGTGGTTCTTAAACAATTTGTTTCTCATTTTTTTAGCTACTACTGCTCATTTTGAATTAAAAAAGCCTCGACAATGTCGAGGCTTTTTTTATGTATGGTTCTCTACTAGTTAATTGAAGTAACAACCACGACTTTTGGATTTCTGTGGACGATAATTTGAATCAAATATGATGAAAGACACACTTAACATTAATTGATTAAAACGTTTATTTTTAAAAACTGAATTTATTCCGCCGAAAGAAGTATAGTCTAATAGCACATCTGTTTCTTCTGAACTTTTAAAATTATGCTCATACCTTAAATCGACCTCAAAACGGCCAAAATGAGCTTTGGCTCCTATATTAGCAGAAATATAAGATTTATCGGTAGGTATTGCTCCATCAGGAAAAGACTCTTCGTATTCTAAAACAGCATCTCCAACCATCATACTTAAACCAGGTCCTACATACACATCGAATGGCTCATAAATATGATAGCCTAGAAGTATAGGAACACTTATTTTGTCGTAAGAGTACGAAGCAAAACGTTTATCAAAAGCAAAGTCTGATTTCGCCGTATTATATAAACCTTCCAGGCGTAAAAAAAGTTTACCGAAGCTTTTCTGCCCGTATATACCTCCATGAAATCCTTCCTTAAATTCAGATTCTAGAGTTCCGCCATTAAAGCCAGTGACAGGTACGCCTTGTGTTTCTATCTCAGCTCCAAAAACATAATTAACTCCGGCCTTTACTCCTATTATTAGGTCTTGTTGCGCCAAGGAAGTTGTTACCGAAAATAATAGAAAAGAAAGCAGTGTAAAAATTTTTCTCATAGAACTGTATATAAAATTCGAGCTAAATATAGAATATATTTAACATTTGGAGCATATTAGATATAAAAAATGGAAACTGTTTTATAGTTTCCATTTTAAAAGTAAAATTGTTTCTAGTAAACCTCACCACCTAAAAGTATCCAATCCTGAATACCACCTTCGAGTTCGTATACTTCATTAAAACCATCTTTTTTAAGAATTTTGATCGCTTTCTTAGTATTTTCTTTATCCTCGCCGTAAATAACTATCGGCTTGTCTTTAGAAAGCGTATCAAAAAATAATGAATTGTCACTATTCTCGTTAAGAATGATATTCTTAGCCTTTAGTATATGTGCATCAGCGAATTCTTCTTCAGATCGTACATCCAATACCTGAAATTCTTCTTCATTTAGACGCTCTAACATTTCTTCAGGAGAAATCATATCGATCTCACTTGCTTCCACTTCCTTGCATGCTTGTAAGGATAGAAGTAATAGGACTAAAACAAGAAGCCCACTTCTCATTAGTCTTGTGCAGTTTCGCCTTCCCATTCCATAAAACCACCTTGCAAATTATAAGTATTTGCATAGCCAAGTTGATCAAGAATAGTACAAGCCTGGGCGCTACGCTTCCCGGAACGACAATAAACATAGAAGTTCTTACTTTTATCAAGCTTTTCAACTTCATCTATAAATCCCTGTCCCTGGTAAATATCAATATTCTTAGATTCAGGAATATATCCTTCTTCAACTTCTTCTTCCGTACGAACATCTAAAACAACTGCATCGCTATCTGCCGCTAATTGTTTACTCCATTCTTCTTGTGAAAGCTCTTTCATAATTTCAATTTTCTAATTATCGCAGTAAATATACTGTTCTAAAAAAAACCATAACTAAACTCTGAAAAACAAACCCCTTTTTTTAACAATATTTTAATAAAATACTAAATCATCAAATATATATTTGTATAGACAAATGTTGTTTAGACAATGAAAGTAGAGAAACTGATTCAAACCGAACATAAATTAAGCGAAAACAAGAAGTTCGCTATAAACGTATTATTGTGCGCTAGTAAAGTTACCACTATGATGGGTGATGTCTTAAAACCGTACGATGTTTCTATGCAGCAATTTAATGTGTTGAGAATCTTAAGAGGTCAAAAGGGAAATCCAGCAAATCTAAACACTATTCAGGAAAGAATGGTCAATAAGATGAGTAATACGACTCGTTTAGTTGATAAGCTAATAAAAAAGAACCTTGTTCAGCGCCATATTTGCGAACAGAATAGACGTAAAGTAGAAATTGCAATTACAGAGGATGGTTTGGCACTGCTAGATAAATTAGATCCTTTAGTAGAACAGGTTGAAAATGACTTTGCCGAATCGCTATCTGAGGAAGAATTAGTCTTACTGAATACAAGCTTAGAAAAAATTAGAACCTAAATTATAGAATTATGGATACTACAATTGAAGATTTAAAATGGAGATATGCTACAAAGCAATTTGATGCTACTAAAAAAATATCAAAAAATGATCTAGACACTCTTCTAGAAGGAGTTCAGTTGTCTGCTTCATCTTACGGCTTACAACCTTACCAAATCTTTGTAATTGAAAACCCTGAGATTAGAGAAAAATTAAAAACAGCTGCATTCAATCAATCTCAATTGACAGAAGGCTCGCAGGTAATTGTTTTTGCTAACCATAAAAAGTTAGACGAAGCCTACGTAGATAACTATATAAAAAATATTGCTCAAACAAGGAATATGGATGTAGAAGATCTTCAGGGAATGGCCGATACGATCAAAAATTCTACGCTTCAATTACCTGATGATAAACAAAACGAATGGGCACAGAAGCAATCTTACATCGCACTTGGTTTTTTACTGACTACAGCAGCTAGTTTAAAAATTGATGTGTGCCCTATGGAAGGTTTCTCTGCTGAAGAATTTGATAAAATTTTAGGTTTAGAAGAGAAAGGACTTCATACAGGTGTTATCGCATGTATAGGATATAGAAGTGAAGAAGACGATATGCAACATGCAGCTAAAGTAAGAAAGTCGAAAGAGGATTTATTTAATTTTATATAAACGTCAAATACAAAAATTGCTATGAAAAAGAATGTTTTAAAAGGAGCTTTAGCTTCACTTGTTGTGATCGCTATGATGTCTTTCACAAGTATTATCGAAAAGGTAAATGTTAAAAATAGTACCGTAGAATGGACTGGTGAAAAAGTTACCGGATCTCACAATGGAAATATCGATCTTAAATCGGGTTTTCTAGATGTTGAAGGAGATAAAATTACAGGTGGCGAATTTGTAATGGATATGACCTCGATCGATGTAACCGATTTAGAAGGAGAAGGTAAAGGTAAATTGGAAGGCCACCTAAAATCTGATGACTTTTTTGGTGTATCCAACCACCCAGAAGCTAAACTTGTGATTAATACTGCTTCTAAAAAATCTGAAAACACTTATGGTGTTGTTGCAGATTTAACTATTAAAGGAATCACTAACCCGGTTACATTTGATATGAACTATGATGGAAAATCTGCAACTGCAGATCTTACCATAGATCGTACAAAATATGATGTACGTTATGGTTCTGGTAGTTTCTTCGATAATTTAGGAGATAAAACAATCTACGATGAATTTGAGATCGCTGTAGATTTAAAATTTTAATACCCCTAACACTCTAACGCAATCCCGTAATCTCCCCTACAGATTACGGGATTATTTTTTTGAGCTTTTTTATTTGTCCTTTCAAATATCATAACTATCTTTGAAAAGATGAAAAACAGAATAGCAAATACTTGGTGGTGGTCTAACTTACGTGCAAACTTCGTGAGCTAAACTGCCATTGTATAATAATATATAACCAAAAGGCTTGTCTCACGACAAGCCTTTTTTTATTTCAATTCGCCTTAAATATGTACAAACTTAAAACCAATCACAAAAAATTACTTGCAGATACGATTACTCCGGTAAGCGTATATTTAAAAGTACGCGATAAATATCCAAATAGTCTTCTACTAGAAAGTAGCGATTATCATGCAAATAAAAACAGTTTTTCTTATATCTGCTGTAATCCAATTGCATCTATAAGAGTACAAAATGAAGAAATAATTGAGGAATTTCCTGATGGAACTTCTACTACGACAAAAATTACTTCAGACATCAACATTCCTAATAAAATTCAGGATTTTGGGAAATTGTTCGATACTGAAGATTTAGATTTCAAATTTATAAATAACGGTCTCTTCGGCTATATCTCTTACGATGGTGTACGTTATTTTGAAGATATTGAAATCAAAAAGAAAAAAGGCGATCTAGAATTACCGGATATGTATTATGCGGTCTATCAAAATATTATTGCAATAAATCATTTCAATAATCAAGCTTTTATTTTTAACCATTCGTACGATGGTGACAATAAAATTGCAGAAATCGAGCAGCTTATTAGCGTAAAGAATTTCTCAACCTATAATTTTTATCGCGACGGCGAAACCCAAAGTAATTTATCCGACGACGAGTTTATCGAACAAGTGAAATTCGGTAAAAAACACTGTTTTCGCGGAGATGTTTTTCAGATTGTACTTTCCAGACGATTTTCTCAAAAGTTTAAAGGAGACGAATTTAACGTATACCGCGCTTTACGAAGCATAAACCCCTCGCCTTACCTATTCTATTTTGACTACGGAAACTTTAAAATCTTCGGAAGCTCTCCAGAAGCGCAATTAGTTGTAGACGAAGGTCAGGCTGAAATTCACCCTATTGCCGGAACTTTTAAACGTACCGGAAACGATGAAAAAGATGCCGAAATTGCCAAACAATTAAGTGCCGACGAGAAAGAAAACGCAGAACATGTAATGTTGGTAGATCTTGCTCGTAACGACCTTAGTCGAAACGGAAGCAATGTAAAGGTAGAAACCTATCGCGAAATTCAGTTTTTCTCTCACGTTATTCACCTGGTGAGTAAAGTTACCGGAACAAAAAATCCAGATACCTCGACAATGCAGGTCGTTGCCGATACATTCCCGGCAGGAACGTTAAGTGGCGCACCAAAACACAGCGCAATGAAGCTTATCGAAGAATGCGAAAATGTAAATAGAGATGCCTACGGCGGTGCGATAGGATTTATGGATTTCCACGGAAACTTCAACCACGCCATCATCATCAGATCTTTTGTAAGTAAAAATCACCACTTGCACTATCAGGCAGGTGCCGGTGTCGTTTCAGAATCTAAAAACGAAAACGAATTACAAGAAGTATATAACAAACTAGGCGCACTAACAAACGCATTAGAAATAGCTGAAAATGTTGAATAATGGCGTTACCTCCCTAACGGGTGGTCGGGCTTTCGGTAGTCGCTTTTTTAAACGCTAACTCGTTTAAAAAGAGCTCCAACAATACCTCAATCCCTAACGCAAACAGATCCACAAACTCTAGGGAAACCTAAGAGTATGAAAATCGAGAATAATTAAAATTTCGGGAAATTCTACCGAACAATAAAAACCTCAATGAGGGATAGAAAATGAAAAAAGTATTAGTTATAGATAATTACGATTCGTTTGTGTACAACCTGGTACATTATCTAGAAGATCTAGATTGCGACGTTACAGTAAGAAGAAACGATCAATTAGATATCGATTTTGTAGAAAATTTCGATAAAATATTATTGTCTCCCGGTCCTGGTATCCCTTCAGAAGCCGGACTTTTAAAACCGATTATAGAAAAATACGGAGCAACCAAAAGTATTTTTGGTGTTTGCTTAGGCCAGCAAGCCATCGGCGAAGTTTACGGCGGTACTTTAGGGAATCTAGACTCGGTATATCATGGTATTGCTACAGATATAGATATTGTAGTAGAAGATGAACCCTTATTTGCTGGTTTAGATAAAAAGATAAAAGTTGGTCGTTATCATTCTTGGGTAGTTTTAAAAGATTTACCAGATGCTTTGGAAGCTACCGCTTTTGATGATAAAGGACAAATCATGTCACTACGCCATAGAGAATATGATGTTCGCGGCGTTCAGTTTCATCCGGAATCAGTTTTAACTCCAGAAGGAAAGAAAATGATCGAAAATTGGGTAAAAGCAGATTCATAAAGTAAAAACGAAGCAAACATCTAATTTTCAAAACATATACATTTATCTTCCGTTTTTTAACGGAGCATTTCTTATATAATGAAAGCATTACTCAATAGGTTAATTAACCACGAAACCATCAGTAAAGAAGAAGCTAAACAAGCTTTATTCAATATATCAGATGGAGAATATAACGAAAGTCAAATTGCTGCTTTTCTAACCGTTTACATGATGCGAAGTGTAACTATTGCCGAGTTAGAAGGTTTTAGGGACGCACTTCTAGAACTTTGTGTAGCTATCGATCTAAGCGCTTACGATCCTATCGATCTTTGTGGTACGGGAGGCGATGGTAAAAATACCTTCAATATATCTACAACTTCATCTTTTGTTACTGCTGGTGCCGGAGTTCATGTCGCAAAACATGGTAATTATGGTGTTTCTTCAGTAAGCGGAAGTTCAAATGCTATGGAACATTTGGGTATCAAATTCAGCAATCGCCCCGACTTTTTAGAAAAATGTATCGATAAAGCAGGAATCTGTGTTTTACATGCGCCGCTATTTCACCCAGCCATGAAAAACGTTGCTCCTATTCGTAAAAGCTTAGCTGTGAAAACCTTTTTCAACATGTTGGGTCCTATGGTGAATCCTGCATTTCCGAAGAATCAGTTAGTGGGTGTTTTCAATTTAGAATTAGCTAGAATGTATGGGTATCTTTATCAAAACACCGATAAAAATTTCAGTATCTTATATGCATTAGATGGTTACGACGAGATTTCGTTAACAAGCGATACTAAAGTAATTTCTAATAACACCGAAAGTATAATAAAACCTAGTGATTTTGGAGTTAAGAAATTAAAACAAGAAGAAATTTACGGTGGCGGAACTATAGAAAATTCAGCAATGATTTTAGTAAATATCTTAAAAGGACAAGGTACCGAAGCTCAGGAAAATGTAGTCTGTGCTAATGCGGGAATGGCAATTTCTACAGCAAAAGGTATCACACCTCGAGAAGGATTTTATGCTGCTAAAGATTCTATCAAATCTGGTAAAGCCTTACAGGCACTAAAAAAATTACAAGAATTAAGCTAATAAGAACTTATGAATATTCTAGATAAAATAATAGCAGATAAACATAAAGAACTGGTTTTAAAAAAACTGGTTGTTCCGGTTTCCCAATTGGAAAATTCAGCGTTGTTTGAAAGAGAAACTGTTTCTTTAGCTAATGCTCTCCGAAAAAGTAAAAGCGGAATTATTGCTGAACATAAACGTCGTTCTCCTTCTAAATCGGTAATTAACCACAGTTTAAATGTAGAAGATGTCGCTAAAGGTTACGAAAATGCTGGAGTTAGTGGAATGTCGGTTTTAACCGATGGTAAGTATTTTGGAGGTTCTTTAGATGATTTGCTTTTCGCCAGAGCTTCAGTAAGAATGCCTATTTTAAGAAAAGAGTTTGTAATTGACGAATATCAATTATTAGAAGCAAAGGCTCATGGAGCCGATGTTATTCTGTTAATTGCGGCTGTTTTAGAACAATCACAAATTAAACAATTATCTGAGTTTGCTAAAAATCTAGGTTTAGATGTATTGCTTGAAGTGCATAACCAAGAAGAGTTAGAAAAATCGATTATGCCAAGCCTGGATATGTTAGGTGTAAATAACCGAAACTTAAAAACCTTTGAAGTTAGCACGCAAACCAGCAAAGATCTTTCAGAAAAAATACCTGATGATTTTGTAAAAGTTAGCGAAAGCGGAATCAGTTCCGTAGCGGCTATCAACGATTTAAAACAATATGGTTACGAAGGTTTTTTAATTGGAGAAAACTTTATGAAAACCGATAATCCCGGTGAAAGTGCGAAAGCTTTTATTGAAGAATTAGAAACTAGAAGTTAGTAAATAGAGTATAGATCGCTTCGCTGTTAGATATGATAATTTGATTTGTTGATTTGATGATGCGGTGGTTTGAAGATTAGAAAAGAAATATAATTATTTTGAAGTTAATATGGCCTATCAAAGATTGCTCGTAAAATTGGAAGTGAAAGAAGCATAAAATTTTAGGCTGTTTGAGCGTAGCGAATTCCTAAAATTTAGCTTCAGAACGTACAATTTAGAGCAAGGTTTGTAAGCCTAGTTTTTTTGTTTCTTTTTTCAGCAATGGAAAAAAGAAAAAACGAACTAATAGCTAAATAATAATAGCCTTTAAACTGTAAACCATAAACTTAAAAACCATGAACTTAAAACTCAAAATATGCGGAATGAAACATCCTGAAAATATTCAGGAAATCGCTGCATTGCACCCAGATTATATGGGTTTTATTTTCTACGAAAAAACACCTCGTTTTTTTAATACTGAAATACCTAAAATTTCAGATTCGATAAAAAAGACCGGTGTTTTTATAGAATCTGAAATCAGTGAAATTTTAGATAAAATCACTGAATTCGATTTAAATGCAATTCAGCTTCATGGTGGTGAGTCGGCTGAGTTTTGTGCAGAATTAAAAACAGTTTTAAAAGAAACGAATATTGAAATTATAAAAGTGTTTTCCGTAAAGTCTGAATTCGATTTTAATCAATTAGCAGATTTTGAAGACACCGTTGATTATTTCCTTTTCGATACCAAAGGCAAACATAAAGGCGGGAATGGCGAAACTTTCGACTGGACTTTGCTTAAAGATTACCCATCTGAAAAACCATTTTTTTTAAGTGGAGGTATTGGATTAGAGCAATTAGAAGATCTACAAGAATTTTATACCTATTTCAGCAAAATCGGTAAAGCACACTTATTATACGCTATAGATGTAAACAGTGCTTTCGAAAATGAACCCGGACTTAAAAATGCAAAAAAACTTAAACAATTTGTTGATGAAATAATTTCATAATGTGGCAATGTGGTGATTTGATAATGGAAAGAGGAATAATTATTTTGAATATTGAATAAGATTGAAAAATGGCCTATCGAAAATTGCTCGTGAAGAAAGGATGATTTGGAAATAATACAAGTAAAACGTCATGCTGAACTTGATTCAGCGTCTCACACAACTTATGAGCTCCCGGATCAAATCTGGGATGATGAAATAGGAAACATTAAAGTTAAAACTGTTTACTGAAAACAGTTAACCATAAACTAAGAATAAAAATTAAGCTGAAAGCTGAAAGCTCTAAGCTAAAAAGCTAAATAAAATGACATATCAAGCAGACGAAAAAGGATACTACGGCGAGTTTGGCGGCGCCTTTATTCCTGAAATGCTATATCCTAATGTTGAAGAATTGCGTAAGCAGTATTTAGACATTATGAAAGAAGATTCTTTTCAGAAAGAATTTAAAGCGCTTCTAAAAGATTACGTAGGTCGCCCTACTCCGCTTTACTATGCAGAACGTTTCAGTAAAAAATACAATACCAAAGTATATTTAAAACGAGAAGATCTTTGTCATACTGGTGCTCATAAAGTGAACAACACTGTTGGACAAATTTTAATGGCCAAACGTCTTGGTAAAAATAGAATAATTGCTGAAACCGGTGCAGGCCAACATGGTGTTGCTACAGCTACGGTTTGTGCACTAATGGGAATTGAGTGTATTGTGTACATGGGCGAAATTGATATTGAACGCCAGGCGCCAAACGTGGCCCGAATGAAGATGCTAGGTGCAAAAGTAGTTCCGGCAAAATCGGGTAGTAAAACCCTAAAAGATGCGACTAACGAAGCAATTCGGGATTGGATTAACAATCCATTAGACACGCATTATATTATCGGATCTGTGGTGGGACCTCATCCTTATCCAGATATGGTGGCGAGATTTCAAGCAATAATTTCAGAAGAAATTAAAGTTCAACTTAAAGAAAAAGAAAATCGGGAAAATCCAGATTATGTTGTGGCTTGTGTAGGAGGTGGTAGTAATGCGGCCGGTGCGTATTTCCATTATTTAGATAATCCTGAAGTTGGTATTATTGCGGTAGAAGCTGCCGGAAAAGGAATTTATACCGGAGAAAGTGCAGCAACTTCGGCTTTAGGAAAAGAAGGAATTATCCACGGAAGCAAAACGCTTTTGATGCAAACTGAAGACGGACAAATAACTGAACCGTATTCGATTTCCGCTGGTTTAGATTATCCGGGAGTTGGCCCAATGCACGCCAATCTATTTAGAAGCGGTCGCGGCGAATTTATTTCAATCACCGATAAAGCTGCCATGGATGCCGGCTTAGAATTGGCAAAATTAGAAGGAATTATTCCTGCAATCGAAACCTCTCACGCTCTGGCAATTTTTGAAGATCGAAAATTTAAAGAAGATGATATTATCGTGGTAAATCTTTCTGGTCGTGGCGATAAAGATCTAAATACGTATATCGATTATTTTGATCTTTAGAAATTAAATTTAAAATGCTGAAGTTTTAGTGTTTTCGTCATTCCGTCCCAATAGCTATCGGTAGATACGGAATCTCATACCGGTACGTAACTAATTGTAGGAAGCCATTATTGGATGAGACCCTAAATCAAGTTCAGGGTGACGAGATAAAATTAAAATCAAGATTTGTAAGCCTAGATTTTTTTGTTTCTTTTTCATCAATGGAAAAAGAAAGTGAGAATAAAAGCTGAAAGCAAAACAACCAAAAGCTTAAAAAAATGAATAGAATTAATCAAAAAATGAAAGAAGACAAAAAACTTCTTTCTATATATTTTACCTCAGGATATCCTGAAATTAACGATACGGTAGAAATCATTAAAAATCTAGAAAAAAATGGAATCGATTTTATCGAAATTGGACTTCCGTTTAGTGATCCTTTAGCTGATGGTCCAACAATTCAGGAAAGTTCTACCATTGCTTTAAAAAGCGGAATGACCACCAATAAACTCTTTGAACAATTAAAAAATATTCGTTCTGAAGTTTCTATTCCGCTAGTCATTATGGGTTATTTTAATCCGATACTTCAATTTGGCGTAGAAAAATTTTGTGCAAAATGCGAAGAAGTAGGAATCGACGGACTCATAATTCCAGATCTTCCGGTAGATGTTTATAATGACGAATACAAAGCGATATTCGATAAACACGGACTAAAAAATATATTCTTAATCACGCCACAGACTTCCGAAGAGCGTATTCGGTTTATCGATGAAGTTTCCAACGGATTTATTTATATGGTAAGTACCGCTAGTGTTACTGGAGGGACTAAAGGTTTTGGAGAGGATACTAAGGCTTACTTTAAGAGGATTGCTGATATGAATTTGAAGAATCCCCAGATTGTAGGATTTGGAATTAGTGATGAAGATACCTTTAACCAAGCAACTAAATATGCAAAAGGTGCTATTATTGGTAGTGCATTTATAAAGCACATAAACAAGCACGGGAAAGACAGTATCCACGAGTTTGTAAAAACGGTTAGACCGGTTTAACCAAAGTCTAACACTGTATTAGGAGCTTTTAAGAAAAGCGGTTCGTATCTTTAAGTTGAATCTTAAAAACACGAATTATGGGAGGGCCAATTGAAGATAACCACCGAACTAGAAAAACAGATCAAAAGAATCCGACACAACCATCGGGAAATAGAAACGAATCTACCAACGAAGTAGATATCGACGAAAAAACAGTTAAAGATCAACAAAACAAAAAATAGATTCTATGGGAAGAGGCGATAAAAAAACTAAACGAGGGAAAATAGCGATCGGCACTAGCGGAAAACTACGACCTAAACGTAAAAAATTTAAAGTAAAGCCGACGACCCTCGCAGAACAGGATAAAAAAGCTTTGCAGTAAATTACCCAAAATTAAAGCTATGAGGTATTTATAAGAAATTAATTTATTATTTCGAGGCAAATCTCGCGGCTTTTAATCTCGATTATCGAGCAAATAATCTGCAAAATGATAATCCCTGAAATTCAATTTGAGTTTCAGGGATTTTTACTTTTTAGAGGGTTTAGAAAAACTCTTTATACTGAAGAATTCTAAAATCTACGGTATTGAAATTAGAATCTTTCGACTTCAATTCTTTATAAAGTTGCATGCTTCCTATTGCTCGATTGGCAGAACCAGAAGGCGCAGTTAAAGAAACGGTCTTAATTAATCGTCCATCCAAAACAAACTGATGAATTCTTGGCGGTTCATTATCGATAACTTTCAGTTTGATATTTTCTTCTTCGGAATTTTTTAAATGTCTCCGGAAAAAATATTCGGGGCCATTTTTACTGTTTCCTCCCGTAAATAAAAGCGTATCGATTTTAGGATGATTTCGTAAAATCTGAAGCATATTCCGAAGTTCAACATCTTTCATTCCCAAATCAGAAGCATCTATCTTTTCTCGATAACTGCTTTCGACAACATCACAAATCCCGATGCCTCGCTTCCGAAGAAAATCCTTTCGTTGTGCAATAGCTTTTTCTGAAGTATCATAAATTAATTCCAGATCAAAAATTTGATCTAAAATTGGCCAAAGTAAACCATCCTGACTTCCGTAACAAAAATCAACATCGCGCTCCTTGAGTTTACGTTGTGTAAACCTGGGAGGCGGTAAAGTTCCGACGATAAGTTTGGTAGCACTCTCTGGAATAAATGGCGGGTATGGGTGTTTGTGATAAAAAATACCGATATTTTTTAAATTCGACCTTCTTTTTCTAAATATTGCGTGGCTTCCTGAAGCGTATCAAAAATCTTATCGGCAGCTTTTACGTTATCTTTTAAATTGGCGTCTGCCTGAATTGCTAAACATTCCAGGCCGGCTCCTTTTGCTGAAGCTACTCCGGTTTTAGTATCTTCGAAAACAATCATATTTTGTTTAGGCAAATTAATCTTTTCGATAGCAGTTAGATAACTTTCAGGATCTGGTTTGCTATTTTTCACATCAGTTCTTGTGATTGTAAACTCAAAATAATGATCGATTCCGGTTTTCTCTAAAAGAAATTCTACATTATTGCGAGGACTTCCGGTAACCAAATAAATTGGAATTCCTTTCTTCTTGAAAAGTTCGAGTGTTTCAATAGCAAAAGGCATAAATTCAACTTCCGATTCTTTTACCAACTTTTCGGCCATTCGCTCGCGCTTATACGTAAGATCTTCTCTGGAGATTGGTAGATCAAATTGCTCAATAATGGCTTTTGCATTAATCGGCGAAGGAGTTCCTGCGTAAGTTTTGATATAATAATCGTAGTCCAAATCGACATCATATTCTTTTAAAACTTCAGTCCAGGATTTGAAATGATAATGTTCTGAATCTACTAAAGTACCGTCAAAATCGAATATTGCTGCTTTGATTTCAGCCATTGTTGCTAGGTTTTTTGAAGTTTCACGAATATAATTCCGCAGTGATAAAAAAAGCTATTTTAAATATTAAACTTTCGTTAGATGTTTAACGTATAAATACCGGTTCGTTTTCTTTCTCGGTATGCTCTGCACTAAATTTATAATCATCATAATCGAAACCTTTGATATCGTCTAAAGTTTTTGCTGAAGTATCAATAATATAACGAACCATAGCACCTCTTGCTTTTTTGGCGTAAAAACTTATGATCTTTAATTTCCCATTTTTATAATCTTTAAAAACCGGAGCGATTACAGGTGTCTTTAATTCTTTCGTGTTTACTGCCTTAAAATATTCGTTACTGGCGAGATTAACAAAAAGTTCGTCTTCTTCTAATTCTGAATTCAAATAATCTGTCACCTTTTCTTTCCAAACTTCGTAAAGTGTATCGGTACTTTCGATTCCGATTTTAGTTCCCATTTCTAAACGATACGGCTGAATAAGATCCAATGGCTTTAGGATTCCGTACAAACCAGATAAAATTCGAAGTGTATTTTGAACATTATCGATTTTCTCTTCCGGAATCGAATATGCATCTAAACCATTATAAACATCTCCATTAAAAGCATACATCGCCGGGCGAGAATTCTTTTTGGTATGATCTTCTTCAAAATCCTGATAACGTGTGTAATTAAGATCAGCCAACTTATCGCTGATACTCATTAATTCTGAAATTTCTTTTTTAGTCATTCTTGCGAGCTTGCGATTAAGCTTAGCGGTAGTTTCTAAAAAAGAAGGCTGAGTTCCTCTGGTGGTCGGTAACTTCGATTCGTAATCCAGACTTTTAGCCGGTGATACAACTATTTTCATTTTTCTTTTCTATTTATAATTATCCGTAGTTTTTAATAATTGATATTTTCGTCATTCCGGACTTGATCCGGAATCTCATAGTAAATTAAAAGATCATGAAAATGAGACCCTTAATCAAGTTCAGGGTGACGACATCAAATTATTCAGAAAAAGAAATCATAAAACTGAACTATTTTATGATATAATTTAAAATCAAACTTCGAACATTTTCCGTTTATAAAGTAAAGATAAGCCTTCCTTTACCGAAAATAAAAAAGACCTTCAATTACTTATTTATAAAGCAATAGAAAGGTCTTGTTCTATAGAATTCAGCTATAAAATTTACAGCATTTCTTTTTGATTTCTGGCGTAATTCTGCCATTTTTCAATAGCACCAACCAAATCCTCTGGCAAGTCTGAATTAAAGCTCATCCACTCCCCTGTCTTGGGATGTGTAAAGCCCAAAGTCTTTGCGTGTAAAGCCTGTCTTGGTAAAATCTTAAAACAGTTTTCTACGAATTGTTTATACTTTGTAAAAGTTGTTCCTTTTAAGATACGTTCACCACCATAGCGTTCATCATTAAAAAGTGTATGACCAATATGCTTCATATGCACTCTAATTTGGTGTGTTCTTCCGGTTTCTAATTTACATGCTACCAAAGTCACATAACCAAAACGCTCCAACACTTTAAAATGAGTTACTGCTGGTTTTCCTTTTTCAGCTTCATCACCGTCGTAAACGGTGTTTTGTAATCTATTTTTTGGATGTCTCCCGATGTTTCCTTCTACAGTACCTTCATCTTCTTCAACATTGCCCCAAACCATCGCTACATATTCTCGCTCACTCGTTTTATCGAAAAACTGTTTTGATAAATGCGCCATAGCTTGTTCGGTTTTTGCAACCACTAAAAGTCCGCTAGTATCTTTATCTATTCGATGTACCAAACCTGGGCGATCACTACTATTATTAGGAAGATTTTCAAAATGATAAATAAGGGCATTTATCAAAGTTCCGCTATAATTTCCATGGCCAGGATGCACTACCATTCCGGCTGGTTTATTAACCACTAATAAAGTATCGTCTTCGTAAACAACATCAATTGGGATATCTTCCGGAGTAAGTAAAAACTCGTAAGGTGGATGCTCAAACATCACCTGCACCACATCGCCGGCCTTTACTTTATAGTTTTGTTTTACCGCAATATCATTTACATAAATATTACCGTCCTTCGCTGCTTTCTGAATTTTATTACGAGTTGCTTTCTCGATATAATTCATTAGGTATTTATCTACACGAAGTGGATTTTGACCTTTCTCTGCTGTAAACTTATGATGCTCGTAAAGCGTTTCATCATTTTGTTCTTCCAGCTCGTTATTTTCTTGTGGGTGTTCGCTCATTAAAAGTCAAATTGATCTTCGTCAGTATTTTCTTCAGTTTCGGTACTATCTACCGTAGGGCGTCGGTAATTGCCTGATCCATCTCCTAAAACAAGATCGATCTTAGAGGTCTTCATCAACTCATCCCCTACTTCGATTAGTTTTCCATTATGTCGAAGCTCTAGAACGGCATCTTCGGCGATATCTGGCTTATAAGTTACTTCACCAATTTCGAAGCCTAAAGATTTCAACGTAGGTTCTGCTTGTCTTCTTGTTCTACGTATTAAATCTGGGATAACTACTTTTCTATAGCCCGATGGATTTAACGTCAGATAAATTTTCCGATTTTCCTTTACATAATTACCAGCTCTGGGAACTTGTTCGATAACAGAAAATCTTGGATAATCTGGATTGAAATTCGCTGAATCTAAAATCTCATATCGAAGATCCATTTCATCTAATCTGGTCTCCACTTCGCTAAGGGACATCTCTGCCAAATCGGGAACTTCTAAACGTTCTCCCTGGTTAGTTGTGTGCTCTAGCCACTGCATGGCCAAAAATGTTAGAACTACAACAAAAATAATTGCTAGTACAAGCTGAATTAAAAATGTTTTGCTAAAAATGAATCTGAACAATCCCATATATTTACAAAATAAAAAGCAAAGATATAAAAACGCCTTGGTTTTGGTGACACCCTTTTTTCGTGATATTTTTGTTTTAAACGCAGCTTAGCATTAGATATTGAGTATGAAGAAAAAAATTGCCATCGCAATGGGCGGTTTCTCTAGCGAATACCGCATTTCTATAAATAGTGGTAACATGGTTTACCAGAATTTAGATAACAGCATTTATGAAGCTTACCGAGTTCATATTTCAAAAAATGAATGGTTTGTCGTTGCTGCAGATGATACTCCCTATCCTATAAACAAAAGTGATTTCACGGTTAAAATTGATGGTGAGATTATAAAATTTGACTGTGTTTTTAATACAATACATGGTACACCTGGTGAAAATGGTCTATTACAGGCCTATTTGGAATTATTGAATATTCCTCAAACAGCAGCCGATCATTACCAATCTGCTTTAACTTTTAATAAAAGAGACCTGATAAGCGTTTTAAAGCCCTACGGAATAAAATGCGCTAAAAATTTCTTTTTGAATAAAGAAGATGTTTTGGATGTAGATGTTATTGTAGATACCGTCGGACTTCCCTGCTTTGTAAAAGCAAATCGTGCCGGTAGTAGCTTCGGAATCACAAAAGTGAAGCAAAAAGACGAATTATACAGAGCTGCCCAAAATGCATTTCAGGAAGATGATGAAGCTATAATTGAATCCTTCTTAGACGGCACTGAAGTTTCTGTAGGTGTAATTACATATAATGGTGAAGCTTTGGCTTTACCGGTAACTGAGATTGTTTCAGAAAACGAATTCTTCGATTATGAAGCTAAATATCTAGGGAAATCCCAAGAAATTACACCAGCAAGAATTTCTGAAGAAGACACAAAAAAGGTTCAGGAAATCGCTAAACTGATCTATCAGAAATTAAAAATGAAAGGATTTAGTAGATCTGAATTCATATTCCATAACGGAGAACCGCATTTTATTGAGATGAATACCACACCCGGACTCAGCCAGGCAAGTATTTTACCTCAGCAAGCAGCAAAGGCTGGAATTTCTTTAAAAGAATTATATGGTAGCGCCATCGAAGCTGCTTTAAGCTAAGATTCTTAAAAATTGTAACCGATTTTTAGATCTAATGTCGCTGTAGTACCACTATTTCTAGTATCATCTAAATTTATCCGATATCCTAAAGGTCCTACAGCAATTTCAAAACCAAAATGCTGGCCAATATTACGTTTAATTCCCCATTTTGGTATAAATGCGATCGTATTGGTCACAGCAACATTATCGTGATTTGATATCGTAAATAAATCAGGATGCAAACTTGTTTCTAAACTTAGGAAGTTGGCCCCGTTATTCCAGGTTCTTCTTCCCTTATCTGCACGCTTTTTTAAATTATAATACCAGCGTGGCTCTATCGTAATTGTTGGAGTGAAAATATAATTGAATGTATTGGAGTAACTGGAACCGCCCCATATCCCTGCATTAAAACCAATTTCTGATCGTAGGGTTAATTGGTCTGCCAATCGCAGCTCGTTATATCCCCAAATCCCTAGAAAGCCAGTTTGTACGCCAAACAATGATTCTTCTACAGAGGATTTTTGGGCATTGGCAATGGAACTTCCTAAAACCAGAAATAAAAATAATGTGATGATTCTGTTCATTTTTTGATTGATTTCTCTATTGAGCGGCGCTAATATAAAAAAATAACGCTTACCTCTATAACCCAAAATAAGATTTTGTGGTTTTCATTATTTATAAGACCTTAGTATTTCAATCTATTTTCCATGAGAAGAGCTGTATTTCCGGGATCTTTTGATCCTATTACTTTAGGCCATGTAGACATCATTGAAAGAGGATTACCTCTTTTCGATGAAATAGTCCTGGCCATTGGCACCAATAGCAGTAAAAAGTATCTATTTTCTTTAGAAAAGCGATTAAAGTTTCTTGAGAAAACTTTCAAGAACGAACCTAAAATAAAGGTTACTACTTATAAAGGACTTACGGTTGACTTCTGTAAGGAGATAGATGCGAAGTTTTTGCTACGCGGATTAAGAAACGGTATTGACCTTGAGTTTGAGAAATCTATTGGGCAAACCAATTACAAAATGGAAGGTATAGAAACGGTATTTCTTATTGCTTCCTCTGGCTTAGAGCATATTTCTTCTACAGTAGTTAGAGATGTGATGCAACACGGCGGAAAATATCAATTTATGGTGCCAGATGTAGTTAGTAGTTAGTAGTTAGTAGTTAGTAGTTAGTGAATTTACGATTTCAGACTTTATGCCGAAATGAAAAGCTTTTTAAAATTACTGCTAAAACCCTACAATATCAAATCCCAAAAATCTCTTTTCTATTTTCTATTCTCTAACATCTAGAATCTAATCTCTAATACTCCCTTACGTGCCCCCAGTTTTCTCCGGTTTTGATTCGATACAATTGCATTTCTGAAATACCGAATTGCTTGGCGATCATTTTTAATCGTGTTCGGCGATTGGGATCAAAGATTTTTCGCTTAATAAATTTCACCTTCGTTTCCGTCAATTTTGCATGACTCGGCAGTTTTCTAACAATATTCTTATTTTCGGGATTACTAAACTGGTGAATTTCTTTTTCCCGCTTAGTAGCCCATTGTAAATTTTCTAGACTATTATCTTTTTTATCATAATTAAGATGAATTACAAAACGTTGTCCTTCCTTTCGTTCCAAAAAATGTTCAGCCATTAATTTATGCACGTATCTTGAAGACCAGGAACCAGATTTCAGTCTCGTGCGTATCGCTTGATAACCATTCGTGTAGGTTTTTTTCTGAAGAAAATCTCTATCCTCTCTTATTCGAATTAATCGTCCAAAATTTGAAATCTTATAGCTTTCATTCTCTGATATTCCATCATCAAATTCCACATCTTTCCATTCTTCATTATAATAACTTCTAATCATAGCGCTTTTAATATTAGGTCATTTAAAACAAATAATTAACTGCCAGGCCTGTAAAAAAATTACGAGGATATCCCGGGTAATAATATCTAGGTTGCGCACCGCCAAAACCCACTGCATTAGGCAAAACACTGGCTGCGTAATGTTCATCAAAAACGTTGTTTAATCCGCCGTAAACATTTAGTTGCAAATCTTCAATAATGTTGAATGTATAAGCAGCTTTAATATTCACCAAATTGTAAGCATCACTATATAACGCATTAGCATCGTTAAGCGGAATTTCTCCTACATTTCGATACAAAGCATTAAAACTGAAACCAAATTCAGTATTTAGATCCAGTCCCGCGTTAATGGTATGCTTTGGCACTCCGGGCAACTCGTTACCTGAATAATCTACTTCTTCATTTACAAAACGATCGAATTCAAAAAAATTGAATGCGGCATTTACAAAAGGACTTAACTGCCAGTTTTCAGCTAACGGAATTGTATATTTTCCGAAGAATTCAATTCCGTTGTGATCAGATTTACCCGCGTTAATTCCTACGTATCTATCTTCTGCAACTCGCTGTGCTACTAAAAGATTCCTTACCTGAATGCTATACACAGAAACTTCAGTATACAATCTATTATTTAACCAATTCCCTTTAAAGCCTATTTCGTAATTAAAGCCACTTTCTGCTTTTAGATCTGTATTTATCTGTCCTTCCGGAGTTAAAGTTTCAGCGACTGTCGGCGTAGAAAACCCATGGCTTAGAGAGGCATAAAGATTTTTATCTTCGGCTACTTCATAAGACAAACCTAATCTTGGTGAAAATACCGCATCAAACGTATAATTTCCGGTTTGATTGGTGGCATCTTCAGCATATAAATCGTCCAGACTATAGCCGGTGGTATTAAAATTTATTCCTGCTTCCAGCAATAACTTCTCGGTCAAATTCATATTTAACTGCGCAAAGAAATTGGCATAATGACGATCCTGTTCGTTATTACTTAATCGCGCTCCTCTTACACTACCAATATTATCAAAATCTTCATATAAATTTTCAAAAGTTCCGGTCTCATACCACTCGTTATAATATTGCGCACCAAAGCTTATTTCTGAAGGTAAATTAAAAATAGCCGTAGAAAGACTAAAATTGGTTCGTGCTCCGGCAGAAAGTCGTTCTTCTTTCAAAATATCAAAAGGTCTGGGTTCATAGCCATTTCTGAAACTTAAAAACACACTGGTTTGATTCGTGAAATTTTCAGAAATGTGATGTTGATAGCTAACACCTAATAAACCGCGATCGTAACTTTCATACCCTTTCGCAGCCCCCCAAGTATAAGCCGCAGTTTCAGGATCGTTTAAAAAATCATCTTCATTTATCGAACTTGGAATATAGGCCTTCAGTTTAACGAAATTCGCTAAAAACGACAGGCTATTTTTTTCTGAAGTAAGCAGTTTAGCATTTACCAATCCAGATTTTCTATCGTAAGCACCATTTTCCCGCCATCCATCGCTTTGCACGTGATTGTAAGTCGCAAAAACTGAAGTTTTCTCTCCGTTAATAGAAACAACATCAGATTTCTTCCAGGTATTGTAACTCCCGCCCTGTACTTTAACGCCAACTCTACTTTCATTTTTGCCGGGATCTGCCGAATATAAGTTTATGGAACCACCCAAGCCGGCACCGTAAATACTACTTGTAGGTCCTTTTATTACCTCAACGCGTTCTAAAGATTCTTGATCGATATCATCCAATGTTAACGAACCTTCTGCTGTTGCAAGCGGAATTCCGTCAAAATATGCCTGAATTCTATTGGTAGAATATTGCGCTCTAGATCCAATCCCACGAATAGTTATTTTATTGGTATTTAAAGCTCCCTGATTTACATAAACACCCGGAACATAATTGAGATTGCCTACAAAATTTACTGCATCGGTCCTTTTAAGATCGGCTTTTGATAATAAACTTACCGCCGCCGGAGTCTGCTGCAATTCAGTAGGAATTAGCGTACTTCTTAATTTTACTTCGGAAAGAGATTCGCTCGACGGGCTCAAATAAATCTTTAAATCTGAATCACTTTCTTCAAATCTTCTTGCAATTCTTACAAATCCAATACTACTGAATTTTAAAACGATCGGAAAATCTATATTTTCAATGGTAAAAAAACCGTCGCTATCTGAAATAGCAACAACTTTTGAAGCTGCTATGATGTTTACATCTGCAATACCTTCAGAAGTTGTTGAATTTAAAATCTGTCCTTTTAGTTCTTGACTAAAAGTTTGTTGAGCACTAATTATTAAAATTAGTGTAATAATTATTTTTTTCAATACTTACTTTTTAAAACGAAATTATTTTATTCCGCAGAAACTCTCCAAACGACACCTCCATTATCATCGTTTACTAATAAATCTCCGTTTGGTAAAGTTGTAACTCCTACGGGGCGTCCATAAACCTTACTTCCGTCATCGCTAGCAATAAAGCCGGTTAAGAAATCTTCTGGTTGTTGTGGTTTTCCGTTTTCGTCAAAAGGAATAAAAATCACTTTGTATCCTGCAAAATTAGAACGATTCCAAGAACCATGTTGTCCTACAAATGCACCATTTTTATAATGTGCCGGGAATTTATCTTTATCATAAAAAGCAATCCCTAAAGAAGCGGTGTGAGAACCAACCGGTACATCTGGAATAATTGCTTTTTCAACCATATCGTTATGTGGTTCTTTATGCCATCTTGGATCTTTTATATCACCATAATAGGAATATGGCCAACCGTACCAGCCGCCTTGTTTTACGCTTGTCACGTAATCTGGAACTAGATTATCACCTAATTTATCACGTTCGTTAACTGCTGCCCAAAGCTCCCCAGTTATAGGATTATAATCTACCCCAACCGGATTTCTAAGTCCCGCTGCAAACACCACTTCGTTAGAACCATCAGGATCCATCATTAGCACATTTGCTCTTCTTTTTTCTTTTTCCATGCCGTGTTCTCCTGCGTTACTTGAAGAACCTACAGTTACCACTAATTTTTTACCATCTTTACTGGCAATTAAATTTCGTGTCCAATGGTGATTGTAACCACCAGCAGGCAATTCTTTTACCATTTCTCCTTTACCTTCAAGAGCAGTCATTCCATCTTTGTAAGACCATCTTTTAATCGCATCTACATTAGCAACATAAAAATAACCGTCTAAGATTAGCATTCCGTAGGGCTGATTAAGATCTTCCGCAAAAACAAATCGCTCTTCCGGCTTACCGTCTCGATTAGCATCTCTTAAAAGTGTAATTCTATTCGCGCTCTTTTTCGCATCATCACTTTCAACTACAAAAATATCTTTCCTGTTTGGAGCTACATAAGATCTTCTTGGATGATCCAGACCTTCAGCAAACTTAGAAACAGTAAAGCCTTTTGGTGCTACTGGCATTTTTCCTTCTGGCCAAGGCACTATTTGGCTGTTTTTTTCTACAGACTCCGAAGAATATGGAGAAGGCAATTCCAGTGAACCAACAGTTGTCTCTACCGTTACAGATGGTTGATCTGCCAATTCTTTTTTCTTTTTCTTACTTAAATTTTCCTGCATTTGTGCAAATCCAGAAAAACCGATAAAGGTTAGTAAACCTACACTTATAATTTTCTTTTTCATGTTCTTAGCATTTTTCCCTAAAATAATCGGAAATACGGCTACGGGAAAATCAATAGCAATGATTAAGTATAGTTTAACAGCGAAAAGCTATTAGATAAAATATTTTGTGAAAAATAAAGCCGGAAACCTTCAAATTGAAGGTCTATTTCTTCAGTGAACCCCATTAAAAAGTTCCTAAAGTAGTAGCTTCAACTTATTTTAAGTAAGTTTACAGCCTATTTTTTGTGTTAGTATTTATCTATGGAAAGACTTCTTTTCTTCAGCTTAATAATTATTGTCTTTAGTTCCTGCGATTTTTCGAAATATCAGCTTGAGGACGAGTATGATTTTACCACTCGTTTTGAAAAATCTAAAGGAAAAGAAACCGATATTTATCCTAATGTAATTCAGTTTTACGAAGATCTTTCCAAAGTTTATTCTTCAGTACAATTAAAGGCGTTTGACACTACCGATAGCGGAGAACCTTTACATCTTGCTATTTATAATCCAGATTCTCAGTTTGATATTGATAAAATTAAAGAAGACAAGAGTGTCTTATTAGTGCTTAATGGCATCCATCCCGGGGAAAGTGATGGTATCGATGCGACAATGATGCTTTTTAGAGATTTGGCGCAAGATTCTATAAAAATTCCAGAGAATGTAGTGTTAGCAACCATTCCCGTCTATAATATTGGTGGAGCACTTAATAGAAATACTTCCTCAAGAACCAACCAAAATGGGCCAAAAGCTTATGGCTTTAGAGGAAATGCTCGTAACTATGATCTAAACAGAGATTTTGCTAAAGCAGATACTAAAAATGCTCGTGCTTTTTATAAAATATATCATTATTTAGAGCCTGAAGTTTTTATAGATAACCATGTAAGTAATGGTGCCGATTATCAATATGTTTTAACCCATCTTTTCACTCAGCACAATAGATTAGGCGGCGATATTGGCAAATATCTAGATGAAACCATGATGCCCGCTTTAGAAGATTCTCTAAAAAAGAAGAATCTTGATATTACACCTTACGTAAATGTTTTTAATGAAGTGCCTGAAAAAGGATTTTCTCAATTTGTAGATTATCCTCGTTATTCTACTGGATATACTACCATGTGGAATACTTTAGGAATGATGGTAGAAACCCACATGTTAAAACCTTACGATAAACGTGTTTATGGTACTTACGAATTAATGCGTTCGATGATTGCTTTTACAGATAATCAATCTGAAAAGATCAAACAATTACGTGCCGCTGAAAATAAAAAATATCTTACCAAACGTTGGTATCCCATACATTTTAAACCAGACATGGAGAATCCTAGTAAACGAAAGTTCAAAGGATATGAAGGAGAAATGATACCGAGTGAGGTTACTGGAGGTGATCGTCTAAAATATGATCGCAAAAAGCCCTTTACTAAAGAAATTGAGTATTACGATAATTTTGTTGCTGAAGACCGCGTCGATATTCCAAGAGCTTACGTGATTCCGCAGGCTTGGTGGAACGTGGTTGAACTTTTAAAGTTGAATAAAATTACAATGAAGCCTTTTGAAAAAGATACAACTTTGTATGTTCAGCGCTATAAAATTGAAAATTACGAAACAGGAGAATCGGCTTACGAGGGGCACTACATGCACAAAAACACTGAGGTTTCTGCAAGAATGGATTCTGTTTCTTTTAGAAAAGGAGATTATTATGTAAGCACGTTTCAGGATGGCGCTCGCTATTTGCTAGAAATGCTAGAACCAGCTGCTGAAGATTCGTTTTTTAACTGGAATTATTTTGATACCGTGCTTCAGCAAAAGGAACATTTTTCACCTTATGTTTTTGAAGATATTGCCAAAGAATTATTAGATGATAATCCAAGTTTAAAGGCATCGTTTGAAGAAAAGAAAAAGGAAGATCCCGACTTTTCTAAAAACTGGTATGCGCAATTAGATTGGATTCATAAACATTCTAAGTACTACGAATCGGCACACATGCAATATCCGATTTTTAGGATTCCACGTTAATTTTTGGAGCAGGAATTTCTTCTTCCTCAAATAACAATTTGATATTTGCATAGGAATTTTTCAGGGCTTTTTCAGCCTTTTTTGGGCTTTTCCATTTCACCTTTTCAATCCCTTCTTTTTCCTGCGGAATAAGTTTCCCATCGAAATCACTACTCATGTTGTACCAGTAGGTTTCTTTAAGCTTGAATTTTCCTTTCCGCTTAAAAATATGATAGGTTGTTCGTAGAAAACTAGTAATTTCTAATCCTGAAATTGCAGTTTCTTCTTCTACTTCTCTTATCGCACATTCTTCAATACTCTCTCCTTTTTCAATCTTACCCTTTGGCAAGTCCCACTTATCATTTCTATAAATAAAAAGTATTTCTCCTTTAGTATTATATACCTTTCCACCGCCCGCTATTACCGGCTTTATCTTCTTCCGTAGAAATTTAAGTAACTTTTCTTCCTTTTTATGATAAAGGTTCACATGAGTAATTTTCCCTTTATTAATTTTTCTAATTAAACGTTTTAATCGTACGGTTTTGATGGAATAGGTTTTATACTCACCTCCTAAATCTTTATTTGTAGAAAGAATTATCGGGGTATCATTCACAAAAACTTTATACATTTGCAGTATGATTTTAAATAAAGAAACAGCAATAAAAACTGCTGAAGTATTATTGCAAATTAAAGCAATTAAATTAGAACCACAAGAGCCATTTACATGGGCCAGTGGATGGAAGTCTCCTATTTACTGCGACAATCGTATCGTATTATCTTATCCTTTGATTAGGAATTTTATACGAGAAAATTTCGCTAAACAGGTAGAAGAAATTTATGGAAAACCAGATGTGATCGCAGCGGTAGCAACCGGTGCTATTGGCATAGGAATGCTCGTTGCAGAGTATCTAAGTCTTCCATTTGTGTATGTACGCCCCGAGGCTAAATCTCACGGAAGAAAAAACCAAATTGAAGGTAATCTTGAGGCTGGCCAAACTGTGGTGGTAATTGAAGATCTTATTAGCACAGGAGGAAGTAGCCTAAATGCTGTTAAAGCGCTTAGAGATAGCGGTGCCAATGTAAAAGGCATGCTTGCAATATTCTCCTATGGTTTTGATATCGCAAAAGAGAACATTGAAAACGCCAATCTTGATGTTCACACTTTAAGTAATTACGACTTTCTTATCGATACAGCGCAACGCACTAGTTATATTCAAGAATCTGAAGTTGAAATATTAAAAAGCTGGAGGAAAGATCCGGCAAATTGGAGTCCGCAATAATATGAATTTAGAAAGCCCAAAAGTAACTGCTAGTAAAAGTAAGCAAGAAATGTATAATTTCCTGACTAATGTTGAGAACTACGATCAAATTATGCCTAGTAGTAAGGAAAAATTTGAGGTGAAATCTTCTGAAAAATTTATTTTTCAACTTAAAGGAATGCCAGAAATTGCATTGAAAATTGTGAATACCGACGAACCTAATTTGGTGGTTTTAGGTTCTGGATCAGATAAATTTCCTTTTACCTTGAGTATTCATATCGATGAAGCTGGAACAGGCAGCGCAGTTCAGTTATTTTTCAATGGTGAATTTAATGCGATGATGGCCATGATGGTTAAAAGTCCATTACAGAAATTCATCAATAGCTTAAGCGAAAATATTTCAAAATTATAAATCGTTATTTTTCGATCAAATTAAATAACAGCTGCTTCGAAATTGTATATTTTGAAGCAGTTTTTTTTAGTACATCAATTTTACTTCTTTCAAATCGAAAGTTCTAAAAACAGCGTCTTCAACTTCGACATTTAAAAGTCCCTGGGTGGTCACTCCGCGTATAATTCCGCTAAAATATTCGCCATTTGACCACTGGAAAGTAGAAACAACATCTTTTTTAAACATTAGCGAAGCATATTCTTCAAGTATTAAGGTTTCTGTTTCTGCGGAAAGTAATTCAAGCTTCGCAGATAATTCTTCTAAAATTTCAGCTAAAACCTCTTCGAGATTAAAGTTTTCACCGGTTTGCAATTTCATTGAAGAAGCCTGCTTTAAATCACCAAAATCATCTTGGTTCACATTTAAGCCAATTCCGATTACACTAGCCGCGATGTCAGTATGCTTTAAAATATTTTCGATTAAAATGCCGCATATCTTAAAATTTGCTGACATAATGTCGTTAGGCCATTTTACCCGTAATTTGGGAACATAAAACTTATCAAGAACCTTTATTATCGATAACGATACCACCGCGCTTAACAAAAAATGATGGTTTACCGTTACCTTAATTTTAGGATAAAGCAAGCTGAATGTTAGATTTTTGCCAGCACTTACATTCCAAATTGCTCCTCTTTGCCCCTTGCCATTCGTTTGAAAACGAGCTGAAACACATACCGGCTCGAAAGTGGAATCACCTGTATAATATTGCTTCACGAAGTCGTTTGTAGAGGGGATGGCATCAACTTTGATTATACGCATAATAGACTAATGAAAAGATTGTCGCTAAATGTTGTGTTAAGTAGGTCTATAAAAAGCCAAAAAAACATAACTTTGCGTAAATAAATAAATTTAATGACGAAAAAAGAAACAAACAACGATCAACTTATAGCACATATCATTAAGGGAATTGAAGATGTAAAGGGAAATGATATCGACATCCTCGACTTAAGAGAGATTGAAAATACAGTTTGTGATTATTTTGTTATCTGCAACGGTACTTCCAACACACAGGTAAACGCCATAGTAAATTCCGTTCAAAAATCTGTAAGCAAAGCTTTAAAAGATAAACCTTGGCATATCGAAGGTAGCGAAAATGCTGAGTGGGTTTTGATGGATTATGTAAATGTGGTTGTTCATGTATTCCAGAAACACATTAGAGAGTTTTACGACATCGGAAGTCTGTGGGGTGATGCGAAGATCACGTCGATCGAAACAAAATATTAATTATTTAGAAGAAGACCAAGAATGGCTAAAAAGCAATCAAATAAAAAAATAGATCCTAAAAAACCTAAGTTTAGTGCGTATTGGATATATGCAGTTATCATATTGGTGTTTTTAGGAATTAACTTTTTTGGAGGAAATAGTTTTAATGAATCATCGAAAATTACTCCTCAACAGTATATGAACTACCTTTCTGAGGGAGACATAGATAAAACAGTAGTAATAAATAGATCGATCGCCAAGGTATATCTTACCGATGAGGCTAAAGAAAAGGCTATCCACAAAAAAAGTGGAGAATCTGATTTCTTAAGTACTGGTGGAGGTCCAGATTACAGCTTTCAAATAGGAAGTTTAGAGAAATTTCAGGAAGATATAGATACTATTGAGAAAGAAGATAATGTAGATGCTGAACTTAGCTTCGATAGCGACAGTAATGTTTGGGGAGATATTCTAATTACGCTTCTTCCATTCGTACTGATCATCGGTATTTGGATTTTCATTATGCGTAAAATGAGTTCTGGTGGCGCAGGAGGTGCCGGTGGACAGATTTTTAATATTGGGAAATCTAAAGCAAAATTATTCGATCAAAATACAGATGTGAAGACTTCTTTTAAAAATGTTGCCGGACTTGAAGGCGCTAAAGAAGAAGTTCAGGAAATTGTAGATTTCCTTAAACAGCCAGAAAAATATACCAGCTTAGGTGGTAAAATTCCAAAGGGAGCTCTTTTAGTAGGACCTCCGGGAACTGGTAAAACCTTATTAGCTAAAGCCGTTGCCGGTGAAGCTAAAGTACCTTTCTTCTCTCTTTCAGGATCAGACTTCGTAGAGATGTTTGTTGGAGTTGGAGCTTCTAGAGTTCGTGATTTATTTAAACAAGCTAAAGAAAAATCTCCTTCAATAATTTTTATTGATGAGATTGATGCTATTGGTCGTGCTCGTGGGAAAAGTAATTTTTCAGGTTCTAATGATGAACGTGAGAATACCTTAAACCAACTATTGACTGAAATGGATGGTTTTGGAACAAACACTAATGTAATCGTTATTGCAGCAACCAACCGTGCTGATGTTTTAGATAAAGCCTTAATGCGTGCTGGTCGTTTTGACAGACAAATTTATGTAGACCTTCCAGATCTTAATGAAAGACGTGAGATCTTTGAAGTACATTTAAAACCACTTAAGAAAGTTGCAGAAGAGCTTGATACCGAATTCTTAGCTAAGCAAACTCCAGGTTTCTCTGGTGCAGATATCGCTAATGTTTGTAATGAAGCTGCGCTTATCGCTGCTAGAAAAGGTAACAAGGCGGTTGGGAAACAAGATTTCTTAGATGCGGTAGATCGTATTGTTGGAGGTCTTGAAAAGAAAAATAAGATCATTACTCCAAATGAGAAAAAAGCAATTGCTTTTCATGAAGCTGGTCACGCAACAGTAAGTTGGATGTTAGAACATGCTGCTCCACTTGTTAAAGTTACCATTGTACCACGTGGACAATCTTTAGGAGCTGCATGGTATTTACCTGAAGAACGTTTAATCGTTAGACCAGAACAGATGTTAGACGAAATGTGCGCCGCTCTTGGTGGACGTGCAGCAGAAAAAGTTATTTTTGATAAAATCTCTACCGGAGCTTTAAGTGATCTTGAAAAAGTAACTAAACAAGCGAAAGCGATGGTTACTATTTACGGTCTTAATGAGAAAGTAGGAAACCTAACTTATTACGATTCATCTGGCCAAAGTGAATACAATTTCACAAAACCATATAGTGAGAAAACTTCAGAGCTTATTGACAAAGAAATTTCTAATTTAATTGAAAGTCAATATCAAAGAGCTTTAGATCTATTAACTGAGAACAGAGATAAACTTACTCAGCTTGCTGAAATTTTATTAGATAAGGAGGTTATCTTTAAAGATGATTTACAAAATATCTTTGGAGAGCGTCCTTTCGGGAAAGATACTTCTCATTTAAATGAGGTTAGAGAAAGCGAAGAATCTGCTCCATCTACTTCAAATCCAAGTACACCTGCACAATCAAGTAATGAAGGAATCGCAAATAATCCTTCATTAGATAAATAAAATTTAGATCAACTGCTAAAAAATCTTAATTTACGTAAGCGTTAAATTAAGATTTTTTACCTTTGGTTAAAATGATGTTTACAACCACACCCAAAACTATATGAATCTATTTAGAAGATTCTTAAACCCTAATAAATCTAAATCAGATAAAGATCAGGATACTCCTGATAAAGCTGATCGTGGGAAGTATATGCCTGAGGTAAAACTCCCTACCGACGAGCGTTTTATGCTGAATTTTAAAAATAACGGGGGTAAATTTTTGTATTGTGAAGATGAGGCTGAAATTCAAGAAGCCTTTGATAATATTCTTTTAGAAAACGATTGGTACGAAAAGCAGTGTTGTTGCTTTGATGAAAATCTAAAAAATAAATTTGATAGTTTCAATTTAGATTTTAATTTATCTGCAAACGCTCCCTTTTTTCTTTCTACTTGCGAATATCTAATTGCCAATGATGGATCTATTTTAATTTCCAGCAACCAGATAAAAGAGCGCAAACTTAGAGAGTTACCGGCAGATTTTATTATCTTATCTTCAACAAGCCAACTAATAGACACCATTGGTGAAGGTTTGCGAGGTATTAAGTTTAAAAATAAACAACGAATCCCTTCAAATATCACCACCATTAAGAATTTTGAACCACAGAAAGAAAGTGACTTTATGAGCTACGGTAGCAGTAGTAAAAACTTGTATTTGCTTCTTCTGGAAGATCTTTAATATTTTATGAAGGAAGCGATAATAAGAACAGTATCAGGATTACTATATATATCAATATTAGTAGCCTCTATCCTTTCTTCAGAATTAATATTTATTGGTCTTTTCTATATCCTTGGGCTCATTTGCTTAATTGAAATGCAAAAATTATTGCATTTAAAAAGCTACGCATTATATGGTGTACAAGCCTTACTATTTTATCTTTTTAGTTTTTTAAAGTTTGACCAAAATGCCACTTTAATTCTCTTGGCAGTTACCATATTTGTAAATCTATTTTTAGTTAAAGATTTACTTGTTATTCGAAAAATACCGGTTTTCGAAAAGAAAAAATATATTATTATAATATTCTATCTTATTTCTTCAGTTATATTTTTAACGCTCATTCCTACTATCGATGGAGAGTTTAAACCGAAGTTAGTTGTAGGGATATTTGGCTTAATTTGGACTAACGATACTTTTGCCTATATTGTAGGTAAGAACTTCGGTAAACGTAAATTATTTGAAAGAATATCTCCTAACAAGACTGTTGAAGGCTTTATTGGAGGAATAATATTTACCGCAATTGTAAGTTATTTTATAGCAGATTATACTGCATTTTTAAATCCGATAGACTGGGTTGGTTTAGCTATTTTCATCAGTGTTTTTGGTACTTTAGGTGATCTAATTCAATCTAAGTTTAAACGTCAGGCAGGCGTAAAAGATAGCGGAAACTTGATGCCGGGGCACGGTGGCTTGTTTGACCGATTAGATAGTATTATTTTTGCCGCCCCATTTGTCTATGCTTACTTATACCTTTTAAATTATGTTTCATAAAGAAGGCTACAAAATCATGGCTATTACTGCAGTTTCACTGATAGTAATAAACATTGGTTCTTATTCGTTAATAAATCAATACTGGATTAAGTTTGCCATTTTAGCGGCATCCATACTTTTCTTTGTATTAATTGTACAGTTTTTTAGAAATCCAAGCCGACAAACAGCTTTAAATGACAACAATGTTGTTGCTCCTGTAGATGGCAAGGTTGTAGTTATAGAAGAGGTTTTTGAGAAAGAATTTTTTCAGGAAAAGAAACTGCAGGTAAGTATTTTTATGTCTCCGCTTAACGTGCATGTAACAAGACATCCTGTTGGAGGAAACGTGAAATACAGCAAATATCACCCAGGTAAATTTTTGGTAGCATGGCATCCGAAATCCAGCGAGGAAAACGAAAGAACAACCGTTGTTGTAGAAAATCCTGTAACAGGACCTATCTTATATCGTCAGATAGCTGGAGCTTTAGCTAAGCGAATAGTAAATTATGCTGAAGAAGGGAATGAGGTAGTACAGGGAAGTGATAGTGGATTTATTAAGTTTGGCTCTCGTGTAGATGTATTTTTACCTATTGGCACTCCGTTAAAAGTTGCATTAAATGAAAAAGTAAAAGGCGGAATTACCGTTATTGCTGAAGTTTAATTTTATGTTTTAGTTATGCCTGAAAGTAACAGGAACCGTTTTTTGAAAGCCTACGAAATAGCCAGCAATACCAACAAAAAATTGCCTCCAGATATCATGCTTCACTTCTACTCTTATTACAAGAGAGCAACAGAGCAAAATGGTTTTTACATCCCACCTTCAGACGGTGGAGATCTTAGAAGTGCTTTCAAGATAAATGCGCTATTTCAGGTAAAAAATCTGACTAAAGAAGAAGCCGAGCAAAGATATATTGACTTAGTCGAAGAGCACATTGGCAAAGTTCCTGAATAGAGATTTGAGATAAATAAAAGTCTGAAGGTTATAAGACCTATTTCGATAAATTTTTTCTCAACAATTTCAGGATTTGAAAAATCAAGCTTCTATTTCCCTCTTTTAATTTCTTAATCAATGCTTCTCATTTCTAGTAATGCAGTTACGTGGTCTTTTCAGTAAAATACTCCCAACAAAAAAGCCCCACTAGATAGTGAGGCTCATATTGATAATTGATTTTATTCCCTTGTTATCTCAAACTCGCTAAACTAGCTTTTAAGGCTTCGATTTTAGCTTCAGCATCAGCTTTTTTAGCTTTTTCAATAGCAACTACTTTCTGTGGTGCATTATTCACAAAGCGCTCGTTAGAAAGCTTTTTATCTACAGATTTAAGGAAACCTTCAGTATATTTTAATTCCTCTTCTAATTTAGCAATTTCAGCTTCTACATCTATTGCTCCTACTACCGGAATAAAGTAATCGTTAGATTTTACACGGAATGATAAAGCACCTTCAACCTGCTCGTTTACATATCCCAGATTTTCGATATTCCCCATTTTAGAGATTACCTGATCAAATGAATCGGAAACATTATCGTTATTCTGAATTTTAAGATCGATCGTATTTTTAAACGCGATGTTCTTATCGGTTCTAATTTTTCTGATTCCAGAAATCACTTCAGAAGCAAAAGAAAATTCACCAATCATCTTTTCATCATAAGTAGTTTGCTCTGGCCATTTTGCCACAATCAAAGCTTCCTTGGGAGTACGTTCGCTAATAGTTTGCCAGATCTCTTCGGTAACAAAAGGCATAAAAGGATGCAGTATTCTTAAGTTATCTTCTAAAATAGCAATAACCGCATCAAATGTTTTCTTATCGATTGGTTGCTCGTAACCAGGTTTCACCATTTCTAAAAACCAGCTACAGTAATCGTCCCAAATAAGTTTATAAGTTCCCATTAAAGCATCACTAATTCTATATTTAGAATAGTGATCTTCAATTTCTGCTAAGCTTTTCTGAAATTTTGCTTTATACCAGTCGATCGCTATTTTTGAAGTTTCCGGTTGTTCTATTTCTTCTGAAACTTCCCATCCCATCACTAAACGAAAGGCATTCCAAATCTTATTGCTAAATCCACTACCCTGCTTACAAAGATCTTCATCAAACATCAAATCATTACCGGCAGGAGAACTTAGCAACATTCCTACCCGTACACCATCGGCGCCATATTGATCGATCAATCCAAGTGGATCTGGTGAATTCCCTAAAGATTTAGACATCTTACGACGTTGTTTATCTCTAACAATTCCTGTTAAGTAAACGTTTTTGAATGGTCGTTCACCACGATATTCGTAACCTGCAATGATCATTCTTGCTACCCAGAAAAATAAAATTTCTGGAGCGGTTACTAGATCATTGGTAGGATAGTAATAGTTTATTTCTTTATTTTCTGGCTCTAGAACTCCGTTAAAAACACTCATTGGCCATAACCAAGAAGAAAACCAGGTATCTAACGCATCCTTATCCTGAGTAAGATCTTCTGCAGTTAAAGCTGAGTTTCCAGATTTTTTCTGTGCTTTTTTAACGGCATCCTCAAGCGATTCAGCAACTACAAAATCGTTTGTACCATCACCAAAGTAATATGCCGGGATTTGATGTCCCCACCATAATTGGCGAGAAATATTCCAATCGCGTACATTTTCCATCCAGTGGCGGTACGTGCTTAAGAACTTTTCTGGCACTAAATTTATATCATCACCAACAACAGCGTCTATAGCTGGCTGGGCTAAATCTTTCATTTTCAAAAACCACTGGTCGCTCAGTTTTGGTTCGATTACCGCGCCGGTACGTTCACTGGTTCCCACTTTATTGGTGTGCTCTTCAGTTTTTACTAAAACTCCAGATTCCTTTAATTCAGTAACAATTTCTTTTCTAACTACAAATCGATCTTTACCAGCATAATGCATTCCGAAGTCATTAAGCGTAGCATCATCATTAAAAATATCGATGATTTCAAGATTATGCTTATCTCCTAGCATTTTGTCATTCTCGTCGTGAGCCGGAGTTACTTTTAAACAACCTGTACCAAATTCTAGATCTACATATTCATCTTCGATGATGGGAATTACTCTTCCGCAGATCGGCACAATTGCTTTCTTACCTTTTAGATGAGTAAAACGCTCGTCATTAGGATTTATACAAATGGCAGAATCTCCAAGGATAGTTTCAGGACGGGTGGTGGCAATAGTTACTACCTCATCACTACCTTCAACTTTATAATTAAGATAATATAAGTGGCCCTGCTTTTCCTGGTAAATTACTTCTTCATCAGACAATGTAGTTTTGGCTTCAGGATCCCAGTTTACCATTCTAAAACCTCGGTAAACCAAACCTTTTTCATGAAGATCTACAAAAACTTTAATTACAGAGGCAGACATGTCGTCATCCATCGTAAACTTAGTACGATCCCAATCACAAGAAGCTCCTAACTTTTTAAGCTGATCTAGAATAATACCACCATGTTTATGTGTCCATTCCCAGGCATGTTCCAAAAACTCCTCACGAGAAAGATCATTTTTACTAATGCCCTCGTTCTTAAGTTTAGCCACCACTTTCGCTTCTGTAGCGATAGAAGCATGATCTGTACCCGGTACCCAGCACGCATTAAATCCTTTTAAACGAGCTCTTCTCACCAAAACATCCTGAATAGTATTATTCAGCATGTGCCCCATATGTAGGACTCCTGTTACGTTTGGTGGCGGGATAACAATAGTATAAGGTTCTCTTTCGTCTACCTCTGAATGGAAATACTTATTATCCATCCAGTATTTATACCATTTATCTTCTACTTTATTTGCGCTGTATTGTGAAGCGATTGCCATAATTGGTCTAATTTTTGAAAATAAAAGCAAAAGTAATTATAAGTGAAGGAATTTAAAAGAAGTTGAATTGAATATAATTTTTGAACCTATTGCAATTCAGTGTATATTTACTATTCCGATAAATTTTGAATTATGAAAAAACTAGTTTTAATTACCGTTTTGGCATTTGTAGGATTTAATTCTGCCGTGGCGCAAAAAGCCGCAAAAATGCAATTTAAGTCTGAAACTATAGACTATGGTGAAATAAAAAAAGGAAGTGATGGCGTTCGTGTATTTGAATTTACAAATACTGGCGATATCGATTTGGTTATAAAAGATGTAACTTCTAGCTGTGGTTGCACGATACCTACAAAACCAGAGAGCCCTGTAAAACCTGGCGAAACTGGAAAAATTGAAGTAAAATACAACACAAATATTCCTGGACCTATAAGAAAAACAGTCACAGTATATTCTAATGCTGAAGAACCTACCAAAGCTTTAAAGATTAAAGGAAGGGTTTTGGATGATGGGAATACAGATGACAGCGACGAAACAGACACCAAATAAACGCTTAAGATTTTATACAAACTCCCTTCTATAGGGAGTTTTTTTATGCTTTTATTTTTCGAAGTTAACATCTCTTAAATTTCAACAAATCCTCCCAGTATTCTTACTTTAATTTTGCATTTTTGCATCAAACATAAATTGCTAAATAATGCCTTCTATTTCTAAAAAAGGGCTCAGCATGCCCGAATCTCCGATAAGGAAATTAGTACCATTTGCAGAAGCTGCAGCCAAAAAAGGTAAAAAGATTTACCAGCTCAATATAGGACAGCCAGACATTAAAACTCCGGAAGCTGCCATGCAGGCCGTAAAAGATAATAACATTGAAGTATTATCGTACAGCCATTCTGCAGGGTTTGCAAGTTACCGGGAAAAACTAGCTAAATATTACGAAAGAAATGACATTCATGTTGTTTCTGAAGATATTATTGTAACTACTGGTGGCTCTGAAGCGCTATTATTTGCGATGGGGACCATTACCGATACCGGAGATGAAGTGATTATTCCTGAACCATTTTACGCGAATTATAATGGTTTTGCAGTTTCATCTGGAGTTAAAATTGTACCTATAGAATCTTCTATAGAAAATAACTTTGCATTACCTCCAATTTCTGAATTTGAACAATTAATTACAGAAAACACAAAAGCCATACTTCTTTGCAATCCCGGTAATCCAACCGGATATTTATATACTAAAGAAGAAGTGCAGCAAATTGCCGATCTTGCTTTAAAACACGATCTTTTTGTTGTTGCCGATGAAGTGTATCGTGAATTCACTTACGATGGTGTGAAGCATAATAGTATTATGAGTATTCCAGAATTGGCTAACAACGCAATTATGGTCGATTCGGTTTCTAAGCGTTTTAGCATGTGTGGTGCACGTATTGGATGCTTAGTTTCCAAAAACAAAGACGTAATTACCACGGCAATGAAATTTGCGCAAGCAAGATTAAGCCCGCCAACTTTAGCACAAATTGCTAGTGAAGCGGCTTTGGATACGCCACAGGAATATTTTGAAGAGGTAAACGAAGAATATACATTACGAAGAAATATTCTTGTAGAAGGTCTTGAGAAAATGGAAGGCGTAAAAGTCGCTAAACCAAAAGGAGCATTCTATTGCATCGCAGAACTTCCTATAAAAAGTGCAGATGATTTTGCACAATGGCTGTTAGAAGATTTTGAATACGAAGGTGAAACAGTTATGGTTGCTCCTGCTGCCGGTTTTTATTCTACACCAAACACAGGGCTAAATCAGGTTCGTATTGCCTACGTCCTTAAAAGAGAAAATCTGGAACGCGCGCTAGAGATTTTAGAAGTAGCGATTAAAGAATATACCAGTAAATAAAACACATGAAGGTTATCCACAATGTTTCTTTAAAACCGTATAACACTTTTGGAATTGATGTTAGAGCAAATAAATTCATCAAGATCCGAACTATAGAAGGTTTAAAGAAAATCTTAAGGAAAACCTATGCTGAAGAACTTTTTATCCTTGGCGGTGGCAGCAATATGCTTCTAACCGATGATATTTCTAAAACCGTGCTCCAAATTCGTTTAAAAGGAAAACAAGTTCTAGAAGAAAAAGATAATTATGTAATCATAAAAGCTCATGCTGGTGAAAACTGGCATGAGTTTGTTTTATGGACACTTAAACAAAATTTTGGAGGATTAGAAAATCTTTCGCTTATCCCGGGAAATGTAGGCACCTCGCCTATCCAGAATATTGGTGCTTATGGAGTGGAACTTAAAGACACTTTTGTTTCCTGTGAAGCCATAGATATTCAGACTTTAGAGACTAAAACTTTTTCTTTAGAAGATTGCGAGTTTGATTATCGAAATTCAGTTTTTAAAAACAAACTGAAAGGGCAATACATTATTACAAGCGTAAACTTTAAGCTGAGCACAAAAAACCATCAACTTAAAATTGATTACGGAGATATCAAATCTGAATTAAAACAGATCGAAAACCCCAAAATAACCGATATTTCTAATGCTATCATCCGAATTCGAGAAAGTAAACTCCCAAATCCAGCTGAGATTGGTAATTCTGGAAGCTTTTTTAAAAATCCCATTATTTCTACGGAAGCTTTTAAAAATTTACAACAAAAATTCCCTGAAGCTCCTAGTTACAAAATCAGCGAAAACGAAGTTAAGGTTCCTGCTGGATGGCTTATAGACCAAGCGGGTCTAAAAGGTTATCGCGATGGCGATGCCGGCGTACATAAAAAACAGGCATTAGTTTTAGTGAATTATGGAAATGCCAGCGGTAACGATATTTTAGAATTATCGAAGAAAGTTAGAGCTGTTGTCAAAGAAAAATTTGGGATTGATCTGGAACCGGAAGTGAATATTATTTAATTATTTACTTCAATTTTATAGAGGTAACCATTTGAAGCTTCAGTATATTTTTCAACTTTCATAAAGTCTCCACTTAAAGTTTTTAAATAGATTCCGTCTTCCTTTTCAGCAAATTGAAGGGTAGAACCAAGACTATTCTCTAGAAAAAATTCGCCTTTATTTTCACCAATTTCAGCTTTTAGGTCTTCATAAGAAAAAGAACTATTCAGTATATAATATTTAGCGAATTCAGCAGTCTCTTTATCATCAAGATTATCAACTTCAGAACTTTCTAAACTGCCGTTTGTTGGAATAAAAACGGTATAAGGCCCATGATTCTCCAGTAAATTTGTGGCTAAATCAGCTTTCTGAAGTAAAAAATGAAAGTCAGTAAATTCTGCATTCTCGGCAATTAGTACAGCTATGCTTCTTGATTCTTGCAGCTCTTCATTTTGCTGCTCCTGGCGCTCATCAGCAACACTTTCCTCCTCTTCTACTTCTTCAACAACAATTTCATGTTGATGTTGCTTCATTTTCTTGCAACCAAGCAAGGAGAAAAACACTACAAAAAGAAATAAAATATTTTTCATATCATTAAATTACAGCAGCTTGAGTTTTAGCTGCGGTAAAAGTTCGTTAAATATTGTAAAGCATTTACTAAACGTCCGACTTATTTTAAATAAAAGCGAATAATTCGTATTTTTGCAAAACAAGATGTAATTATGGAACTATTTATCATAACAGCGGTTTTATTAGGATTAGCTTTTGCGGGTATTGCAATTAAAATTTGGGCAAAAAAGGATGGTGAGTTTGCAGGAACTTGTGCCAGCCAAAGTCCGTTTTTAAATAAAGAGGGCGAAGCTTGTAGTTATTGCGGAAAGATGCCTGAAGAAAAATGTAAAAATCCACAACAACAGACCAATTAATGCTGAATGGCAACAGTTCTATTTGCCCTGTTTCTTCTATTAGCGGCAATTAATATTGGGTACTTTTTAGCTTTTTTTAGTTTCTCTGGATCAGAATCCTCTGAAGCTTATGCAACTTCATTTCCGGTTTCCGTGATTGTTTGTGCAAAAAATGAAGCTCTAAATCTACAAAATTTCCTTCCTTCTATTTTAGAGCAGGACTATCCAAATTTTGAGGTGATCGTTATTAACGATGCTTCTTCAGATAATACATTAGATATTATTGAAGAATTTCAGCAAATAGATCCTCGTATAAAAATGGTCAATGTTGTAAATAACGAAGCCTTTTGGGCCAACAAAAAGTACGCCCTCACATTAGGAATCAAAAAAGCACAAAATGACCATCTTATCTTTACAGATGCCGATTGTGCACCACAATCCATACACTGGCTGCAGCACATGGCTTCGGGTTTTTCAGATGAGAAATCTATCGTGCTGGGCTACGGTGGCTATTTTCAGTATAAAAAATCGTTTATCAATAAACTGATTCGGTTTGAAACGCTTTTAACAGCCATCCAATATTTTTCTTACACCAAACTTGGCAATCCCTATATGGGCGTAGGGAGAAATTTAGCCTATACTTCTAAACAATTTTATAAACAAAAAGGCTTTGCATCGCACTTACACGTTCGATCGGGCGATGATGATCTTTTTGTAAACGAGGCAGCAACTAGTAAAAATATCTCTATTTGCGATCATGCCGAAAGTATTACCAGAAGCGTTCCCAAAACCAGTATTATCGATTGGTTTCGACAAAAAAGACGACACGCATCTGTTGCGAAATTCTACAAAACAAAGGATAAACTTTTATTAGGTGCATTTTATACCACAAGACTATTTTTTTGGACATTGCTCGTAATCCTATTAAGTCTGAAAATTTACTGGCAGTTTGTTTTAGGTGTCTTGGGACTTACGCTAATTATTGAAGGTATTGTATATTTTCAATCGGCTAATAAATTAGATGAAAAAGATCTAATCTGGCTTTTCCCTATTTTAGAACCTTTTCTTATCCTATCGCAATTAGGTATATTTATTGCAAATACTATTTCAAAACCTTCACATTGGAAGTAAACCAAGCGCTTTTATTACAAAAAATCCAGGAAGCTAAAAAAGGAAGTCAATCGGCTTTTAATTACTTGCTCGATCAATTTTGGAATAATGTATATGGATTTCAGCTTAAAAAAACTCAAAATGAGTATGAAGCTGAAGATATTACTATTCAGACTTTTTCAAAAGCTTTTAAACGGCTTGAAACTTTTGATGAAAATTATTCGTTTAGTACCTGGCTTATCGCTATCTCTAAAAATATTCATGTAGATATTCTTCGGAAGAAAAATAGTCAGTTACGCATGAATACTATTTCTGAAGATACTGAAAAAGTAAACACGATTGTTGACGAAACACCTTCAATTGAAGATAAGTTAATTACTGAACAGAATTTAGCGCAGCTACTTCAGGACATAAAAAAGCTTAAACCCCATTATCAAGAAGTTTTGAATCTTCGTTTTTTTCAGGAAAAATCCTATAAGGAAATCTCAGAATCTTTGGGAGAGCCTATGAATAACGTAAAGGTTAAATTATTAAGAGCCAAGAAATTACTTTCAGAAATTATAGAAGATCGTAAAAACTAATTAAGGTTCTTAAACTATCAACGTCTAATTATGCTATTAGATAGAATATTGTATCTTTGAATAAGAGATTTTTGCTATGAGTACAGAAACACTTACACCTTCAAAAACAACACCTAAAGGAAAACCAAAATGGCTTCGTGTGAAGCTTCCTACAGGTAAAAAATATACCGAATTACGTAGTCTTGTAGACAAATACGATCTACATACAATTTGTACATCGGGAAGTTGCCCAAACATGGGTGAGTGTTGGAGCGAAGGAACAGCTACTTTTATGATATTGGGTAATATTTGTACTCGATCTTGTGGATTTTGTGGCGTAAAAACCGGCAGACCAGAAACGGTAGATTGGGATGAGCCAGAAAAAGTAGCACGTTCTATAAAATTAATGCAAATTAAGCATGCGGTAGTTACAAGTGTAGACCGTGATGACTTAAAAGATATGGGATCGATCATTTGGGCAGAAACCGTGAAAGCGATTCGCCGAATGAATCCTGAAACTACACTGGAAACTCTGATTCCAGATTTTCAGGGAAATACCAGAAATATCGATCGTATTATAGAAGTCGCTCCTGAAGTTGTTTCTCACAACATGGAGACTGTACGTCGCCTAACACGTGAAGTTAGAATCCAGGCAAAATACGATCGCTCTTTAGAAGTGTTGCGTTATTTAAAAGATCAAGGTATTAATCGTACAAAATCGGGTATTATGCTTGGTCTTGGCGAAACTGAAGAAGAAGTAATCCAAACACTACACGATCTAAAAGATGCAAATGTAGATGTAGTTACCATTGGCCAATATTTACAGCCAAGTAAACGTCACTTGCCCGTAAAGCAATTTATCACTCCAGATCAATTTAAAAAATACGAAGCTATTGGACTAGATCTTGGATTTAGACATGTAGAAAGTAGCGCTCTGGTAAGATCTTCTTATAAAGCCCAAAAGCACATCAACTAAGACAATGCCTAAAATCATTAATCTTGGAATTAACGGTTTTGGCCGCATTGGCCGAAATTTGTTCAGATTACTTATTGATAATCCTCAGATAAATGTTGTTGCGATCAATGATTTAGCTGATGCTAAAACACTGGCGCATCTTCTTAAATACGATAGTATACATGGTATTTTTGATGCTGAAATAACTACGGAAGGAAATACTTTAATTGTAAACGGAAAAAAGACGGCTGTTTTTAACCAAGATCATCCTTCCAAAATCGATTGGAACACTACTGAAACGGATATAGTAGTTGAAGCTACCGGGAAATTTAAAACACGCCCTGAGCTTGAAAATCACCTTAGCGGAAGTGTAAAAAAAGTCGTTTTATCGGTACCGCCACAGGACGAATCAATCAAAATGATTGTCTTAGGTGTCAATGAGCATATTTTAGATGGTAGTGAAGATATTATCTCTAATGCTTCTTGTACTACCAACAATGCTGCACCAATGCTGAAGTTAATCCATGAGCATTTTAAAGTGGAGCAAGCGTACATAACAACTGTGCATTCATTTACTTCAGACCAAAGCTTACATGATCAACCACATCGAGATTTGCGACGAAGTAGAGCGGCAACCCAATCTATAATTCCTACCACTACAGGTGCTGCAAAGGCATTAACAGGTATTTTTCCAGATCTAAGCGATGTTATTGGCGGCTGCGGAATTAGAGTTCCCGTGCCTAATGGCTCTTTAACAGATATGACTATCAATGTCACTAAAGCAACTTCCATAAAAGAAGTTAATAGTATTTTCAAAAAAGCTTCAGAAACCACATTAAAAGGGATTTTAAGTTTTACAGAAGATCCTATTGTTTCTAAAGATATTTCTGGGAATACACATTCCTGTATTTTTGATGCAGAAATGACTTCCGTAATTGACGGAAAACTAATAAAGCTTATTGGATGGTATGATAATGAAATCGGATATTCTAGTAGGTTGATAGATTTAATTTCTTCTTTCTATTAATTTCATTATATTTAGCAGCAATTTTTAGCAGTTAGCTGTAGAATGGATAAGTTGAAGCTTACGTATTTCCTGCTATTTTCGTGCTTTATAGTTTTTTCTTCTAATGCCCAAAAAATTCAAAATAGAGAAGAAATCACCCATCAAATTGATAGTTTATTAGAAAAAGCAGAAGTTTCTGTAAATAAATACCAGTTTGATAAAGCCACTGATGAACTTAACCGATCATTAAAATTAGCTCAGGACATCAATCACAAGAGGTATACTGCTTTAGCTAGCAGCATAACCTCTAAACTTGAATATATACTTCATGATTATAGCGACGCCATAGTTTCACTTAACAGAGCTATTGACATACAAAGAGAAACTATAGATGAAACCGGTCTTGCTTATAGCTACCTTAGCCTTTCCAAAATATTAACAGCTCAAAACAATAGACAGGGAGCTTTTGATTATTTAAACCTTTCTGAAAAGCATTATAACAAATCGAATAACCAGAATTTAGAAAGATATCTTTCTTTACTAAATCTTCAAAGAGGAATAATTGCCCTCAACCTGGATCAAGTCCCAAACGAAGCTTTTAAATATTTGAAAAAAGCCAGTAAAAGTATAGATCCAGAGATTTCCTCTTATGAGTATAGCCGATTATATTACTATTTAGCGAAAACAGAATTAGCTCGAAAAAACGCGACTGAAGCTGATAAATACGCTAATTTAAGCTTGGATGCCGCTAAGAAAAATGATTTTAACGGCATGGTAATGAGCAACTACAATCTTCTTAGCAGCATTTACGAAGAGCAGGACAACGAATCTGAAGCGCTTAGTTATCTCAAATTAGGCAATAAGGAGAGGGATCAACTTTTTAAACTCAACTCGAAAACATTAGGCAAAGAATCCTATACCGCTTATGGCAATGATGTGTTAAAAAGTGAAATCAAAGAATTATCTGAAAAGAGAAAGGAAAATGAAAGATCTTTAAAAGTTAATAAACTGACTACCATTTTAAGTGTAGCTTTAATTACTATATTATCTTTACTTACCTTATCTCTATATAAAAACAATAATCTTAGAGCAAGAGCAAACGGATTATTGCAAAAGAAAAATCGTGAACTTACCCTTGCTAAAGAGAATGCGGAACGTGCAACTAAAGCTAAAGCTCAGTTTTTAAGTACAATTACCCACGAGCTTCGAACGCCGCTCTATGCGGTTACCGGACTCACGCACCTTTTACTGGAAGAGAATCCTACTCCCAACCAAAAGGAACATCTAAATTCACTAAAATTTTCAGGCGAATATCTATTAAGCCTTATAAACAATATTCTGGATCTCAACAAATTAGAAGCCAATAAGGTTGAAATCCTCTACTCTGATTTTGATCTAAGAAAAAGAATTTCAGATGTGTTAGTAGCACTAAAAAATTCGGCCGACGATAAAAATATCGACATTCATTTTGATTTTGATACGTCTATTCCGCAGAAATTAAAAGGTGACCCACTTAAGCTATCACAAATTTTAATTAACCTTATCGGCAATTCCATTAAGTTTACTGAAGATGGAGACATCTGGATAAACGTTTCTCAAGTTAGAGAAAGTAAAGACGATGTACATTTGCGCTTCGAAATTAAGGATAATGGTGAAGGGATTTCGCGAGAAAAACAAGAGACCATTTTTGAAAACTTTATACAAGGATCTACGCAAATTAACCGTAAATTTGGTGGTACCGGCTTAGGTTTATCTATTGTTAAGAATCTTCTTAATTTAATGGGAAGTAAAATAAACTTAGAAAGTGAGCTTGGCGAAGGCTCTAAATTTTGGTTTGATCTGAAATTTTTAGTAATCGAATCTGCTCCACACGCCGAAGGAAACCAACTAGATCTTACAGAAATTAATAGCGATTCTTTAGTTGGTAAAGAAATCCTTGTAGTAGAGGATAACAAGATTAATCAAATGATTACCAAAAAGATCTTAGAGAAAAGAAATGCGGTATGTGAAGTTGCAGACAACGGCACCAAAGCTGTCGAACTCGTTAAAGACTCTAATTTCAATTTAGTTTTGATGGACATTCATATGCCGGGCATAAGCGGGATTGAAGCTACAAAACAAATTAGAAAATTTAATTCTGAAATACCTATTATTGCTTTAACCGCGGTAACGCTAGATGACAATCTGGATGAATTTTATCTAAATGGTTTTAACGATATCATCCCGAAGCCTTATAAAACAGATGAATTTTATAGAAAAATAAACAAGCATCTTAAAATCAAAAAAGGCTAACACTTTATAGAAAATTCTATCTAAGAGCTAAACCCTAGCATTATATTTTTAGGCTTTTGATTCGGTGATAAACTTGTTGATTCGTTTTAAAAAAGATTGCTCATTTTCAACAAAATCGGTTTCTATAGGTAAATAAAATAATTGCGTGTTTACTTTATCTTTTAAACGCATATAATCCTTTTCGGTAGTCAAAATACAATCTTTGGTGTTTAAGGAAGCTATTTCAGCATCGCTAAAATTATGATGATCCGGAAACTTAAGATGTTCAAAATTCGCATTTTTAGTTTTCAGAAAAGAAATAAAAGGTTCTGGTTTGGCTATACCAGTAACTACCGAATAGTTATTGGACAACTTATCAAATAAAAATTCATTTGCACCGTCAGAAATTTTTTCAGCATATTTTATAGTTGAAAAATACAATTCCTGATATTGCTTAATTTGAAGTTTAAATCTAATATGCTCTCGCTCTTTTAACGTAATCGATTTTGGGCATTTAGTGACTACAATTACCTGAGCACGATCTGCACCCGAATAGGTTTCTCTAAGATTTCCTGTTGGCAGCATAAAATCATTCGCGTATAAATCGCCATACGCCGTAAGTAGAATATTGAATCCTGCTTTTACTTTGCGATGCTGAAAGGCATCGTCTAAAAGTACAATTTCAGCATTTTCTTTTCTAAGCTCAGCAATTCCATTTCTACGATCGGCATCAACGGCAACCTTAACTTCTGGAAATTTAGTTTTGAATTGCAAAGGTTCGTCTCCGGTTTCTATTGCTTGCTCATTTCCATTCAATAATAAAAACCCTTCAGTAGATCTTTTATAGCCTCTGCTTAAAACCGCAATATTTTTGTAATTCAACTTCCGAAGTAAATATTCTATCATCGGTGATTTTCCTGTTCCGCCGGCACTAAGATTCCCCACACAGATCACCGGGAAATCGTACGACGTACTTTTTAGTATTCGAGCATCAAAAAATTTATTCCTAAACCAAACAATTACTCCGTAAACAAGAGCAAAAGGAAAGAGTAATTTTCGTAGTAAATTCATATTAGCCAGGCTATAATATTTATCTTTGACATCTAATTTTAGCGATTATTGCATTAAATAAAACTTGATTATTTACCAATCTACTGCTGATAAATTAATCAAATTTGATATATTAATTTCATCGCGCACTTTTCGCTAAAGGATCTTTAAAAACACCTAAAAAGGTTTTCAAAACTTAAAAATATGATTATTCAGGATATCATAAAAGAAATTGAAGCATTTGCTCCGTTAAATTATGCTGAGGATTTCGACAATGTCGGCCTCTTAGTAGGCGATAAAAATGCGGAAGCCACCGGAGCTCTAATAACCTTAGATACTCTTGAAGCTACTGTAGACGAAGCCATCTCTAATAATTGCAATCTTATTGTAAGTTTCCACCCTATCATATTTTCCGGACTTAAAAAAATTACCGGAAAAAATTATGTAGAGCGAGTAGTTCTAAAAGCCATTAAAAATGATATTGCTATTTATGCAATACATACGGCCTTAGACAACCAACACAAGGGAGTTAACGATATGATTTGCGAGAAAATTGGCCTTGTAAATCGTCAAATCTTAATTCCCAGAAAACAAAGTATCAAAAAACTGCTCACCTATGTTCCTATTAAAGATGCGGAAAAAGTGCGGGAGGCCCTATTTGAAGCTGGTGGCGGTAGCATAGGGAATTATGATCATTGCAGTTTTAATGTAAAAGGAGAAGGAAGCTTTAAAGGAAATGAATCTTCGAATCCCGTTATTGGCGAACGAGGCACTATTCATTATGGAGAAGAAACGCAAATAGGAATTACATTTCCGGCACATCTAGAGGGTAAAATCTTGAATGCCATGTTTTTAGCTCATCCTTATGAAGAAGTAGCGTACGAAATTTATACGCTAGAAAACACCAATCAACACCTTGGTATGGGAATGATTGGAGAACTGAAAGAATCTCAAGACGAAAAAACCTTTCTAAAATCTGTAAAATCGACATTTAAGGCGGGATGTGTAAGACATTCGGCTTTATTAGAAAAACCAATTAAAAAGGTTGCCGTGTTGGGCGGAAGCGGTAGCTTTGCGATCGAAAACGCTAAGAGTGCGGGTGCAGATGTCTACATCACGGCAGATTTAAAATATCATGATTTTTATAAGGCCGAGAATAGCATCATTTTAGCCGATATTGGACACTATGAAAGTGAACAATTTACAAAAAATTTACTATATTCTTTTTTAACGAAAAAATTTAGTAATTTTGCACTTATTTTAGCAGAGACAAATAGCAATCCTATCAAGTATATTTAAGTATGGCAAAGAAAAATGATCTTACTGTAGAAGAGAAGTTAAGAGCTTTATACGATCTTCAGTTGGTAGATTCCAGAATTGATGAAATTCGAAACGTGCGAGGCGAACTTCCTTTAGAGGTAGAGGATTTAGAAGATGAGGTAGCCGGACTAAATAAACGTTTACAAAAATTAGACGATGATATCGATGTGATAAACGCCGATATCAAAAGCAAAAAGAATCTTATTGACGAGTCTAAAACGACCATCAAAAAATATTCTGAGCAACAAAAAAATGTTCGTAACAACAGAGAATTCAACGCTTTGAGTAAAGAAGTTGAATTTCAGGAATTGGAAATCGAACTTGCTGAGAAGCACATTAAAGAATACAAAGTTCAAATCGAACAAAAGAAACAGATTATCGAGCAAACTCAAGGTCGTCTTAAAGACCGTGAGGCACACTTAGAGCACAAAAAAGGAGAGCTTGATGCTATCTTGTCTGAAACAGAAAAAGAAGAGCAAGCCCTTATCGACAGATCTGAGCAATACGAAACAGAAATTGATACACGTTTAGTAAAAGCTTATAAACGTATTCGTACTAACGTGAAGAATGGATTAGCTATCGTACCTGTAGAGCGTGGTGCATCTGGAGGTTCTTACTTTACTATTCCACCACAGGTGATCATGGAAATCGCTGGTAGAAAGAAAATAATTACCGACGAGCATAGTGGTCGTATCTTGGTTGATGAAGAGCTAGCTAACGAAGAGAAAGAAAAAATGAATCAATTATTCCAAAGCATGTAATTGCTTAGAACGAATTAGATTAAATTTATATCGAAACTGCTTAAACGTAAAATTTATGTTTAAGCAGTTTTTTTATACAGTAAACTCAAGATCATTGATTAACAAGGTTTTCACAATAAAACATAGCTAAAAGCGTACCTTTATCCTGATAATCAGTACAAATTATAATGATAAAGAAACCAATTTTTATAGCACTACTATTGCTTGCATTTGCTTGTAAAAATGAAGACAAAAAAGATGCAGATATTGATTCAAATGAAGTTCCGGTTGAAAGCAATGAAAGAAATGTAGATGAAGAAAGCGATATTAATCGTTACGATAATATCGATAATCTTTCAGACTCCATAGATACTTCAAAAACTAATAGCACAGCGGGAGATATTTCAGGAAGATATAGTAAAGAAGGGAAAATGGATGAAGCTTGCAGCTGTTACTGCGTTGAAGTAAGCCTAACCGGAAATTCTGAATTCTGTCTTCAGCCAGATCAAATTTATATTAATGTGAGGTTCGAAAAAATGGGTAATGAATATCATGCCTTTTATGTAAGCCCATCTTCTAAAAACAAAAACAAAGATTTGCCCTGGGCAGATTTTTCTAAAGAAGATCCTATAGCGAAATTGAATCCCACCAATAATGGCCTAAAACTTGATTGGATAGGTTTTAAAATTGATGGAAAAATAGCATCAGATTACGCCATCTTCGGAAAAAAAACTTTAGAAGGTGATTTCAAAAAAATCTAATTACAATATGAAGCGATTATTTTTAACGACCATAAGTCTTATTTTTTTTGCCTGCGGAAATAACGCACAAAATAAAACAGTTACAAAACCTGAAATAGCGAATGCCGATCCTGTTGAAGTTCCAGCCGAAAACGGAATGGAAAAAGCCTATTTTGCCAGTGGTTGCTTTTGGTGTGTAGAAGCTGTTTACGAAAGTGTAAAAGGTGTTGAAGAGTCTATCTCTGGATACGCTGGTGGACATACCAAAAACCCAACCTACGAACAAAGCAATACCGGTAGAACCGGCCACGCCGAAAGTGTAGAAATCATTTACGATCCGAATGTCGTAAGCTTTGAAACTTTGGTGCGGGTATATTTTGGATCTCAAAATCCTACACAGGTAAACGGACAGGGACCTGATCGCGGGTCTCAATATCGCTCGATAATATTTTATCAAAATCAAGAGCAGAAGCAAACTATAGAAAAAGTAAAAGCTGAAGTTGCTAAAGATTATAATAAACCGATCGCAGCCGAAGTTTTACCATTTCAGAAATTCTGGGTAGCAGAAGATTACCATCAGGATTACGAAAGGAATCATCTTGAAAATCCATACATCCGCAGTGTTTCGATACCAAGAATTAATAAATTTAAGAAAAAATTTCCTGAATTATTAAAAGAAAACGCTCATTAAATAAGAGATATTTTATAAAAAAGCTACCCGAAATTATACAATTTCGGGTAGCTTTTTTTATTAGAAATCTTAAGATTCAAGTTTTATTTCTAATTAAACATTTAAGCATGTTGGTTATCCTACAAGGATCCGACTATTTACGCCTGCATAATCGAGTAAAAGTGTATTTTAGCATTAAAATTTTAGCTACCCCATGAGCATTACGATCGAGAACATTCTCTTGGTAGGTTCACTCCTACTTTTTATCAGCATACTTGCTGGTAAAACTTCGTATCGATTTGGTGTTCCCACATTAGTATTATTCCTTTCTGTGGGCATTTTAGCAGGTAGTGAAGGTTTGGGAGGTATTTATTTTAATGATCCTGAGATTGCTCAATTTATAGGTATTGCTTCTTTAAATTTCATCTTATTCTCGGGGGGATTAGATACTAATTGGAAAAGTATTAAACCCGTTGTCTGGCAGGGAATATCATTATCCACTTTTGGCGTTTTATTTACAGCCCTTGGAGTCGGTACTTTTGTTTGGGCGATAACCGATTTTTCAATTTACGAAGGTTTGCTACTAGGTGCGATTGTTTCCTCTACAGATGCTGCTGCAGTATTCTCTATTTTAAGATCAAAAAATCTCGCCCTAAAATCCCATCTACGACCTACGCTAGAGCTAGAAAGTGGTAGTAACGATCCAATGGCTTATTTTCTAACCATAGCTTTTTTAGGGTTGGTTTTAAACCCCGAAGAAAGCATTTGGAGCATTATCCCGCTATTTATTCAGCAAATATTAATTGGTGGTTTATTAGGATTCATATTTGGCAAACTCTGTAAGGTTGTAATCAATAAGATAAAATTAGATTTCGACGGACTTTATCCGGTATTGGCCATTGCATTAATGTTTATCGTTTTTTCAACGACCAATTTCATGGGTGGTAACGGATTCCTGGCGGTGTATTTAAGTGGAGTTTACCTGGGGAATCAAAATCTTATCCGCAAGAAAACTATCATGCAAATGTTTGATGGTCTTGCGTGGTTAATGCAAATCGTTCTTTTCCTGACTTTAGGACTATTGGTTTATCCAAGCCAGATCGTTCCCGTAGTAGGAATTGGTATTGTAATTTCTTTATTTTTAATTTTCGTAGCACGACCGCTAGGCGTATTTATTAGCCTTTCTTTTTTCAAAATGAAGATGAGACGACGCTGGTATGTGAGTTGGGTAGGATTACGCGGTGCTGTTCCTATTGTTTTTGCAACTTATCCCCTTTTAGCAGGTGTAGATAATGCTAATTTTATTTTTAATATTGTTTTCTTTGTTTCCCTTAGCTCGGTGATCATTCAGGGGACAAGCCTCGCCATAGTTGCCAAATGGTTACACGTAGCTTTACCAAACAAAGTGAAACCTAAAAGCCAGGTAGAAAGTTTTTTATCTGAAGGTGCAAAATCTGTACTTCGAGAAATCCCCGTACCCGAAAAAAATCATGCTGTAGGAAAACGTATTGTTGATCTTGGATTTCCTAAGAAAGCCATTATAGCTATGATATCGAGACAAGAACAGTTTATCACTCCAAAAGGAACTACTGAAATTGAAGCTAACGATATTTTAATCGTTCTTAGCGAAGACGATCGTACGATGACTCAGGTTTACAATACGCTGGAACTAAAAAATGATCAAGCAGAAAGAATAGCTCTGTGAAACTAGGCCGGAATTTCTTCCCCAAGTAATTCCAGGATTTTATGTTCAACTTCAATAGTATCCCATTTTTCTTCAATTTTAGGAATATTCATAACCTCCTTCATTATTGCTTCCTGCTTATCTCCAGTTTTTAGCGCTTCAGCATAAGAGTGATTAGAAAAGGTTACTCTAGAATACAAAGGAACCCAGGATTCCGGGTGATTTTCAGCAAATTTCTTTTCAATTTTTTTCTGAAGTAAAAATTTAGCATCTGCCGTCTTACTACTCATCTCGATAAAATTACGGTAACTTAATTCCGCAATAGCATCAGCATTTGGTTTTCTGGAGATTTCATATTCTGAAAAGATTTTCTTCCAATCATCTCCATGCGCTTCCATCTTATCAAAAAGCACTGAAATATCTTCGAATCCGGCATTCATACCTTGTCCGTAAAACGGTACAATAGCATGAGCCGAATCGCCCACTAACGCCACCTTATCTCCGTAACGCCAGGGAAAACATTTTATCGTCACCATGGCACTGGTAGGATTAGCAAAGAAATCCTTCTTCAGATTAGAAATATCTTCTTTAATATCCGGGAAATATCGCTCAAAAAACGCATCAGCTTTCATTTCTGTATCTATACTTTCAAAAGAAACTTCGCCTTCAAAAGGCATAAATAAAGTACAGGTAAAGCTTCCGTTCAAATTAGGCATGGCGATAAGCATAAATTTTCCTCTGGGCCAAATATGAAAAGAGGAGTTATCTAATTTATGCGATCCATCACTATTAGCCGGAATGGTAAGTTCCTTATAACCTACGTCTATAAAATGCTGGGAATAATTAAAGCGGCTTTGTCGCTGCATTTTATGGCGAACTCTAGAAAAAGCACCATCGGCACCAAAAATAAGATCGAACTTATATTTATTCCAAGGTGTAGTTTCTGCATCGCCGGTATACAAGGTGGTTTGCTTCATATCGATATCCCACACTTTTTCTTCGAATTTGAAAACCGTGCCGGCCTCTTCAGCAAGGTCAATCATCTTTCGGTTTAAAATTCCGCGGGAAATAGAATAAATAGCTTCGCCGTCTTTACCATATTTTTGGAAATACAATGGCTTTTCGTTTACATGCATCGCTCTTTTATCCAAAGGCAGCGCTAATTTACGAACCTCATCTTCCAAACCTATCCTACGTAATGCATCCCAACCTCGGTTAGACATGGCTAGATTGATAGATCTACCAGAAAATTCGACTTTACGAACATCTGGACGCCGATCAAAAACTGTTACCTGGTGACCTGCTTTAATTAGATAAATTGCAAGCAATGAGCCTACAAGACCAGAGCCTACAATTGCGATATTTTTGGATTGTTGCATGAATTTCTTTGAAGTACCACATTTGTGTATTCCACGACAAATGCTGTTAGAACACAAAAATACAGATATTTTATTAAAGGGCCTTGCCTTTAATATTTCCGCAACATTTAAGACTAAATTACAGTTGATTTATTAGGGTAAATTGAAATTTTTAATTTCATAATCTTTCATTAAAACCATATTAAAGTTGGTTAATAGATAGATTTCGAACCGTTTTAAATTATAATTTTAAAGTCTATCTAAAATTAAAAATTATGGATCAAGCGAAAATTGATAATATGCGTTCGACTTTAACAAAACTCGAAGACATAAAAAATAGTCAAGAAAGTATTATCGATAAAATAAATCATGTAATTACCGATCTTTTTGAGCATCCAGACAAAGAACTGGAAAAAGCAATGGAAAGCGCGCACCAAAAATCATCTGATAATGTTGAAGCGGTATCTGAAGCGATGGAAGATTTTGAAATGAAAATAAATCAGCTGGAAAATCAGGGTTAATTTAAAAATCCATTAACAGCCGATATGAAATTGGATTAGTAAATTGAGGTCAGTTTTAAAAAACTGACCTCTTTTTTGTTTAAAATCACCACCTATAAAATAGTTTTGTCATGAAACATGTTAGCGCAAAAGAAATCGAGAGCATGGAAAAAATCTTTCGATTAAATCTTGTAAATAGTATCACCGGCTACAAAAGTGCCAATCTTATCGCCACTAAATCCAAGGACAAAGGAGTCAACGTTGCAGTTTTTAGTTCGATTACCCATTTGGGAAGCGATCCTGCTTTGCTGGGATTTATTACACGACCAGACACTGTCCCTAGAAATACCTACAAAAATATTAAAGACAATAAGTATTTTACGGTAAATCATATCCATCAAGACATGATCGCTAAAGCGCACCAGACTGCTGCGAAATATGATGAAGAAGTTTCTGAATTCACCAAAACGGGCTTACAAGAAGAATATTTAGATGGATTTTTTGCGCCTTACGTAAAACAATGTGCTGTTAAGATTGGATGCGAATATGTAAATGAATATAAAATCGAAGAAAACGGAACTGCACTAGTTGTTGGCGCAATTAAACATGTTTATTTTGATGAAAGTATCCAGACTCCAGATGGATGGTTACGATTAGAGGATGCAGGTACTGTTGCTATAAATGGTCTCGATGGTTACGCCCTGCCAACGCTTTTAGACAGATTTCATTATGCAAGACCAGGACAAGAAATTAAAAGCTTTTTTGATCAAAATAATAGTGAAGATTGAAGAATGTAAGCAAAGAAAATCTCCCACATAAGATTTGCCCTGTTTGCAATCGCCCATTTTCATGGCGAAAAAAATGGGCTAAAGATTGGGAAAATGTAGTGTATTGCAGTGAAAAATGTCGCAGAAATAAAGCAAAATAAACATGAGTACAGGATTAATCTGGTTTGAAAATAACCTGAGAATAAAAGATAACGAAGCTTTAGCTGAAGCTTGTAAAAGTCATGATCGCACAATTGCTATTTATTGCTTTGATCCCAGAAAATTTGAAATTACCAAATATGGTTTTCCAAAAACCGGAAAATTTAGAGCAAAATTTTTACTTGAAAGTATTACGCAACTTCAGCAGAATCTTGAAAAACTAAATATTAGCCTTCTCATCTTTCAGAAAAAGCCAGAAGATATTATTCCTGAAATTGTCGAAAATCATAAAGTTGAGGTAATTTATTTTCAGAAAGAATGGACTTCCGAAGAAAAAGAAGTTATCGAAGCGGTAAGAAATAAACTTCCTAATACCGAATTTCGATCTTTTTATAGTCAGTTTTTATTTCATCCTGAAGATATACCCTACGAGGATTTTAGTAAGATCCCGAAAGTGTATACTGAGTTTCGGAAAAAATGCGAGAAACAGGTTGATGTTAGAGATGAAATTGAAATTCCGCAGCAAAAATCTGAAAACAATCTTTTAGAAAACACTTCAGAAATCCCGAATCTTAGTGATCTGGGACTTGAAGAATTTCAGCAGGACTCTAGAACTGCATTTCCTTTTGAAGGTGGCGAAGACGAAGCGTGGAAAAGAATTCAGGAGTATTTTTGGAATACTAAAAACCTTTCAGCATATAAACAAACTCGAAACGGACTGCTGGGTAAAGACTATAGTTCTAAACTTTCTGCCTGGTTGGCAAACGGAAGTATTTCCGCAGTAAGTATTTATCACGAGGTAAAGAAATTTGAGAAAGAAGTCACTAAAAATCAAGATACCTATTGGTTGATCTTTGAGCTTATTTGGAGAGATTTTTTCAAATATATTTCGCTAAAACATGGGAATTCCATTTTTAAACTTGGAGGTATTTTAGACAAAAAATTAGAATGGAATTTCGACAATATCGCTTTAGAAAAATGGATGGAAGGTAAAACTAAAGAAGCTTTTGTAGATGCCAATATGAAAGAAATTGCCGCCACCGGATTTATGAGTAATCGTGGTCGGCAAAATGTAAATAGCTATTGGGCGAAACAATTAAAACAGGATTGGCGTGCGGGAGCGGCTTATTTTGAAAGTATGTTGATTGATTACGATGTGCATAGCAATTGGGGAAATTGGATGTACAATAGCGGTGTTGGGAACGATCCTCGCGATAGAAAATTTAATATTAAATCTCAAGCAGATCGTTACGATCCAAACAAAGAACATCAGGATACATGGCTGCAACATTAAAAAGACTACGATTAATTTTAGGCGATCAGTTAAATCATCAACACAGCTGGTTTAAAGAAGAGCAGGAAAACACTACTTATGTTTTTATGGAAATGCGCCAAGAAACAGATTATACAGTGCATCATATCCAGAAAATAGTGGGTTTCTTTTTAGCGATGCGCAATTTTGCTGAATATCTTAGAGAACGTGATCACGATGTTATTTACTATCATATTAACGATAACGGTAATCAGCAAGACTTAGCGAAAAACATCGAGCGACTTATTGCTGAAAAAGATATCGAACAGTTCGAATATCAATTACCAGATGAATATCGACTTGATGAACAGTTGAAGGAAATCTGCGAGTCACTTTCTATAGATTCTGAAGTTTACAATACCGAGCATTTTCTAACCAAACGAAACGATCTCGAAAACTTTTATAAAGGTAAAAAGCAGATGACGATGGAATATTTTTACCGCGATATGCGGAAGAAATATGATATCATGATGGCTACCAGGAACGATCCCGAAGGCGGAAAATGGAACTTTGATAAGTCGAACCGTAAGAAATGGAAAGGCTCTCCCGAAATTCCGCATGAACGTGGTTTTAGAAAAGATATTTCGGCTTTGCTAGAAGAAATCGAAGAAGCCGAAATCAAAACGATGGGAAACATCAACGGGAAAAGCTTCAACTGGCCAACGTCTAGAGAAGATAGTTTGTCGGTGCTTAATTATTTCTGCAAAAATCTACTGGTTCATTTTGGGGATTTTCAAGATGCGTTGCATACCGATAAAGCTTATCTTTTTCACTCTCGGCTTTCGTTCTGCATGAATACAAAAATGCTAAGTCCAAAAGAGGTTATCGATTCGGTTGTTGGATATTATTATGATCATACCGAAGAAATTGATATTTCCCAGGTTGAAGGTTTTGTTAGGCAAATATTAGGTTGGCGCGAATATATGCGAGGCATTTATTGGTTAAAAATGCCTGGATATCGCAGAAGTAATAAGCTAGACAATCAGAATAAATTACCCGATTTTTACTGGGATGGCAATACAAAGATGAATTGCTTGCATCATGCAGTAACGCAGAGTTTAGATAATGCATACGCGCACCATATTCAGCGTTTAATGATTACCGGAAATTATGCTTTACTCACGCAATGCCACCCCGATGAAGTTGACGCCTGGTATTTGGGAATTTATATTGATGCGATTGAATGGGTAGAAATTACGAATACTCGAGGTATGAGCCAGTTTGCCGATGGCGGAATTGTGGCTACAAAACCTTATGTTTCTAGCGGAAGCTATATTAATAAGATGAGTAACTATTGCAAAAGTTGCCATTACAGCGTAAGCAAAAAAACCGAAGAAGATGCCTGCCCTTTTAATAGCCTGTACTGGAATTTTCTGGATGACAAAAAAGAGTACTTCAAAGACAATCAGCGAATGAATATGATGATGAGTTTATTAGAAAAAAAATCGCCTGAAGAATTAAGCAATATCAAGGAACGCGCTTCTAAAATTATTAAAAACCCATCACTATTTTAACATACGAGTTAATTACGAGTTAAATAGTTTTAGCCATTTCAGCTTTTATCTAAATTAGCCTCAACTAACTGTTGAGAAAGCATTTATATGCTTACTGACCGACCAAAAAATTAAACTAACAATTAACTAACGTGGTGTTCATACCACTAAAAAACCGACTGAAATGAGAGATTTAATTTGGCTAATTATTGTGTTACTAGTTATAGGATGGCTTATAGGTTATTTTGCATTTCCAGATTTAGGAAGCATCATACATATCCTAATTGTTATTGCTGTAATCTTGATATTGTATAAACTACTCACAGGACGTAAGTTATAATTAAATTGCTTTTATAAAATTTCACAAACCTCTTGATCTTCAAGAGGTTTTGTTATTTATAGCGCTAATTAATTAGTACCCATTATAAATTGTTTTGTAACTTTATGACTACGCTAAAATTTTAAAGATGAAAAAAACTATTCTACCCTTTCTATTTGCACTAAGTATCATCGCCTGTAAAAACACCGAAAATGATACTTCTTCTTCTGAAATGAATACTGAAACCGAAGTAAATGCTTCGGAAGAAAAAGACGGCATCGGCAATACTATCGCTATGGCAAATGGCTTAGATAAATTTGAAGAAGCTGAGGAAATTGAATTTACCTTTAATGTAAAAATTCAGGATTCACTAAGAAGTTCTCGGCATTGGAAATGGAATACAAAATCTAATGAAATTAGCTTAACTGAAGGGGACGAAACAACAAGTTACACCAAAACCGACTCGATTCCAGAAGATAAGAAATCTATAGATTCAAAATTCATCAATGATTCTTACTGGTTATTATTTCCATATCAATTAGTATGGAGCGATGCTAATCTTACTGAAGAAAAAGAAGTTGCTGCGCCAATTAGCGGTGATACGCTTACAAAATTAGAAGTTGCTTATAATTCTGCTGGTGGTTACACTCCTGGCGATACTTATGATATTTATTATGGAAAAGATCATATGATCAAAGAATGGGTTTATAAAGCCTCTGGTGGCGACCGAGAAATGGCTACAACATGGGAAGATTACGAAACTTTCAAAAATATACCAATCGCAAAAATGCACAAATCTGAAGACGGAAGTTTTCAACTATACTTTACTGATATTTCAGTAAAATAAACTTCATTTTTTATAGAATATTAAAGCCAGAACATGACTCTAAAAGTAATGTTCTGGCTTATTATTTTAGTGTGATTCAGTCTATAACTCTTTCCAGTCTGGAGATCTAAAATCTTCTTCAACTATAGTTTTAAAAAGTTGAATTTCTTCCGAAGCTATTTTATGATTACCACCAATTAGCAATAATTTTATTTTTTTTAGTTCTTTCAGGTTAAGGATGCTCTCAATATTGTTATCTGCAATTCCCAATTCCTCTAGATTTTTCAACTGCTCTAATCCGGTTACATTTTTAATTCCTGTATGCCATAAGTACAATATTCTAAGCTGAATCAAACTCGATATTTCATTTGTACTATTTATTAAATTATCTGAAGCCACAAAACTTGTGAGATTTGCAAAAGACCTCAAAAAAGATAACTCATTTATCGAATTAGAAGAAACATCTAACTGCTGTAATTTGGGATGTATTTCCTCACATATTAAATTCGATATATAATTGTTAGATATATCCAAACTCCTTAATCGCTGCATCGACTTTATTCTAACCTCTCCCTCTATTTTATTATCTGAAATATTAAGATGTCGCAGCCGATCATGAGAGTGAAAATCATTAAAACCCTCTATATTATTACTGCTCAAATTAAGAGTAGTAAGAAACTCGCACCTACTCAAATACTCAGCATCTTCAATAAAATTATTACTTAAATCTAACCATGTAATTTTATGTTTAGCTGTAAAGCTTTCTGCGTTTGAAATTTGATTATTACTAATATTTAATGCAGGTAAACTCTTCAGTTTTTTTAGCGGTGTTATTTCCTTTATTAAATTATTTTCCAAGAAAACCCCGGTAAGATTTGACAATTCTGATAGTGGAGAAATATCTTTAATGCTATTTCGCCCCAGTTTTACCTTGCGTAAATTCGAAAGGTATTGTATCCCGTCCAAATTTTCAATTCTCTTATCTCTAGCGTTCAGTTCTATGATAGATTCTAAATCGTTAGCCTTAGTATTAGCAATAACCGCTTTAAGACTTTCATCCTTTATTTTTGATAAATCTTTCATAGTATGTGTTTCAAACTATTTCTCTAAAATTCCTCTTTTTAATATTTGTCCAAACTCGTACATATCTTCATAAGAGCAGTAAAAAGGCGCCGGTGCTAACCGAATTACATTAGGCTCGCGCCAATCTGGTATTACTCCGTTTTCCATCAAATAATTAAAAAGTTCTTTGCCCTGCCCATGTAGAAAAACAGATAACTGCGTACCTCGTTCTTTCTGATTCGCCGGTGTGATAACTTCAAAAGAACTGTCAACTTCCTTGTCGATTTCGTGCAATATAAATTCTAAGTAAGCCACAATTTTGTCACGTTTTTGAAGTAGTGCATCCATTCCTACCTCATCAAACATTTCTAAAGAAGCCAAATATGGTGCTAATGCCAGCACGGGAGCATTACTAATTTGCCATGCATCTGCGCCATCTTCTGGCTGAAATTCAGGCTCCATTAAAAAGCGCCGTTCTTTGTTATGTCCCCACCAACCTTCAAATCTTGGAATATCTTTTTGATTATGATATTGTTCATTTACAAAACAACCCGATGCATTACCAGGACCGCTATTCATGTATTTATAACTACACCAAGCAGCAAAATCAACCTTCCATTCATGCAATTTCAATTCAATATTACCGGCTGCATGGGCCAAATCCCATCCAACGAAAGCGCCAACTTTATGTCCTGCTTCCGTAATAGATTTCATATCAAAAACCTGCCCGGTATAATAATTTACGCCACCAATTAAAACCAAAGCACACTCCTCTCCTACTTCCTCAATTTTAGCTAGAATATCTTCGGTTCTAAAGTTATGCTCGCCGTCGCGTTTTTTTAATTCAACAATAGCATCAGATGGATCATAACCGTGAAAGCGAACCTGACTAGAAATCATATATTGATCGCTTGGAAAAGCTTTTTCCTCGCAAATAATCTTATATCGCTTTGCTGTGGGACGATAAAACGACACCATCATTAAGTGCAAATTCACCGTTAAAGTATTCATTACCGAAATCTCTTTCGGCTTTGCTCCAACCACTTTAGAAAGTTTTTCAGCAAAACGCTCATGATAATCCCACCATGGTTTTTCTGCCTGAAAATGACCTTCAACTGCCAGATTCCCCCAATCAGTCATGATGTCGTTCACATAAGTTTGCGCTGATTTTGGCTGTAATCCCAAAGAATTACCGGTAAAATAAATAGCATCTTTGCCATTTATCTGCGGAAAAATAAATTCATTACGATACTCTCTTAAGGGATCTTCTTGATCTAGTTGTTGAGCAAATGCCCGGGAATTTTCAAATTGCATGTGGCTTGTCATTTTTGCTAAAATACAACTTAGGCTTTACAATATTCGCATAACAATATTGAAGCTTTTGTGAATATTTAGAATTGAAAATAGATGAATAGCTAAGCCATTTATTTTATTAATTTTGCGCAAAAATGGTTTATGGAGTTTTTGTCTGAAAGTATAATCGAGTATTGCGAGAATCATTCTGAAAAAGAACCAGACTACTTAGCAAAACTGAATAGAGAAACTCATCAAAAAGTCTTGCAACCTCGAATGCTTAGCGGGCATTATCAGGGCCGTTTACTGAGTTTAATATCCAAATTGGTAAATCCTAAGCACATTTTGGAGATCGGCACCTACACAGGTTATTCAGCGCTTTGTTTAGCGGAAGGACTTCAGGCTAAGGGGATACTTCATACCATAGATATTAACGAAGAGCTTTTTGACTTTCAGCAGAAATATTTTCAGGAATCAGCATTTAAAGATCAAATTATTCAGCATCTAGGCGATGCGACTGCTATAATACCACAATTAGACCTCAGCTTCGATCTTGTTTTTATCGATGCAGACAAGCCAAATTATCCAAAATACTTTGAAATTATTATGGAGAAAATGAATCCGGGCGGATTGATCTTATCTGATAATGTCTTGTGGAGTGGTAAAGTTTTAGAAGAAGTGAAAAAGAATGATACTTCTACGGAAGCATTACTGAAATATAATAAAATGCTTGCTGAAGACGAGCGTGTTGAAACGGTGGTTTTACCGCTTCGTGATGGACTTACTTTAAGTCGGGTTAAAAATTAATAAAATCGATATTCGTATTTCAAGTAGATTTTATAGAAGATCCAGGCCATAAGTACACCTACCAATCCTCCTACAAAAAGGTCACCGGGATAATGCACGCCTACAAAAATTCGGCTAAGTGAAAGCATTATTGCCCAGATATAGAGCAACCAAATCCATTTATAGGTTTTACGCAGCACCAGTATTACAAAAGTTGCCAATACAAATGCCGAAGAGGTATGCCCTGAAAAAAAACTAAAATTAGTGGGTTCCTGAAGTATTCTTATTATTTGATTAATCTCAGGATTATTATTAGGCCGCATTCTACTTACCAAATGTTTAGTCAAAGAAGTAAGACCAAAAGTAGCAGCCCACGATAGTAATAGAAATACAGAAGAATAAATAGCTTTCTTTTTATGAAACGCTAAAAAGAATAAAACGAAAAATAGGATATATAAAGGGATCCAATGTCTAATTTGGGTAAACCAAATCCAGAAATTGTCGTAATCTTCAATTCCTAAACCATTGAGATATACAAATAACTCTCTATCCCACTGTTTTAGTTGATCGAACATTTAAAAAATTAAAAAGTTTAGAATTTACGTCTTACAGAGCCGGTGATCTCATCGATATCGTCTTTAACCTTATCGATTTCACCTTTCACATCGTTAGTGATGCCTTTAGTATCTATTCCCTGCTTATCTGCGCTTTTAGTGATTTCAGATTTAATATCATCTGATGCGTTTCGCAACATCCGCATTCCTTTACCCATTCCACGAGCAATATCAGGAATTTTGTCTGCACCAAATACCATCACTAAAATAAAGATGATAAATCCAATCTCTGCGCCACTAATAAATAACGGAAGTGTAGTCATCATATCAAAAACAAATATATATACAAATATCAGTATAAAAAAAGCCGACTCGTTAAAGTCGGCTTAAAAATTTATCAACTTTTTTTGACTATCCGTCAGTTTTATTTTTAAACTTTTCAAACTCGTTAGGAGTTTCTTCTTTTGGCCAGCTATTATTGCTTAAATCCACATCTGCTGTTTCTAAATCTGGATCTACCACTACTTTGGTAATTTCTTTATTAGAAGCGATAGTTTTTACTACCTCGCTATCATTTTTCATCCAAACCTGTACAGGATATCTTTTCATTTCAGTAGAACCATCGGCATATGTAAGTTCTACAATTATCGGCATTACTAAACCACCTGGCTTATTGAATGTAACCTGATAAAAATATTTTGGAACTTCAAGACTATTACGCTCTTCTGCTGAAAAGTTATCCATTACATAAGCATTAAGCTTTTCAGAATTTTCTAAAATGCTTTTTCCTTTCATAATTTCTTCAAACTCTTCGTTTCCCTCTTCAACTACATAGATCGCATCAATTTCCTCAGGATTTGCACCATAACGCTCTAAAAGTTCTAGCCCTTCTTTTGTCTGCTTATCGGTAACGTAGTATTTTTTCACATCTGCTACTCCGATATCTGTATAATCTGTAGTGTAGAACCATCCTCTCCAAAACCAATCTAAATCGACTGCTGAAGCATCTTCCATAGTTCTAAAGAAATCTTCTGGAGTTGGATGTTTAAACATCCATCTTTGAGAATAGGTATGGAAAGCATGATCAAATAACTCACGTCCCATTACTGTTTCTCGCAAAATATTAAGTGCTGTTGCTGGCTTACCGTAAGCGTTATTTCCTAATTGAAAAACCTCTTCTGGATTTGCCATAATTGGCGCAATAAAATCCTGATTCCCTTTCATATAAGGGACAATATTAGCGGGAATACCACGACGCGAAGGGTATTTATCGTAACCTTCGATAGCTTCTGGATAGCGTTCTCCAAATTCCTGCTCGGCTAAATATTGTACAAAAGTATTAATACCTTCGTCCATCCATCCCCATTGGCGCTCATCACTATTTACGATCATTGGGAAGAAGTTATGACCAACTTCGTGAATAATAACTCCTATCATTCCGTATTTTACACGGTCGCTATATTCTCCATTTTCGTCTGGACGACCGTAGTTCCAACAAATCATAGGATATTCCATCCCCTGATTCTTAGCATGTACAGATACAGCTTTGTGATAAGGGTAAATAAACGTATGATCTGAATAGCTCTCTAATGTAGAAGCTACTACTCTTGTAGACCATTTTTCCCAAAGTGGATTTCCTTCTTTTGGGTAAATTGATACTGCCATTACATCGCTGTCATCATTCATTTTAACAGCCATCATATCTAAGATAAATCTTCTTGATGTTGCGAAAGCAAAATCTCTAACCATCTCGGCTTTGTACGTCCAAGTTTTTGTTTTCTTATCAAAACCTTTAGAAGCCTCTACTGCTTCCTCCTGAGTTCTAATAATAACAGGCTCATCGTAAGATTTTTTTGCTTTCTTAAAACGCTTCATCATGTCTTTGGTATAGACATCGTCACGATTTTGAAGTTCTCCTGTTGCTTCCATCACGTGATCTGCAGGAACGGTAATACTTACTTCGTAATCCCCGAACGGCAGCGCAAATTCTCCACTACCCCAAAACTGCATATTTTGCCATCCTTCAACATCGTTATAAACAGCCATCCTTGGGAAAAACTGTGCAATTTCGTAAGCTCTGTTTCCATCCTCGAATTGCTCATAACCAGAACGAGCTCTATTGGTTACGTGATTATTTACATTATACCACCATTTTACGCTGAACGTAAAACTCTCCCCAGCCTCTAAAGGTTCAGGAAGATCGATACGCATCATGGTATTATTAATAGTGTAAGAAATTTTATCACCATCTGCTTTCACCTCTTCGATATTAAAACCTCCATCAAAAGGTTCTTTTAAATATTGATCAGCAAAACGACCAGGCTGCGCAACGGGCGCCATGCCGCTAGATCCTTTTTCTAAAGCTGGAGCGTCTTTTTTACGGATGTTTTGATCTAATTGCATCCATAAATATTCTAATTTGTTTTTCGAATTATTGTGGTAGGTTATAATTTCTTCTCCGCTTAGCTTTGTATTTTCATCATCTAAAACGATCTCCATTTGATAGTCGGCTTCGTTTTGATAATAGGCTTCGCCAGGTGCTCCAGATGCAGTACGATACATACTTGGATCTCTAAACTCCTGGTATAGTTGTCTAAATTTGTTTTGGTTAGTATGTCCCTGCGGTTTTGGGGTTTCTTGTTGCTCTTCCTGGGCGTTCACTCCTGTAATAGCAAACATTAAAAACGCTGAACATATCAGTTTGATTGTTTTCATGTATGATTAATTTGTTAAATATTGCTAAAAATAAATAAATTTCTAACCGTTTGGGGTTTAATCGAGAAATTTTAACACATCGGTATCGGCATCTCTCATTAGCATGAGACTTTTAATATCATCTTTCACCTTTACATTTACCACATTCTTTTGTTCATCATACAAATCTGTAAGAATGGCATTGGTAATTTTTATTGAATTGAAGGCTTCGACATTTTCGCCTTCTATAAACAGAATCAGTTGATCTTTATCGTATTTCTTACCCAAGTAATGCAATGGTATAGATTTTCCGTTTACTGAAATTTGAAGTTTAGACTTTAAATATTTCTGAATCAATTCTTTTACATGTCCTTCTTCTGCTTCTACCGATAAACTTATTGATTCTCCATATCGTTTTTCTAAAACGTTTTGGAAATCATCAATAAACACTTTAGAAATGATCTGTAGATCCTTCTGTTCTTCTTTATATTCGATTTCAGTGACACTTAAATAGAATTTATGGGAAATAGCACTTAAAGAAAGACAAGCAAAAATGAGTACTGCTAAAAATCCAGATTTTTTCATTTAAAAAATTTTACTTCAGAATAACAAATTTTAGTCCAAAGCACGAAGTTCACTATTTTCGAGGACTTTTTAAGATTTATGCTGAGATTTATCGATTTTCATTACTGCCTTCAAGTTTTGGAACATCGCCTTTCCTGCTAAGCGCTTTAAAATCTTCTGCCTGTTTTTCAAAATACGCGATTAACGCTAAGGTATCATCTTCAGCAATTAATTTTTCAAGATTGCTATTATTATTCCGCGCGCAATAAAACATAAAATTGATCACTTCCCATTCCTCTAATCCAAAGTCTTCAGTAAAAATCCCCTTGGGTATACTTTCCAACAACTGATAGGCTTCACCCTGCAACTCATAATTTTTCTGAGCTTTTTTCAAATATTTCAAATCTCCGTTTAATGCGCCTATAAGCATTCCTAAACCGCCACCGTAAGATCCCATTTTGCGCTGTGCCATAGTTAGTTTTTTTCTGGGAGGCGGAAGAAACATTAATGGCTTCACCTTGATACCTTGTATATCGCCTTCCAGATTCCCGGTGAGTTTTATATTATTAAGATGAACTGTTTCTAACCGATTTACTTCCTCTAAAAGCGCTACTTCCAAAAAATTCCTTGCTAAAATTTCTTTGGTAATTACTACGTATTTATTTTCAAACTGTACTGAAGAGAAAAGGATGCTATCGTTTTCTTTTACTGTAATAACAAAACTACCATCACTTTCATTAACGGTACCAGTTTCCGCAGTAATATTTACGATATTTACGAATGTTTCTCCTATCGAGTCATTAAGAATTCTTCCTGTTAAGTCTTGCCGCTGCTGAGAAAGACCAGAGCTAAAAACACAGAATATCGCTAATAAGACAAGGAAGATTTTATTATCCATCGGTTCGTTTTTGCCACGCCAAACTTTTCTCTTTCAGAAAAACTACCAGATCTCCTTTTCTTTCGAAATTTACAAGAGTTTCAAAATAGGAATCTTCAGCACAGAAATAAAGAAAAAGCATCTGCTCTGTTTTCTTGATATTTATTGTTTTAAAAAATTCTGGAGGCAACAACAAAAGGGCTTTTTCAATCCTAGAATCGTAATCCATATTTGCCTTAATCTTTTTTAACCTTTGACGATCTCCTGATATTGTGTTAAGCAGTAAATTTGAAGGATCACCGCCTGTAGCTGCAATTTTTCGATCTATTAAAGAAGGGATATCTTGTTTTAGCTGGGGAGCATCAAGTTCATATTTGTCATAAAACTGAATTTTACTAAAGTCTTTCCCTAAATCCCCAACAAGATTAGAATTAGAAATATAAACTTCATCAAGCTGGTTAACGCCCGGCACTAAAATGACTTCTAAAAATTTAGAAGCTAAAATAGATTTTGTAATTACTACTTCTTTTTTTTGAAATTGAACCGATGAAAATTGCAGGGTATCATTTTCGTTCACCTCAACAATAAAGCGTCCTTCGCGATCATTGGTTGTTCCTTTATGAGCAGAGATATTTAAAATATTTATAAAAGTGTACTCCAAACTATCGGCAATAATTCTCCCTTCCAGTTGTACTGGTTGTTGGGCGGTAAGCACTGCTTGCGTTAGTAATAGGATGAAACAGGTAATAATCTTTTGCACTAAAGATTTTTTAGATTAATATGATTTTAAGCTATCATCAACAACCTTTTCTTTTAAGTTTTTGAGAAAATTCTTAGATTCCTTCTTATAAAACTCCAATAATCTTAATTTATTATTAGCAGCAAGTATTTCTATATACTCTGGCTTAGAAAAGCAGAAATTCAAAAATAGAAATAATTGCGACTCTTCTAAGTGACACTTTGTAAGAAGATATGTTCTATGTAAGTCTAATTGGGTTTCTAAAGCATTTTGCTCCTTTACATTTTTATTCAGCTTTTTAAGCATTTTTGTTCTACCGCTCAAACCATTAATTATAGGATCTAAAGGAACACTACCTAAAAAGATTGCATACCATTTAAATCGAGAACCTCCAGGACCAGTTGTAGCAGTATAAAGCATTTTCTCTTCGTGACTAAGCGGCATTTTTAATGACATTGGCGCTTTTAGCGCATATTTGTCATTTATTGGCATGTTTTCTAAATCTGACGCTAAATTACCAGAGAGATTTGGAAGTTTAACTTCATCTAAAAGATTTATTGCAGCTTCTAAATAGACTTCGAGAAAAGCATTTTTGTATACTTCTGAAGTAATAACTACGGTTTTCTTTTTATACTGAACAGAAGAAAATAAGATAGTGTCGTATACTGAAGCGTTTATCGTAAACTTTCCTGTTGCCTCACTAGAAGTTCCCCGACTTGCGGATACATTCACGATATTGATCAAACTCGAATCTAAGGAATCTGCAATAACGCTACCGTGGATAACTTTAGATTGGGAGCAAGTCGAATGAATTATACCAAATAAAAATATAATTGAAATTAAGTAACGCAAGGAACAAATTGATTGATGAAAATAAACAAGAAATTTATCCCATTGATGCTTCTCAGATCGCTGGGATTTAATGATGATTCTTAATTAGATAACTACTATTTCCTTCAGAAATTACATTTGGAGAACAAAAAATTAATCTAGTTTTTCAACATCAGTATTTAAATGCGACTGATAAGCTTGGCGCTGTTCTACTAAAAATTGAATAATATCTAAGTCGTTTTCTTCAGAAAGCATTTGTCCATTCAAACCATTATCGGCTGCAAAAAACACAAAGGCATTTACCTGATCTGCTTCTAAATCTAGAGTTTCTTTAAAGAAATCATTACTATACATTTCTTTAATTTCATCATCTAACTCGTTATAAGGTATTACTCTATAATTAGTCTCCTCTTCACCGTATTTACCGGTAATTACCTTAAAAACATTAATAAGATTAAGCCCATTTACCATATATGTTCTACTAGATAATTCGGCCTGATTGCGAATAGGATAGCTATATGGCGTTGCAATTTTTGGTGTTTCTAAGCGGTCAGCATCGGTATCTGGTAACTGAGCCGGTGTTACTTTTATTCGGTTCACATCTACACGCACCGATCCTGTAAGATTTCCTTTAACGACATTTACTTCCGGTAGTTCGTTTACTGCTACATTTACAGCCACATTCAGTATACCAGATTCTAGCATATCTTCTGTAACACGTACTGAAAATTGTTCAAACTGAAGCGAGGAAAACACCAAACGGTCGTTCAAACCCGCATTAATTTGAAACTGTCCTATTTTATTAGAAATAGTTCCTCTACTGGTCGACTCATTAAAAATAGTTATTCCGTCGGGCTCATCCGTTTCGGGAACGTCTATCCCCCCACTAATTTGGATACGATTATCCTGTGCAAAAATAGTTGCTGAAATAAATAAAATTAAAAATGATAGTTTTCGGATCATGGTTTGAAGGCTTTACCTAAAAATAATGAATCCTCCATGAATATTAGTGATATGACGCCTGTAAACTTTTGTTAAAAGACTCTTTTCTATCTACTTTTGCTAAAAATAAGAAAATGAAAAAAGCAATACTCGCCAGCACATCAACTTTGCACGGAGAAGATTACTTATCATATTTACTTCCGCACTTAAATAATCTCTACGGAAGTAATAAAGAGATACTATTTATACCCTACGCAAGACCTGGCGGAATTAGCCATGATGACTATACGAAAAAAGCAAAACAGGCATTTAAAAAGGCAAATCTTGATCTTAGAGGAATTCATGAATTTGAAAAACCTTTGGATGCTCTAAAGAATGCTGATGGCATTTTTACTGGTGGCGGGAATACTTTTTTATTGGTTAGCGAGTTATATCGTAACGGAATAATGGAAACCTTGCGCCAGGTTGTATTGTATGGAACCCCTTATATGGGCACAAGTGCGGGAACTAATATTACCGGCTTAACTATGGGCACTACCAATGATATGCCTATAATTCAGCCAAAATCGTTTAAAACACTGGGCTTTGTTCCTTTCAACATCAATCCACACTATCTCGATCCAGATACTAATTCGACGCACAAAGGAGAAACAAGAGAGACCAGAATTAAAGAATTTCATCGTATAAATACGCAACCTGTAGTTGGCCTTCGCGAAGGAAGTTGGTTAGAATTAGATGGTAATGAAATCACTCTTAAGGGGCAACTCTCTGCCAGAATTTTCGAATGCAATAAGGAAGCTTACGAAGTAGAACCAAATACAACCTTAACACATCTCAATTAATGATAGATTATAAAGATATATTGAATACGATTCAGGAAGAAATGAGCTACAGAGATGTAAAAGGAAAAGTAGCCGCCTATATTCCTGAACTTGCCAAGGTAGACCCTAAAAAGTTTGGCATGCATCTTTATAGAAGTGAAAGCGAGATTTATGGTTTTGGAGATCATGAAGAAAAATTTTCGATACAGTCCATCAGTAAAGTTTTCACCTTATCACTTGCAATTCGTAATCTAGGAAGTAAGGTTTGGGAAAGGGTTCATGTAGAACCTTCCGGAAATCCATTTAATTCGTTAATGCAACTGGAACAGGATCGAGGAGTTCCAAGAAATCCATTTATTAATTCAGGTGCGCTGGTAATTTGCGACATTCTAGTTGATATTTTAGATGATCCAAAACAAGAACTTTTAGATTTTGTAAGAAAGATTACTGGAGAAGAGGATATTGAATACGACGAGAAAGTTGCACAATCTGAACTTTCTTCGGGATATAGAAATATAGCTTTAGTTAATTACATGAAAGCGCTGGGAAATATTAAATGTGACGTTGATAAAATTATAGACTTTTATTTCTATTCTTGTTCGCTAAGCATGTCTTGCAAAACTCTGGCAAAGGCATTTATGCTTTACGCGAATAAAGGCCAGATTCTACGCACAGGAGAACAGGTTTTAAATCCCAGTACGGTAAAACGACTGAACGCATTGATGCAGACCTGCGGATTCTATGACGAATCGGGAGAATTTAGTTTTGAGGTTGGCCTACCGGGAAAGAGTGGCGTTGGTGGCGGTATTGCTGCAATCCATCCTCAACAATATTCTGTAGCTGTATGGAGCCCTGTATTGAACAAAAAAGGAAACTCTGAATTAGGAATGAAAGCTTTAGAAAGACTTACTACTTTAACAGGCTTATCGGTTTTCTAATTTTAGTTACTGAAAACAACAAAAGCTCCTTCGAAATTAACGAAGGAGCTTTATTTTTTCCTTAAAGCCTAAGAATAAAAAAAATGCTCCCTAATAAAGAGAGCATTCCTCTATAAATTGAACACTTATAAATAATCCTAAATTAAAGTGCAGCTACGTGTTTAGCTAGCTTAGACTTTAAGTTAGAAGCTTTATTTGTGTGTATTACGTTCTTTTTAGCTAACTTATCAATCATAGAAGCTACAGAAGGATAAAGAGCTTCAGCTTCTTTTTTATCCTCAGTTTCACGCAATTTTTTGATTGCGTTTCTAGTAGTTTTATGCTGATAGCGGTTCCTAAGCCTTTTAGCCTCGTTGCTACGGATTCTCTTTAACGCTGACTTATGATTTGCCATTACAAATTATTTAATTAATTCTTTAAAAGTAGTCCGTAGGGGAATCGAACCCCTGTTACCAGGATGAAAACCTGGCGTCCTAACCCCTAGACGAACGGACCAAATATTCTTAAAATTTCATGCCATTTAAGGCTTTACTACAACACGAACATTAGTGTTGTTTTAGTAGTCCGTAGGGGAATCGAACCCCTGTTACCAGGATGAAAACCTGGCGTCCTAACCCCTAGACGAACGGACCAACAATTTTTTGTTTCAATTGCGGATGCAAAAATACAACTTTTTTTAAATGCCGCAAATGTTCCGCGAAAAAAATTCAAAAAATTTAATAAGCTTTCGCAAAAAGCACTCGTCCTTTAGAAGGTTCCCCTGTTAAAACGCAGGTTCCGGCTTCTTCTTCTCTTTCGAAAGGCACACATCTAATTGTCGCTTTTGTTAAGCTTTTAATTTTATTTTCGGTTTCTGGGGATCCATCCCAGTGCGCTGATATAAAACCACCCTTATCTTTTAGCACCTTTTTAAACTCATCAAAGCTATCTACTTTCGTAATATGCTCATCACGGAAGTTTCGTGCCTTATTAAATAATGTATCCTGAATTTCCTCCATTAAAGCTGGTACTTTATCTACAACACCATCCATCTGCACAAACTCCTTGGTAAGCGTATCTCTTCTTGCAAGCTCTACAGTTCCTTTCTCTAAATCTTTAGGCCCAATAGCTAAACGTACTGGAACACCTTGCAACTCGTATTGCGCAAATTTCCATCCCGGTTTCTGCGTATCTCGATTATCAAATTTAACCGACACCCCTCTAGCTCGTAGATCTTTTACTAATTGATTAGCTACTTCTGAAATTTGATCTAATTGTTCTTCATTTTTATAAATAGGAACAATCACTACCTGAATTGGCGCCAGCTTTGGAGGTAATACTAAACCTTTATCATCACTATGCGTCATAATCAAGGCTCCCATCAAACGAGTTGAAACTCCCCAGGAAGTTGCCCAAACATGTTCCAGACCTCCTTCTTTAGTTGCGAATTTCACATCAAAAGCTTTGGCGAAGTTCTGTCCTAAAAAGTGAGAGGTACCAGCTTGCAATGCTTTACCATCCTGCATTAAAGCTTCTATACAATATGTTTCTACCGCCCCGGCAAAACGTTCGTTCGCTGTTTTCGCTCCTTTAATCACAGGAGTAGCCATAAAATTTTCAGCAAACTCAGCATAGATATCATTCATTTGCTTTGTCTCTACAAGTGCTTCCTTTTTAGTAGCATGAGCCGTATGACCTTCTTGCCACAAAAACTCTGATGTTCTAAGAAACAAACGTGTTCTCATTTCCCAACGAACAACGTTCGCCCACTGATTTATAAGAATAGGTAAGTCTCTATAGGACTGTACCCAATTTTTATACGTATTCCAGATAACCGCTTCTGAAGTAGGTCTAACCACAAGCTCTTCCTCTAACTTAGCTTCAGGATCTACGATTAGCTTTCCTTTGTTTTCCTCATCGTTCTTTAGTCGATAATGTGTTACCACCGCACATTCTTTGGCGAATCCTTCAGCATTTTTCTCCTCAGCTTCAAAAAGGCTTTTGGGGACAAAAAGAGGAAAATAGGCATTTTGATGTCCTGTTTCTTTAAACATTCTATCTAATTCAGCCTGCATTTTTTCCCATATTGCATAGCCGTATGGTTTAATTACCATGCAACCTCTAACCGCTGAATTCTCAGCTAAATCTGCTTTTACAACAAGTTCGTTGTACCACTTCGAATAGTCTTGCGCTCTGCTAGTTAAATTCTTACCCATTATCTTTTTTTGGCATAAATATTGTATTTTAAAGTATACAATATAAACTTATTTTGTTAGCGCAAAACTAACTAAATTTGTAATGTTCAACAATTAAATAACTCGCTAATGATAAGCAATACTAAATTACACAAAAGAACATCTGTTTTCATTACACCTGTGTTGTTGCTATTGTTAGCATCATGTGGTTCTTACCAATACTCAGGTTACAACGATGGAATTTACGGAGAATCTTCGAGAACTGTAGACCGTCCACGTACTGGTTATGAAAGACCTCAAAGTGCTAATGAGCAACGAGAGGAAAAACTTAATGAAGCAAATTCGTACTATAAAAATATGTTCGCTCAGCAATCTGCAATGCTAGATGATGCCATGCAGGAAGATGCTGTTTTTACAGATATAGACACGTATTCCTCTAATTCAGGTTATACTGAAGATGAAGAGATGTACAACGAGAATGGAGAAATGGCCTATAATGGATCTTACGCTCCATGGGGACAAGGTGATGCCGATGATACTACAATAAACATCTATAATAATAACATTGGAGGTTTTTGGAATAGAGGATTTTACGGTTCATGGGGCGGTGGTTTTTATGACCCCTTTTATCGCGGTTATCGTTCAGGATGGATTGGTTCATTCTATAACGCTCCTTATTGGGGTTGGGGGTCTCCTTACTATGGAACTGGTTGGGCTTATGGATATGGTGCTCATCAACCTTGGTTTTACAATGGAAGATGGAATGGGCACTATTACGGAGGTAGTTACTATAATACCTACCAAAGATATTACAATGACAACCGCTATTCTTATATGAATTCTCGTAGAGGATCTAGAAGTTCTTATAGTACTGCAGTTAATAGAAGAGAAAGCTCAAATACCAGATCAAGAAGTAATTCTTCATATTCCAGAAGAATTCGTGAGATAAGAAGTTCTGATCGTAGCTCAAGAGGTAATAGAACTTCTTCTGCAAGAAGTCGAGTTGCAGATCGTAGTGATAATAATGTTTATACCCGATCTAGCAGAAGATCGTCAAATTCTTATAGCAGAAGTAGCAATAGCAATACAAGATCTAGTAGATCTTATCAAACCAACACCAGATCTTCTACTCCTAGTAGAACACGATCTGTAAGATCATCTACTCCAACTAGAAGTTCTAGAAGCTCTGTAGGCAGAAGTAGTTCTTCTAGCAGCCGCTCGTCTTCAAGTAGTAGATCTTCAGGTGGTTCTTCCAGAGGAGGAAGTTCTCGCGGTAGCCGTGGCGGAAGAGGTTAAGCCTAACTTATATATTAAAATATCCTTACAGCCCAAAGCTGTAGGGTATTTTATTGCCTAATTTTGAATATAACACCTAGATTATGAAAAAAATTTTAGCCTTTGCAGTATTATCTCTAATGACTTTCAGCCAAATGAAAGCACAAGATATCACTGATGCATTAAGATATTCCCACACTAATCTTAAAGGTACAGCTAGATTCCAAGCGATGAGTGGCGCTTTTGGAGCCCTTGGTGGAGATATATCTGCTATTACAATTAATCCGGCCAGTTCAGCAGTCTTCTTAAATAGCGCTGTAACACTAACACTTTCTGATGTTTCAAAAGAAAACACGACAGGCTTTAACAACACTTTCAGCAGTAGCGACAACAGCGATTTTAACGCAAGTCAGGCTGGTTTCGTTCTTATTTTTAATTCTAACAGTACTAACAATGATTTTACAAAATTTAGCTTCGGTGTAAACTTTGCTGAAGAGAATAATTTTGACGATGCTTTCTTGGCTTCTGGATCTAGTAACGGTTCTATAGATCAATATTTTTTAGACTATGCACAAGGAGTCCCTTTAGATCTTCTAATACCTTATGATGATGAATCGGTAGACGATCTATATTCCTATTTAGGAGAAAATGAAGGTTTTGGAGCACAACAGGCTCTTTTAGGTTATCAGGCATTTGTTATAAACCCAGAAAGTGATGACTTAACTAATACCGCCTACAATTCTTCTGTTGCACCAGGACAATTTCAGAATAATTACAATTATGTTTCTACCGGTATTAATGGTAAAATTTCTTTCAACTTTGCTACAGAGTTTCAGAAGAAATTATATTTAGGTGTAAACCTGAACAGTCATTTTATCAATTACGATAGAACCACGAGATATTTTGAAACCAATAATAACAATGGTAGTGAAACAAACGAGATCGCTTTCGTAAATACTTTAAGCACAAATGGAGATGGTTTTTCTGTACAATTAGGTGGTATCTATAAGATTACTGATAACATTAGAATTGGGGCTACTTATGACACGCCTACCTGGTATGATATTAGAGAAGAAACCACACAATCATTGAATTCTTATAGCGACGTTTTCAACGAAAATACTATTGTAAATCCTGATGTTGTTAATATTTATCCTGAATATACTTTGAAGACACCGGGAAAGCTAACGGCTAGCGGGGCAGTTGTGCTTGGTGGCCAGGGACTATTAAGTGTTGATTATAGTTACAAGGATTATTCTAACACTGAATTTAGACCGGAAAATGATGGAGATTTTATCACCCAAAACAATCTTATTTCAGATGAATTAACAGCTGTCTCTACGATTAAAATTGGTGGAGAATATAGAATAGACAACTGGAGTTTAAGAGGTGGTTATAGATATGAAGAAAGTCCATACAAAGATGGTGTTACTATGAGTGACTTAGATGGATATTCCGCAGGGATTGGCTATAGCTTTGGCGCTTTTAAAATTGATGCGGCTTATACCAATACGCAGTTCTCAGAAAGTAGATCATTATATCAAACAGGATTAACAAATAAAGCCAGTATAGATAGAGAGTTTTCTAGTTTGGTGTTCTCCCTAAGTTTTGGCTTATAATTTAAAATATCGATTAATTAAAAAAGCCTAATGATTATTTTTATCATTAGGCTTTTTTAATACTATCTTTTCAACGTAAAATGCCCGCTGAATTCTTTCTTACCGTTAGTTGTGGGACTTATATATTCTAACCGAAACCAGTAATCGTTCTGAATTAATAATTCACCATCAGCAGTACCATCCCAACCTTCGCCTTTGGGATCGATTTCAAGAATAAAATTACCATAGCGATCAAACAATTTTATATTCAATATTTGATAATCCTTATCTGTTGTAACCTTCCAACGGTCATTAATTCCGTCGCCATTAGGAGTAAAGAAAAAGTCGAATCCAATCACCGTAAATTGATCTTTTAAAACTCCTCCACAACCACCAACTTCTCTTACGCTAACTTCATGAACTCCCTTTTCTATATTGTTGAAAACATTTTGCGATGTATATAGCCCATCATCCAGACGATATTCAAATTCCGAAGAATGTCCTAAAAATGGTTCTGCCCGAACTTCCACATTCCAATTTTGGCCAAAATTCGCCTTCAATATTTCAACTTCTATCGATTCAGGTTCTGAGACGTACTTTAATTTTGTAGAATAAGAAACTTCGCATCCCGTTATCGCCTCTGTGATTACTAAACTGTATTCTGGATTTACCGATTGTTGATTTAGATAAATTTCAAAATCATTGGAAATTACCTCGTTTCCATTCAGCCAGGTATAATTATAATTTTTACCATAATCAAAACCTAAAACTAATTCTTCCTGAAATTGCCCCGAAGCATCAACGCACATTTCGATTTCTTCCGGAAATTTCATTTGTGGAAGTTGAAGAATATTTAGCTGAATTTCACTAATCTCAGAATAACAACCCGTAAAAAGATCTCTTATTCTTACAAATATCGTTTCCGAAACCTCGGCCGTGTATAGAGAAGGCTTTGCTATCATTTCATCATTATCAATATCCTGCTGTGTTTCGAAATATTCTATTTCATATCCTTCAGTAAAATTGGTATTCACTAAAAGTTCTTGCTCTTTTTGCGTAAGATCAACAATATTTCCTTTTTGGCATACAGCGATAGATTCAGCCGGCTTCTGGATATTTGGTCGATCATAAAACTGGATATTAATTACATCCTCAATATCATTATTACCATCACCATCTTCAACTAATACTTTATAAGTTCCGCTTTCTGAAACCTTCAAATTCGAATCTGTTTCCCCTGAAAGTGTCAAAAAATCATTTAAATTTTTATCAAATTTCGACCATTGATAACCTGAAGCACCATCGATTTCAGCATCCAAAATAGTTTCATTTTGAGAACATAAAACCTTATCATGTCCTAAAACGCCATCTAAAACAGTACAATCTGTAGAGCCTGAATTTTCACCCATTTCAATTTGCTCAAGACTTATATATCCTGGCAACGTACTATAATTTAGCACCGCAAAAACATAAATCTCATCTTCTTTTGCATTTGTAATATTAGCTATTTCTATAGCATCTTTTTCATAAGAGCAATCGATTAAATTTTCTTCAGAAAGAATAGACGCACTACAATAATTATCTCTTTTATTAAAGGGTCCCCATATCACAAAATCTACATCGAGTAATTCTCCACTACCATCAGCGTTCTCTGTCTGAGCAATTAAGAATTCTAGATCACCACTATCCTCTATTTGTAAATAAAACCAGGCGGGATATCTTTTAAGTTCCAGGCAACCATAGTCAGGACCTTCTTCGGCTACGATTGTACCTGTAACACCTGCATTAGAATTTGGGAATACAAGTTGATCATCACCTGCACAGAAAGGTTGAATATCATCACATCTGGTTCCCTGGGCAGAGAGCCCCAAACCTATGAGCATCAAGCTACATAAAAGACTTATCTGGAGAGTATTTGGAAACATCAGCGCGCAAATTATAAAATTTTACGATGCAAAATGCATAAATAGACAAGTTACAGTAAAAAGACTATTAAATGTGTATCTTTGCAAGCTAAATGAACACTTTACGACTGATAGCGTAAAACGGCATGAAAATAGACAAAGTTTTGAATGAAATTGAAGAAATGGGTGATGCACACGCCGGAAGTAGTGCAGATACTCCTATAAGAAAAGATGCTTTTGAAATTAGTGACACCGATAAAATTGCACTAATTAGGGAAGATGTAGAACATATTATGCAAACTTTAGGATTAGATCTTAGCGATGATAGTCTTAAAGGAACTCCACAGCGAGTAGCTAAGATGTATGTTAACGAAATTTTTTCTGGATTAGATCCAAAAAGAAAGCCTAAAGCCTCTGTTTTCGATAACAAATACAAATATGGTGAAATGCTTGTTGAGAAAAACATCACCGTCTACTCGACTTGTGAACACCATCTTCTCCCAATCGTAGGAAAAGCGCATGTAGCTTATATTTCTAACGGAACTGTAGTTGGATTATCCAAAATGAATCGAATAGTAGATTATTTTGCGAAAAGACCACAAGTACAGGAGCGTCTAACGATGCAGATCGTGCAAGAATTACAGGAGGTTTTAAGAACCGATGATGTTGCTTGCGTGATAGATGCAAAACACCTTTGCGTAAACAGTAGAGGAATTAGAGATATTGAAAGTAGTACAGTTACTAGTGAATTTGGCGGCGCTTTTAAAAAGAAAGATGTTCGTAGAGAATTTCTAGATTACATTAAGCTCGACACTACATTTTAATTAAATTGCTTTATTTAAAAACTACGCTTTAATATGGCGCTTTTCGAAGATCAACAATTACGAATTTACAATACAATTTCTGGAGAAAAAGAGGTATTTAAACCTATAAATGATAGCCACGTGGGCATGTATGTTTGCGGTCCTACCGTTTATAGCAATGTTCACTTAGGGAATTGTCGTACTTTTATTTCTTTTGATCTGGTCTTTAGATATCTAAAGCATCTTGGATATAAAGTTCGTTACGTTCGTAATATTACCGATGCCGGGCATTTAGAAAATGATGCCGAAACTGGCGAAGATCGTATTGCAAAAAAAGCAAGATTAGAGCAAATCGAACCTATGGAAGTGGTACAGAAATACACTGTAGATTTCCATAATATTCTTGAGAAATTCAACAATTTACCACCAAGCATAGAACCAACTGCTACGGGCCATATTGTGGAGCAGATCGAAATTATAAAAACCATTATCGATAATGGTTATGCTTACGAAGCAAATGGCTCGGTTTACTTTGATGTTTTAAAATATAACGAAGAGAAGCATTACGGCAAATTAAGTGGTAGGGCAATTGAAGATATGATTGCCAATACACGTGAACTTGCTGCGCAGAGCGATAAAAAAAGTCCGCAGGATTTTGCACTTTGGAAAAAAGCTGAACCACAACATATCATGAGGTGGCCTTCGCCATGGAGCGACGGTTTCCCGGGATGGCATTTAGAATGCACCGTAATGAGTACTAAATATCTTGGAGAAGAATTTGATATTCATGGAGGTGGGATGGATTTAAAATTCCCTCATCATGAGTGCGAAATTGCTCAGGGAGAAGCTGCAAGTGGTAAAAACCCTGTTAATTACTGGATGCATGCCAATATGCTTACCTTAAATGGAAAGAAGATGGCTAAAAGTACCGGAAATAATATTCTTCCTGAAGAACTTTTTAGCGGTCAAAACAAAGTAATCGGGAAAGCGTTTTCTCCTAATGTTGCGAGATTTTTTATGCTTCAGGCGCATTACAGAAGTATTCTTGATTTTTCAAAAGAAGCTTTAAGTGCCAGTGAAAAAGGATTTAACAGATTAATCGATGCTTACGACGCTATCGCCGAACTTCCGGAAGCTACAGAAAGCACATTCAAACTTTCAGAATGGAAGCAATCTTGTTATGATGCCATGAATGATGATTTTAACAGCCCAATTTTAATCGCTAGATTATTTGATGCTGTAAAATCTATCAACTCTATAAAAGAGGAAACCTTAAAAATTTCTTCGGAAGACAAATTAGAATTAAAACAATCACTTCACGATTTCCTATTTGATATTTTAGGATTACGCGATGGTGATACGAATATAGATGATGATTCTGATAAGCTTTCAGGAACCGTTGAATTACTTATCAAACTAAGAGCTGAAGCAAGAAACAACAGAGATTTTGCAACAAGCGATAAAATTCGTGACGAATTGCAAGAACTTGGGATTCAGCTTAAGGATGGAAAAGACGGAACTACATTTTCTGTCCTATAACATTGAAATAATAAATGGATAACTATGCTTAGAAAAATGCTTATTTATCCATTTATTACTTTGGTTAAATGCTACCAAAACTTTATTTCACCATTAATGCCTGCGACCTGCAGGTACTCCCCTACATGCTCTACATACACTTTAGAAGCGCTAAAGAAACACGGATTATTTAAGGGCGGATGGCTCGCAATAAAACGTATTATTAGCTGTAATCCCTGGGGAGGTAGTGGCTATGATCCTGTTCCTTAGATTGCAAATCTTCCTGATTATTGATTAAACTGCTTTTTATAGGCGAAGTTTTATCAAATATGTATATTTACAGCTAATTCGATAATTAAGAATAATGCTAGTCAACGCAATTAGATGGAGCCCTTCTGAAGGGATAGACTTAGGAATTCTAACCATACACTATTATAGCTTAATGTTTCTTATTGCCTTCGGTTTAGGCTGGTATATCATGAAGGCTATTTACACAAGAGAAGGTATCGAATTAGAGAAACTAGATTCTTTATTTATTTATACTGTTCTTGCTACACTAATAGGTGCAAGACTTGGGCATGTGTTGTTTTATGACTGGGATTATTTTCAGCATCACCTTTTAGAAATATTCTTACCGGTTAAATTCGAACCAGAATTTCAATTTACCGGCTTTAGAGGTTTAGCAAGTCACGGAGCCGCAATCGGAATTATTACGGCAATGTATTTATACCGAAAAAGAGTATTAGACAAACCCGTATTATGGATTTTAGACCGAATTGTTATTCCTGTTGCGTGTGGCGGTATATTTGTTAGAATTGGGAATTTTATGAATTCTGAAATCATTGGAAAACCAACAAATAGCGATTACGGAATAATCTTCCAGAACCTAGGAGAATCCTTCCCTCGCCATCCTGCTCAGCTTTACGAGAGCTTTTGCTATCTACTTGTATTTCTTTTATTGTATTTCCTATACTGGAAAACCAACAAAAGATTTAAGATTGGTTATATTTTTGGGTTATTTTTAGTTTTACTATGGACGGTTAGATTCTTTGTAGAATTCGTTAAAGAACCACAAGTGGAAGAAAGAGCTACATGGCTTTTAAATACCGGACAGTGGCTAAGTGTGCCATTTATAATTGCTGGGCTGTATTTTATGTATCGCCCACAAAACAAACCTCAAAACGCGCATTAGTGGTTAAAAAGCTCTTTAAAATAGGTATTTTAGGTTTCGCTATTATCTTCACATCCTGTAAAAATGATGAAGGAAAGACAGTAGAAACCGAAGAAATTGAATTTCGAAAAGACGCGGAATTATATCTAATTGATACCTCTGGCGATACGTTACAATCTTTGGATATAGAAATAGCAGATGACGATTATTCTAGAGCTACAGGATTAATGTATCGAGAATCTTTAGAACAAGATCACGGAATGCTTTTCGTTTACAGCAGCGCTGCACGTAGAAGCTTTTATATGAAAAACACATATATTCCACTAGACTTAGTTTTCTTTGCTTCAGACAGCACTATAGTAAGTTTTCAGAAAGATGCTAAACCATTAGATGAAACTTCACTCCCATCTGTAGAACCCGCTCAGTTTATACTCGAGATAAATGCAGGAGCTTCAGAAAGCTGGGGACTGACAAAAGGAGATCACTTCAGCGTTCAGCAAAATTAAGAAGTCTTCTTTTTTACTTTACAACTGCAGTAAAACAGCATTTCTCTATATAACGGAATTATCAAGAAGGAGGTATTTGCGCATACCTTCTGAAGTTTTCTATGCCTCAGGAAACATATCCTTATACCTACTCTAAAAAACTTCTAGAAACTCGATTCTTGTAATTTGATTGCTAATCCAATCTTCAGATTAAAAGCAATTCAGAATTGATTAATCTCGACTTTAATTATAAGAGTAGCGTTGGCGAATTATCGATATTAATTTCAATAATAAATAAAAAAATCCCCACAGAAACTGTGGGGATTTTTTTATTCTTATAAGAAACTTAACTGGTTAAGCCACGGTTTCTTCTTCTACTTCTTTTTTATCCTGTAATGACGACTTCTTCTTAACGCTATCAAACATCACCGGTGTAGCGATAAATAACGAGGAATATGTACCAACTACAACACCAACAATAAGAGCAAACATAAAGCCTCGAATACTTTCTCCTCCGAAAATAAATATTGCAAGCAATACTACTAATGTCGTTAAAGAGGTATTCAACGTACGACTTAACGTACTATTTAAAGCTGCATTTACCGTTTTACCTAAGTTCCAAGTGTTGTGCTCGTTTACAAATTCTCTAATTCTATCAAATACTACCACAGTATCATTCAGCGAGTAACCAATTACAGTTAAAATTGCTGCAATAAATGCCTGATTGATTTCCATGCTAAAAGGCATAAACTTGTACAATAATGAAAATACACCAAGTACAATTAGCACATCATGGAATACCGCCGCAACAGCCCCTAAACTAAATTGCCATTTTCTAAACCTTAATAGAATATAAAGGAATACTACTATTAAAGAACCTAAAACAGCCCAGAAAGAAGCAGTCTTAATATCATCGGCGATTGTAGGACCTACTTTCATAGACTCCATAATACCTACCGTTTTATCTGAAGAACCATTGATAAATTCATCCTCTGTGATATCACCTGGCAAGAACGGCTGAAGACCTTCAAAAAGACCTTCCTGAATTTCCTGATCTACTTCAGTACCTTCATTATCCACTTTGTAATTTGTGGTGATCTTCAACTGATTGTTTGGACCAAAAGTTTTTGCTTCAGCATTACCAAATCGCTCTACAAGAACATTTTGAACTTCAGTAGGATTCACATCTTGATCGAATCTAACTGTATAGGTACGACCTCCAACAAAATCAACTCCAAAATTTAATTGCTGAGTAAATAACGATCCTAAACTGATTACAATCAATATTCCTGAAATGATATAAGCAATTTTTCTTTTCCCAAGAAAATCGCTGTTCATTCCTTTGAATAGGTTTTTAGTTATTCCGGTAGCAAATTCTAGCGATTTACCATTCTTACCATACCCATCGATAAACAAACGAGTAATAAATATTGCAGTAAATAATGAAGTTGCGATACCAATTAATAAAGTTGTCGCAAAACCTTTAATCGGTCCAGTACCTAAAATCAATAATATAAAACCGGTAAGACCAGTTGTGATGTTTGCATCTAAAATTGAAGATAGTGCATTACTAAATCCATCTTTTATAGATTCGGCTTGTGATTTTCCTTTAGCTAATTCCTCTTTAATACGTTCAAAGATCAGCACGTTGGCATCAACCGACATACCTATTGTTAATACGATACCAGCGATACCAGGCAATGTAAGTACAGCGCCTAAACCAGCTAATATTCCGAAAATAAACAAGATGTTTACGATAAGTGCGATATCAGCAAAAACTCCGGCTTTTCCGTAGTAGAAAATCATCCAAACTAATACTAACACCAAAGCGATTGCGAAAGAAAGCATACCACTATCAATAGCTTCCTGACCTAAAGATGGCCCAACGATTTCACTTTGAATAATATCTGCGGAAGCAGGTAATTTACCAGCTCTAAGAACATTCGCTAAATCTTTTCCTTCTTCAATACCAAAATCTCCGGTGATTTCACTTCTTCCTCCAGAAATAGCTCCTGTAGAAACTCCGGGTGCAGAATACACTACATCATCTAAAACAATAGCGATTTGTGTTTGATTACTTGAAGCATAACCTGTCATTTCTTCCCACAACTTAGCTCCTGTTCCATCCATTTGCATAGATACAGCTACACGACCAACCTGATCGTAAGTTTGTTGTGCATCTGTAATAACACTACCACTCAATGGAGGTTCGTTATCTCTATTCGATTTTAACGCATATAAACCTGTTGCATTAGTATCATCATCTGCCACCCCCCAAACAAATCTTGCATAACGTTGTTCCGCAGGAAGAAGATTTCTTACCTGAGGCATACTTAAGTAAGTGTTTACTTTAGCAGTATCCTGAACATTAAAATATGCTAAAACAGGACCTCCTTGCGCTCCTGGCCCAATGATTAAGTCGAATAATGGATTATTAGACTGTACAGAAGTACTATCTTCAGCATCTGCTAATAAATCATCGATATCACTATTTTCCTGAGATGTAGAATCAGCAACATCAGCTGCTTGCTCTTCTTCTGAAACAATACCTTTTAAAACTTGGTTGGCTTGAGTAAGGAAAGGACCAAATTCGTTATTTTTAAATACATGCCAGAACTCTAACTGAGCAGTACTTTGTAATAAATTCTGAATTCGGTTTACATCTTTAGCTCCTGGAAGTTCTACTAAAATTCTTCCTGAATTCCCTAAACGTTGAATATTTGGTTGAGTAACACCAAATTTATCGATACGCTTACGTAATACTTCAAAAGCTGAAGTAATCGACTCGTCCACTTTTTGTCTTACGATCGGCTTAACCTCATCGTTAGACATATCGTAAGTAACGTCGTCACTTAAAGTCTTATTAGCAAAAATATCTGGAGAAGCTAACTGAGCATCTGGAATAGCATCGAATTTTTCAAAGAAAATATCAATATAATCATCCTGACTAGTTACTGAAGCTTCTCTAGCTTCGACAAGTGCTTTATTGAAAGCAGGATCATCAGAATCATTTGCTAAACCTCTAATAATATCTTCAACAGAGATCTGTAGAATAACATTGATTCCCCCTTTAAGGTCTAAACCTTTGTTTAATTCTTTATCCTTAGCAGCATTATAAGTAATCCCGGCAATGATCTCGTTATTCCCGATGGAATCTAGATAATCTTGTTCTGCCTGATCTCTTAAATCTGAATAATTCTCTACATTTTCGTCAATCCTCTGTGCCGCAAATTCTTCTGCTTCACTCTCAACACTATTTGTTAGGTATGTAAACGACAATTGGTAGATACATACTAAACCAAATAAAATTGCAAAAACTTTAATAAGTCCTTTATTCTGCATTATTCCTCAAATTATAATTAAATAGCTGTTTTTTAAAAACGGACAAATATAGCGTTTCAATACTGAAATCCCAATAATTTCTTTTTGAAAATTTTAACTTTTAAACATAAAAAAAAGCCACATAAAATGTGGCTTTTTAGCTGTGTTTAAAGGGGGTAAAACTATAGTTCTAATAAACCATTTGTCTTTTTCACACCTTCTGCGCTTTCTTTTATTTTAGTTTTTTCTGCATCGTTTAATTCGATTTCAACGATTTTTTCTAAACCGTCTTTACCAATTACTGCAGGCACACCAATTGCGATATCTTCCAGTCCGTATTCTCCTTCAAGATAAGCTGAACATGGGAAAATTTTCTTTTGATCACAAGCAATAGCTTGTACTAAAGCAGAAACTGCGGCACCTGGAGCGTACCATGCACTAGTTCCTAATAGTTTAGTTAGCGTAGCACCACCAACCTTAGTGTCTTCAGAAACCTGAGTTAAACGATCATCTGAAAGAAATGCAGTTACTGGAATACTGTTACGAGTTGCTAATCTAGTAAGTGGTACCATTCCGGTATCACTGTGACCACCAATTACCATTCCGTCTACATCAGATATTGGAGCTTCTAAAGCTTCGGCTAATCTATATTTGAAACGAGCACTATCTAAAGCACCACCCATTCCAATGATCTTATTCTTTGGAAGGCCTGTTGTTTTATGTACTAAATATGTCATCGTATCCATTGGATTACTAACAACTATTAGCGTCACATTTGGAGAATGCTTAATAAGATTACTTGATACTTCTTTAACGATACCAGCGTTAATACCAATTAGTTCCTCACGCGTCATTCCTGGTTTTCTAGGAATACCACTGGTAATTACTGCTACATCACTACCGGCTGTTTTAGAATAATCGTTGGTACTTCCTGTTATTTTAGTATCAAAACTGTTTAAAGAAGCAGTCTGCATAAGGTCCATTGCTTTACCTTCTGCATAACCTTCTTTAATATCTAATAATACAACTTCTGAAGCGAAGTTTTTAATGGCAACATATTCAGCGCAGCTAGCACCTACAGAACCAGCTCCTACTACTGTAACTTTCATTTTATAAATTTATCGGTTAATATCTATTTCAAAAATACAAATAATGATGTTGGATTACTAATAAAGACAGGTTAAATAGCTGAACCCTACATCACGTAATTTCAATTATTAGATCAATTAAGATTCTTAAAAAATCAGGTGTTTTCTGAAAAGCATCAAATTTTGAATACGGTACAAAATGAAAAAACCCGGAATATCTTCCGGGTTTTATTTTAAATCTTTAGCTTTTGCATTATGCGTCAATATTCGCATATTTTGCATTCTTTTCTATAAATTCTCTACGTGGCGGCACTTCATCCCCCATTAACATAGAGAAAATACGATCTGCCTCGCCAGTATTATCGATAGTTACCTGTCTTAATTTTCTGTGCTCAGGATCCATGGTTGTATCCCAAAGTTGCTCTGCATTCATCTCACCAAGACCTTTATAACGTTGAATCTGTACTCCTCCGCTATAACTTTCAGCAATTTCATCACGCTCCTTCTCGCTCCATGCATATCGCTTTTTCTGCCCTTTTTTCACTAAATATAGTGGCGGCGTAGCAATATATATGTGTCCTTGCTCGATAAGCTCCTTCATATATCTAAAGAAGAAAGTAAGAATAAGCGTTTCGATATGGCTACCATCCACATCGGCATCACACATAATCACGATTTTGTGATAACGAAGCTTAGAAATGTTTAATGCTTTGGTATCTTCCTCAGTCCCTATCGTTACACCTAGCGCGGTGTAAATATTTTTAATTTCTTCGTTATCAAAAACACGGTGAGACATTGCCTTTTCTACGTTCAGAATTTTACCTCGAAGTGGCAAAATTGCCTGAAAGTTTCGATCACGCCCTTGCTTTGCCGTTCCACCTGCCGAGTCACCCTCTACAAGAAAAACTTCACATTGTGTTGGATCTACTTCAGAGCAATCTGATAATTTCCCAGGTAAACCTCCAATACTCATGGCTGTTTTACGCTGCACCATTTCACGGGCTTTCTTGGCAGCGTTACGAGCCTGAGCGGCAAGAATTACTTTTTGAACGATCGTTTTTGCATCGTTAGGATTTTCTTCCAGATAATTCTCAAGCATTTCTGAAACTGCTTGTGATACTGCTGAAGTTACTTCCCTGTTCCCTAATTTAGTTTTAGTTTGACCTTCAAACTGAGGTTCTGCAACTTTTACTGAAATAATTGCGGTTAATCCTTCACGGAAATCATCACCAGTAACTTCGAATTTCACCTTTTCAAGTAACCCTGAAGCATCTGCATATTTCTTTAAAGTGGTCGTTAAACCTCTTCTAAAACCAGAAAGGTGAGTTCCTCCTTCATGCGTATTAATATTGTTTACGTAAGAATGAAGATTTTCATTAAACGTATCGTTATAAACCATGGCTACTTCAACAGGAATACCGTTTTTTTCGCCTTCCATGCTTACCACATCAGAAATAATAGGATCTCTAGACTTATCTAAAAACCGGATAAATTCTTTTAGACCTTCATCTGAGTGAAAAACCTCTCCTAAATATTCACCTTCTTTATCTTTCTCGCGCTTATCGGTTAGCACGATTGTTATCCCTTTATTTAAATAAGCCAATTCACGCATACGCTTTGCAAGCGTTTCGTAGCTATATTCTAAAGTTTGCTGAAAAATAGATGGATCTGGCTTAAAAGTAACCAAAGTACCACCAAGTTCTGTTTCTCCAACCTGCTTTACAGGATACATAGGTTTACCGAGTTCATACTCCTGCTCCCAAATTTGCCCATCACGATAAACTGTAGCCTTTAAATGTGTAGACAATGCGTTAACCACACTTACCCCTACACCATGCAGACCACCAGAAACTTTATAAGAATCTTTATCAAACTTACCTCCTGCACCAATCTTGGTCATTACAACCTCTAATGCCGAAACACCTTCTTTCTTATGAAGATCGATTGGAATACCACGACCGTTATCTTCTACGGTAATAGAATTATCTTCGTTTATATCAACTTTTATAGAGTCACAATGCCCCGCTAACGCCTCATCAATAGAGTTGTCAACTACTTCGTAAACCAAATGATGCAAACCTCTCACACCGGTATCTCCTATATACATTGAAGGTCGCATGCGAACATGCTCCATTCCTTCAAGCGCCTGTATACTATCAGCCGAATACTTTTTTACCTTGGCTTCTTCGCTCATATTTTGCTAATTAAATTCGTCTCTATTTGAATAACGAACAAATATAACAAAACGTTAATTTCTTTGAACCAATCCCTGACTCTAAACCCTTTAAGTTATCAACAATTTGTGCAAAAAAAGCCCATGACAATAAGAGAAATTCTCTATCGTCACGGGCATAACAAACCACACGTTTATTGTAATATTTTAAGCTCTGTTTTTTCTTCTCACAAATATGATTCAGAACTTACAATTATTAAACATAAAAGATTGTTTACATTACACCTTACTATTAATTAGTCTGAATTTAGATATTATTTAAACCAATTTTTAATTTAATCCTTAGATGATTTTCAGAATGTAACATATAAAAATTTTAACAGCTTATAAACAGCTTAATTATACACACGTCATATATTTACTTAAAACATAAATGACACAGGAATTATGAAGAAATTAATGATAATGACCGTTTTAGCTTTAGGACTTAGCGGTACAGCAACACTTTCTGCACAAACTCAAGGACCTAATTTTGCAAAAATGGATGTGAGTCCTATGGATATCGCATTATACCGTAACGATAATAATGAGCCAATTGCTAGAGTAATCTACAGTAGGCCACAACGTAGAGATCGCGAAGTTTTTGGAAAACTAGTGCCTTTTGGCGAAGTTTGGAGAACAGGGGCTAACGAAGCTACCGAGGTAACGTTTTACAAAGATGTGATGATCGCAGGCGCTAAAATCGATGCGGGAAGTTATACTTTATATTCTATTCCGAAAGAAAAAGAATGGACTATCATATTGAATAAAAAAACGCTTACCTGGGGAGCTTACGAATATAGCTCTGAAATGGACCTTGCGAGAATCAACGTACCAGTTAGACAGATGCAAAATTCGGTAGACGCCTTATCAATGAGTTTTGAGAAAGATGAAGAAACTAAAGGTGCAAATCTTTTAATTGGATGGGATAAGAGTTACGTAAAAATCCCTATGAAAGTTGCCAAATAATAACAACTTAGAATAAACAATAAAAAAGCCTCCGATCGGAGGCTTTTTTATTTTACGGTATATTCAAATATTTATGAGTTTGTAATGAAACCTTCCATCTTGGATTTTTCATTACGTAATCTACAATCATCGGTATTACTTTATCACGATTACTCCACTCTGGCTGTAGATACAAAATACAGTTTTCACTTACCTGCGCTGCCTGTTCTTCTGCGAACTTAAAATCATGCTTATTAAAGATAATCACTTTAAGTTCATGCGCCAAAGGATAAATCTCAGGCTCAGGTAATTTAATTTTTTTAGGAGAAAGACAGATCCAATCCCATATTCCGGTAAGTGGATAAGCTCCCGAAGTTTCGATATGTATCTGGCAATCCTGCTTTTTAAGTGTAGAAGTTAAAGTCGTCATATCCCATGTTAACGGCTCTCCTCCTGTAATAACGATCGTTTTACTAAACTTAGTGGCTTTTTCTACAATTTCGCCTACATGTGTTGGGGGATGCAAACCTGCATCCCAACTTTCCTTTACATCACACCAATGGCAACCAACATCGCAACCACCAATCCTAATAAAATAAGCAGCTGTTCCTTTATGAAATCCTTCGCCCTGGATAGTATAAAATTCTTCCATTAGCGGAAGCATTATTCCTCTGTCTACCAGCTCCTGTGTTTCTTCTGTAATCATAGCTTGCAAAGATAGGGAATCAAATATTATTTGCTGCAAAAGTGATCTATCAAAAAACTTTCTTACTTTCAGGACAAATTTAGCCAATTTGAAAAATACGACCCTATTACTTTTCTCCTTAATCACCATTGCGCTTACAAGCTGCGCTTCTTCCAAAAAAACCACTAGAAATTTAGAAGCCATATTCGAGAATTCTCCTGAATTTAAGCAAGGTTTCGCTGGTTTGGTTATTTATGATCCGGAGACTAAAAAAACAATATTCAATAAAAATGGAGACAAATATTTTACTCCGGCATCTAACACGAAGCTAGTTACTTTTTACACTTCTTTAAAGACACTTGGTGATTCTATCCCAGCTATAAAATATGCTATTTACGGCGATAGTCTTATTTTTAAAGGAACTGGCGACCCAAGTTTGTTGTATGACGACTTAAGCAGTGAAAATATACTTCAGTTTCTTGCTGAAACTGATAAAAAATTGTTTCTCCTAAAAACAAATTACACGGAAGAACATTTTGGGCCCGGTTGGGCTTGGGATGATTTTAATGGAAGTTATTCAGCGGAAAGAAATGCTTTCCCGATCTACGGAAATACCCTTCAGTTTGAATTCGACAAGAATCTTGATTCGCCCAAAATCTATCCGGATGTTTTTATCGATTCAGTTTATGCTGAAGAGAATACAGAATTAACAAAGAATGTTTATCGCGATAAAAACAGCAACAAATTTCTGTACACTCAATTTAAAAGAACAGAAAATTATACTCAGGATGTTCCTTTTATTACTTCAGAATTTACCTCAGCAAAACTTTTAAGCGACACGATTAGAAAAGAAGTGATGCTTATAAAAAAACTTCCTAAAAATATCCAATTAGACCAGGTAATCTATAGCAATAAAGCCGATAGCCTTTATAAAAAAATGCTTCAGGAAAGTGATAATTTTATAGCTGAACAACTTTTGTTGCTTTCCGCAGAAAAATTGTCTGATACCCTTAAAACTAATATCGCCATAAATTACGCGCAGGAAAATTTATTGAATGACCTCCCGGACAAAATAAATTGGCACGATGGGTCCGGCCTTACCAGATACAATCTATTTACCCCAAGAAGTCTTATTGCACTTATCAATAAAATTACTGCTGAAATTGGTGAGGAAAGATTCAAATCGCTTTTGCCTGTAGGTGGAGAGTCAGGTACACTTAAAAATAGCTATAAAGCCAACGAATCTTATATTTACGCTAAATCTGGATCGCTGAGAAATAATCACTCCTTAAGCGGATTATTAATTACCAAAAGCGGAAAGACATTATATTTTAGTTTTATGAATAGTAATTACATTGTTCCTTATTCGCAACTTACAAAAGCAATGGAAGAAGTTCTAAAAACTGTTCGTAACCAGTATTAAACCTTAACAACGATCATGGAAAGACGCAAATTTCTACAAAATATTGGCTTAACCAGCCTTGCACTACCTTTAACCTCCTATGCAAGCAATACTTTCTACGGAAATAAAAGCACGGCAAAAACCCTAAAACCGAAAGCTCTAAAAGAAGGAGACACAATTGGAATTGTAAGTCCTGCAAGTGCGATTTTTGAAACTGAGCCTTACCAAATAGCTAAAGCTTCTTTTGAAGCTATGGGATTGAAAGTAAAATTCGGTAAAAACATTAAAAAGCGATACGGTCATCTTGCGGGTACCGATAAAGAAAGAGCATCAGAATTAAACGATATGTTTAAAGATGATGAAGTAAACGCTATAATCGCATTGCGTGGTGGTTCGGGTTCGGCTAGAATTCTGGATTTATTGGATTATGAAGTAATCAAAAGTAACCCGAAAATATTTATTGGCTATAGCGATATTACGGCGCTTCATTTAGCTATTTTCCAAAAAACAGGATTAGTTACATTTCATGCTCCGGTAGCCGTTTCTACATGGAATAGTTTTAGTGTTTCTCATCTAAAAGCGATTCTTTTTGATAAGGAAAGTACGCTTTTAGAAAACCCAAAATCCATTGGCGACAATTTAGTGCAGACCAAAAATCTTACTCGAACTATTAATTCTGGAAAGGTAAAAGCTAAACTTCTTGGCGGAAATTTATCGGTTCTTACCGGTATTATGGGTAGCGATTATTTTCCTAAAGATTGGACAGATAAAATTTTATATATCGAGGATGTTGGAGAGAAAGTATATGCAGTCGATCGTATGATGACTCAACTTCAACTTGGTGGCGTTTTAGATCAAATTAAAGGTTTCGTTTTTGGAAAATGTACTGAATGTGATCCCGGAGGAAGTGGCTACGGAAGTTTAACTTTAGAAGAAGTTTTAGATCACTACATTAAGCCGTTAGATATTCCTGCATTTAGTGGTGCCATGATTGGACATATTGATGATAACAGCACCATCCCGAATGGAATTGAAGCTGAAATTAATGCCGATTCGGGCTCTATTCAATTATTAGAAGCCGCAGTAATATGAGCTCATACTAAAAAAATCCTTTCCTGCAATTACTAGGTATTGCTTACTTTTATAAAAATTTAAGAATTCACATTCGATAAAATCTTCCATTAAAAATGATTTAATGGAATACCAAATCTTATATATAAGCGTTAATTAATTTACGCAAAATTAAAACAACAGCAATTACTCTTAAACATGAAGAAACATATACTGCCCTTATTTATTTTAGCTTCCATATTATTAACCTCTTGCCAGAAAGACGAGGACAATCCTTTTTTGATTACTGCAACCCAGGTAGGGAAATTAAATAAAGAGATCAAAATAAACCAATTAGACTCCCTTTATCAGGAAGATTCTCTGGTAAAACAAGTAAGCGGGCCTATGCAATTAAGAGCTACAGATGAAATTCAGGTTTTTGAAAAAGGAGGAGATCCGCTGTTAACTTTAGAGCCATTACAGGAATTCGATAGCACTAGCACTATTGGTTATATTAGAGTTTTAGATCCACGATTTAAAACTAAAGCAGGCTTAAATTCTCAAAGTACATTTAAAGATATCGTTGAAAATTATAAAATCTCGCGAATAGAAAACACAATCAGTTCAGCAGTTGTATTTCTAGACGAGATCAATGCTTACATAAGTATCGATAAAAAAGAACTTCCTTCTAGTTTACGTTATGACACCGATGCTAAAATTAGATCTTCACAGATACCAGACGATGCTAAAATAAAGTATTTTATGATCTACTGGGATTAGATTAAAATGATTCAAAAATCATATAATTTTTAATCATTTTTCGATTGATAATGATTTCAAATAGATAAAATCAACTTTAGGATATAAAATAAAAAAAGAGGCTAAAAGCCTCTTTTTTTATGATCCATTTTAAATCTTTCGACTAGTCTACATTATCATGTAGAAATGAATTATTTCTTCTGAACTGGAGATCGTTATTTTCGTCCTGTCCCAAAGTGGTACGTGACATTTTACTTTCTCCAGGATTAGAACTATCAAGATTAATTCCTGCTCTTTTATAAGCCGGTTGCTTTTCTATTTCTTCAATTTGAGAAGCATTACTTCTAAACTTATAATTGAATTCTTTCATTTTCGCTCTACGCTCAGCAGCACGTTCAACAACATGCTCTGGGATTGGATTATTAAAAGGATTTTCATCTTGAGAATCTTCCTTTTGTGGAGCTGGTTGCACAGTTCGTTTTTCAAAAGCGATACTTTCTTCCTTTGGCTCTTCCTTTTTAGGTTTGCTTGCCGGTTTAGAATTCTCTAACTGCTGTTCAAACTCCATATAATCGTCCAGACTGTATCTTTTCACAGCACCTTCAGCTGAGTTTTCTGAAGCTGAAACAACTTCAACAGGCTCGTTTACTTCGATATCCTTCACCTCATTTGTCGGCTCATCAGTATTAAGCGTATGTCTAATTACCGATTGTTGCTTTACTTCCTGCTGTGGTTGCTGCTTTGGAGCTTCAACTTGTTCTCTTGAAACTGGTTCTTTTTGCTGCTCTTTATTTATAGGAAAGTCGAATGTAAACATAAACTGATCATCTTCATCTTCCTCATTTCCAGAATTATCAGATTCAGCATTAGTGTCATTGATAACAAAATCTTCAGGATTTACATCATCGTAAAACACATCCATATTGTACGCCGATGGCGGCGTATAAAGATCAGGATCTTTAGCAGGTGCCGGAGAAGGCTCATTGCGAACTACTTCCTTTTGTTGCGGTCTTGCTTGAGGCTGCATCTGCGGTTTTGGTTGCGGCTCTTCACGTTTTGTTTGCGGTTGAGCGCTATCCATTTCCTCTAAATTTTCATCTAAAGTATGAACGATCTTTTTTGGAGCTTCTTCTTCCTTATCTTCTTCAACTAAAGGCAATTCAGTAAAAGAACCCGGATTTTGTTTATTTGAAGGGAATTCGTGTTCCGCTTTTTGCTCATCCTCTAATGTATGGATGATCTTTTTAGTTTCAGTATTGGTGATTTCGTCCTGCTGTTCTACATTGAAACCAGTAGCAATAATAGTAACAGAGATGGCACCTTCAAGAGACTCGTCTTCACCAACACCCATAATGATATTAGCACTATGACCAGCTTCTCCCTGAATATGATCGTTAATTTCACCTATTTCATCAATAGTAATTTCTTCGGAACCGGAAACAATTAATAGCAATACATTTTGAGCACCAGTAATTTTATTATCATTTAATAACGGAGAATCTAGAGCTTTGGCGATAGCATCCTGAGCACGACTTGCACCTGAAGCATTTGCAGATCCCATTATTGCAGTACCGCTATTACTTAATACTGTCTTAGCATCTCTAAGGTCAATATTTTGTGTATAGTGGTGTGTTATAACTTCAGCAATACCTCTGGAAGCTGTTGCTAACACTTCATCGGCCTTAGAGAATCCAGCTTTAAAACCAAGATTACCGTAAACTTCACGAAGCTTATTGTTATTTATTACAATTAGAGAATCAACATGGCTACGTAGTTTTTCTACACCTCGTTGCGCCTGCTCATTCCTCATTCGACCTTCAAACTGAAAAGGAATAGTTACAATCCCAACAGTAAGAATATCCATTTCTTTTGCCTGTTTTGCGATTACAGGAGCTGCACCTGTACCGGTACCTCCTCCCATACCTGCAGTAATAAATACCATTTTGGTATTTACATCAAGCATGTTTTTAATCTCGTCAAAGCTTTCTACTGCTGCCTGCTCCCCGATTTGTGGATTAGCCCCGGCTCCTAATCCCTCTGTAAGGCTTACCCCTAATTGGATTTTGTTAGGAACGGTACTATTTTCAAGAGCTTGCGAATCTGTGTTACAGATTACAAAATCTACTCCTTTAATCCCTAATTGATACATGTGGTTAATAGCGTTACTACCTCCACCACCTACACCAATAACTTTGATGACGTTCGATTGATTCTTTGGTAAATCGAATGATATGTCTCCGAATTCTGTATTGCTCATAAATTCAATTTTACTGGTTCTCTATTGTGCTATTTCGTTACTCTGCATTATCTAAAAAATCTTTGAACTTTTCTGCCCATTTATCGAAAACGCTTTTTCGGGGCTTAGGCTGTTCTACCTGTACCTGAGGTTCTTCTCGCTCTGGCGCAGGACCTTCTTCTTCCACTTGTACCGACTCAGGTTCTTTTTCCTTCAAAACGGCTTCTTCCTGAAAACTACTTTTGCTGGTTTCCAAACTATTCATCACCAATCCTACTGCGGTTGCATAAACAGGACTTGTGGTTTCGCTATCATTGCTACCAGCTAAATGCTCGTTAGGGAAACCGATTCTGGTATCCATCCCGGTAATATATTCTACCAACTGCTTAAGATGCTTTAACTGTGCACCTCCACCAGTTAATACAAGGCCACCGATCAATTTTTTCTTCTGATCTTCGTGACCGTAATTCTTTATTTCTAAATACACCTGTTCAATAATTTCTACTACACGAGCATGAATTATTTTAGAAAGGTTTTTTAATGTAATCTCTTTCGGTTCTCTACCGCGAAGCCCAGGAATAGAAACAATCTCATTATCCTTATTTTCTCCAGGCCATGCAGATCCAAATTTGATTTTCAGCAATTCTGCCTGCTTTTCTATGATAGAGCAACCTTCCTTAATATCTTCAGTAATTACATTTCCTCCAAATGGAATCACTGCAGTATGTCTTATAATTCCATCTTTAAAAATTGCAAGATCGGTTGTACCACCACCTATATCGATTAACGCTACACCTGCTTCTTTTTCTTCCTGACTCAATACTGCATTTGCCGAAGCTAATGGCTCTAACGTTACTGCAGAAAGATCTAATCCTGCACTTTTCACACAACGCCCGATATTTCTTATGGAAGAAACCTGACCTACTACTACGTGGAAATTTGCTTCCAAACGACCACCGTACATTCCGATTGGCTCTTTAATTTCAGCTTGGCCATCTACTTTAAATTCCTGTGGAAGCACATGGATAATTTCCTCTCCCGGAAGCATCACTAATTTATGAACCTGATTACATAAGCTGTGAATATCTTCAGCATCTATAACTTCTTCAGGATTTGGTCTTGTGATATAATCACTATGCTGCAAACTTCTTATATGTTGCCCGGCAATTCCCACCACAACATCACTAATTTTTAAGCCAGAATCTGCTTCAGCTTCCTGAATGGCCTGCTGTATGGATTGTATGGTCTGGGTAATGTTGTTTACTACGCCACGATGTACGCCAAGACTTTTAGATTTACCAATCCCAACGATCTCTACCTTTCCATATTCATTCTTCTTGCCAATCATGGCAACAATCTTGGTGGTCCCTATATCCAGCCCTACTGCAATATCATTTTGCTCCATATCTTACTTTTTAGTGCATACAACTTGGTTCCCAAACTGTAAATTCACTTTTTTATAGGTATCTAACTTTTCATCTATTAAAGCCTTTTTATAAAATGCCTTAAAATTGTTAAACTTCAATTCTATATTTTTAACTGCTCCAAAGTACACTACGAAATCGAGCTTCCGCATCTTCAATTCATAACGCCCATTTTCTAGACGATTTACAGCAGTAATATGCTTACTTAGGAAACTATCATTTTTAATATAACTTACCAACGGATATGCCTCAAAAATATTAACTTCATTAAATCCTAGCATCAAAGGCACGCGAGCAGAAAAATTCTCTGAAAGCGGCATCACTTTTCCTTTTCTATCTAAATAAAAAGACTGATTACCGACTGCCCTACCGATGGGTTTACGCTGACTTACAATTGCTGAAAGTTTTCCATCAAGATTAAGAAAAACCTCTGCATTTTCAATCATATCGTTGCTATTTAGCAGCGTCTCTACCTTATTCAAATCTAAAGTTTCTTCACCCAGGTTAGAGTCCCCTTCTTCATTTTGTATCAACAAGTTATTAACTGAATCTACCGTGATATACAAGTTCTCACTATCTGTAAAATGAACTTCTGTTCCGGTCATTTTTCGGTTGTCGTGACGCTTCTCTGCAAAACCAAATAGAAAAGCTACCAAGGCGATTAAAAGCACAAATTTTATGTAACCTAACTTAGATTTCATCTTCGAATGCTTTTTTAACCTGTTCTACTTCATTCCCAATATCACCAGCGCCAAGCATCAATACAACTTTCGCTTTACTTTGCTTAATTTTAGCAACTAAATCCTTTCTTTGGACAAGTTGCTTGTTTGGATTATCAATTTTATTCAGTAACCATTCTGAATTTACTCCTTCGATCGGTTTTTCTCTTGCCGGATAAATATCCATCAGCAAAACTTCATCAAATTGCGATAATTTTTCAGCAAAATCATCTGCAAAATCTCTTGTTCTACTGAATAAATGAGGCTGAAAAATGACCAAATTGGGTATTTCAGGATACATTTCTTCCACCGCACTAAAAACTGCATCTATCTCTGCGGGATGATGCGCATAATCATCGATAAGCGTAAACCTTTTGGATTTTAGCTTATACGAAAATCGTCTACGAACACCTGCAAAACTTTTTAATGCTTCACCCAATTCTTTTGAAGAAGTTCCATATTCCAGTGCCATAGCTAAAGCAGTAACAGCATTCATTACATTATGTCTGCCGGGCAAATGAAGAATAAATCCTTCTATAATTTCAGACGGCGTTTTTAGATCGAAATGATAACTCCCGTCGATAATCTTTATATTAATTGCTGAAAAATCAGCATCATCTTCAATTCCTATAGTTTTCCCTTTTAGCGGAAGTCCGTTTTTGATAAAAAGCGTTCCGTCTTCAGGAAGTAACTCTGCAAAGGCTTTAAATGAAGCCTGCAAATGTTCATTTACTCCGTAAATATCTAAATGATCGGCGTCCATAGAATTAATAGCCGCTATATTTGGTGAAAGATGAAGAAAAGACCGATCAAATTCATCTGCTTCAGCAACAATAACTTCATCACCCTTCAGAATTAAATTACTCTGGATGTCTTCACTAACTCCGCCCAAAAATGCTGTTACCGGAGCATTTGTTTCTTTCAGTAAATGTCCTAAAATAGCTGTTGTGGTCGTTTTCCCGTGAGTTCCTGCAACCGCAAGCGTAAAACGATCACGACTTACTAATCCAAGTACCTCTGCTCGTTTCTTCAGAATATACTGTTCCTGAATGAAATATTGATATTGTAAATTCTCTCTTGGAACTGCCGGAGTATATACTACTAAAGTGTTCTCTGCATCTTTAAATTGCTGCGGAATTTCACTAATCTCATCAATAAAAGTCACAAAAATACCTTCAGCCTCCAATTCTTTAGTAAGCACTGAAGCTGTTTTATCGTAACCGGCGACATTTTTTCCCTGGGATTTAAAGAAACGCGCTAACGCACTCATCCCGATACCGCCAATACCGATAAAATAAAAGTTTTGTATGTGACTTAACGTATTCAATCTAAGCTTTTCTGATAATTAGTTTTTCAATTTCGTCTACAATATCAGCCGTTGCATTTGGCAAGGCCATTTTCTTAATATTTACTCCTAATTTTTTCTGCTGACTTTCGTTATTCAGCAAATCAAAAAAGGTATTTTCAAATTTCTCTTCAAGCTCGTTCTCACCAATGGTGATAGCAGCATCATTTTTAGTCACTGCCATAGCATTTTTAGTCTGGTGATCTTCAGCAACATTGGGAGACGGTATAAAAATTACCGGTTTCCCTACGATACACAATTCAGATACGCTTCCTGCTCCCGCTCTCGAAATAATCACATCTGCTGCAGCATACGCCAAATCCATTCGGTTTAAAAACTGATGCACCTGCACGTTTCCTTCAGTATAAGATTTGTAATCTTCGTAATACAATTTCCCACATTGCCAGATAAGCTGCACATCTTCCTGCTTCAATCTATCGGAATGCTGAGCGACTAACTGATTCACTCTTCTTGCTCCTAAACTTCCGCCAAGAACAAGCACTGTTTTTTTATTATTATTAAGATTGAAGAAATTTTGTGCTTCTTCTCTCTTGGTATCTATATTTAATAAATCCTGTCTTACGGGATTTCCTGTTTTCTTTACTTTTTCCTTCGGAAAAAAACGCTTTACTTCATCGTAAGCGGCACAAATTACATTGGCTTTTTTGGCCAAGATCTTATTTGTGATGCCGGGAAACGAATTTTGTTCCTGAAGCAAGGTTGGTATCTCCTGCTTATTCGCCACATGAAGTAAAGGTCCGCTTGCAAATCCTCCCGTTCCAATAGCTACGTTTGGCTTAAAATCCTTAATGATCTTTTTGGATTTACTAATGCTATTCAACAATTTGAAAGGAAACATTAGATTTTTAAGCGTTAGCTTTCGTTGTAAACCGCTAATCCAAAGACCTTCGATTTCATAACCTGCTTGTGGTACTTTCTCCATCTCCATTTTATCCTGCGCTCCCACAAACTTGATCTTCGCATCGGGATAGCGGCGCTTTACCTCATCGGCAATAGCAATGGCCGGGTAGATATGACCTCCCGTACCTCCACCAGATAATATGATGCGTAAATCTTTACTCATATCGCTTCACTTAAAATATCCAGAGGATTTTCGTCCTCTGCTCTTCTATCTGCTTCTTCAGATTCTTTTTCTTCTTCTCTTTTTGCGCTTACACTAAGAATAATCCCAAGTGATAAACACGTCATCCAGATTGAGGTTCCTCCACTACTTACAAGTGGAAGAGTTTGTCCCGTTACTGGAAATAACTCGACTGCAACCGCCATATTTACCAGTGCCTGAAAGATGATCGGCAAACCAACTCCCATCACTAGCAATTTCCCGAAAACCGAATTGGCCTTTGTAGCCACGATAATAATCCTGAACAAAATCATCAAATACGCCAGCATCACCCCTAAAGCTCCAATAAGCCCCATTTCTTCTACAATTATCGCGTAGATAAAATCGGAAGATGACTGTGGCAAAAAGTTTCGCTGTACACTCTTTCCTATTCCTGTACCAGTAATCCCGCCTCTTGCAATCGCTATTTTTGCTTTTTCAATTTGATAATCGGCCTCGGTATCTTCATCATTTGTAAAATTTTCTACTCTACTTGCCCAGGTATCGATCCTATTAGGTAAAACACCAGGAAAAGCTTTTGCTGCAAGTACAAAAATTCCGAATAAAACCACTCCGGCGAGCACAACTGCCGACAAATATTTTACAGGATATCCTCCTAAAAACATGAGTACCAAAACCATAACAAAAATAATCGCGGTTGTGGAAAAATTGGCCGGCAAAATTAACATTAATACTGAACCTACGGGCACCCAAAGCGGTAAAATTGTCTCTTTAAAAGTGATTTTTTTTTCGGTGATTTTCGACATATATCTGGCGACATAAATCATTAAAACTACCGCGGCAAATGTGGACGATTGAAACGTCACTCCTAAAACCGGAATCCGTATCCATCTACTCGCATTTGCACCATCGATTACTGTTCCCTGAGCCATCGTATAAACAAGCAACACAACAACCACTGGCAACATTAAAATTGACAGGCCGCGATAATAATGGTAGGGCACTTTATGCGCTGCAAATAACACACAAAAGCCTAGCAATAAATGGAAAAAATGAACAATCAAATATTTAAACGTACTCCCATCACCATATAGGTAAGCAATGTTACTACTGGCGCTATACACCGGCAAAAATGAAAAAATTGCCAGCAGCCCGGCAGTAGCCCAGATTACCTTATCTCCTTTAATATTTGCAAAAATGTTTTCCATTTCGCTGTTTCAGTTCAACTGAATGATATTCTATAAATTTCTAACTGCTTCTTTAAACTGTCTTCCGCGGTCTTCGTAGTTTTCAAATAAATCAAAACTTGCACAAGCCGGCGAAAGTAATACGGCATCTCCTTTTTCAGAAAGTCGATAAGCCATTTTTACCGCTTCACTCATACTTTCAGTTTCTACCAAAGTCTCTACACAATTCCCAAAAGAATTAATGATCTTAGTATTATCTACACCAAGGCAAATAATAGCTTTTACTTTTTCGTTTACCAATGGCAAAAGTTCATCATAAACATTCCCTTTATCAACGCCGCCTAAGATCCAAACGGTTTGGCCTTCCATACTTTCTAAAGCGTAGTACGTTGCATTTACGTTTGTAGCTTTAGAATCGTTTATATACTGAACATTATTAATTTTAAGTACTTTTTCCAAGCGGTGCTCTACTCCCTGAAAACTCTCCATACTCTCACGAATAGTGTTCTTTCTAATCTTAAGTAGCTTTGCTACTGTAGCCGCTGCCATTGCATTCTTTGCGTTATGTTTACCCTCTAATGTTAAATCTGAAGTACTCATAGTAAACTCTGTATTTTGTGTCTTTATGATAATTTTGTCTTTTTCTATATATGCGCCATTCACCAGCTTTTTCTCCAGCGAGAATGGCAATAACTGTGCTTTAACTTTATTATTTTTCAGCCAGTTTGTAATAACCTCGTCATCTGCGTCATAAATAAAATAATCTTCCTCTGTTTGGTTCTTTGTAATCCTGAATTTAGAATTGATATAATTCTCAAATTTATAATCATATCGATCTAAATGATCGGGTGTTATATTGGTCAAAATCGCAATATGCGGCCTAAAATTTTCGATGCCATCTAACTGAAAGCTACTAAGCTCCAACACATAATAATCGGGATTGGTTTCAGCAACTTGTTTTGCAAAACTATCCCCAACATTACCAGCCATTCCTACTTTTAAGGCACCATCTTTTAAAAGATGATTTGCAAATTTTGTAGTGGTGGTTTTTCCATTACTTCCGGTAATCCCTACGATAACAGCATTGGTATATTCCGCAGCAAATTCTATTTCAGAAATAACAGGAATCCCTTTTTCCCGAAGTGCTTTAATCATCGGCACCGTATCTGGAATACCAGGACTCTTCATCACCACATCTGCATCAAAAATTTGAGCATCCGTATGCTTTTCTTCTTCCCAGTTTATATCAAGATGTTCAAGAACTTTTTTATACTTTTTTTTTATTTTTCCTTTGTCTGAAAGCCATATTTTGTAGCCTTCTTTTTTAGCCAAAATTGCAGTGCCTACACCACTTTCTCCACCACCAAGTATGACGATCTTTTTATTCAATTTTATCGAAGTTTAAGTGTCACTACAGTTAGAATGGCTAAAAATATTCCCACAATCCAAAAACGTACAACAATCTTACTTTCGTGATGCCCCTTCTTTTGATAGTGGTGATGCAAAGGAGACATTAAAAATATCCTTCTTCCTTCGCCGAATCTCTTCTTGGTATATTTAAACCAGGATACCTGTAGTATTACAGAAAGATTTTCCACAAGAAAAATTCCGCATAAAATAGGTATCAATAATTCTTTTCTAGATGCTATTGCCAACACAGCAATGATTCCGCCAATAGTCAAACTTCCGGTATCTCCCATGAAAACCTGAGCAGGATACGTATTGTACCATAAAAATCCTACCAGTGCTCCTGTGAAAGCGGTGATATAAATAGTCATTTCACCAGAATCTGGGATATACATGATATTCAGATAATCTGAGAAAATAATGTTCCCCGAAACCCAGGCGAAAATGCCCAATGTTAATACTATAATTGCCGAAGAACCTGCGGCAAGTCCATCTACGCCATCGGTAAGATTTGCACCATTGGATACTGCCGTAACGATAATAATCACAATCGGGATAAAAATAATCCAAGCGTATTTTGCCAAATCTGGACTAATCCATGAGATGATTTTAGAATAATCGAACTCATTATTTTTCACAAAAGGAATCGTCGTCGTAAGATTCTTCTGGCTAGGCCCCATTTCTGGTAACTTTTTGTCGCCAAGCATCATTTCCTGAGTTATAACATCTTCAGAATTTGTTTTTTCTTTTACGGTAATTCCGTCGTGAAAATACATTACGCAACCCACGATCAAACCAAGACCTACCTGCCCTAAGATTTTAAACTTACCGGGTAATCCTTCTTTATCCTTTTTAAATGTTTTGATATAATCATCTAAAAAGCCGATAGCTCCCATCCAGATGGTAGTGATGATTAGTAAAATCACATAAATATTCTCCAATTTGGCCAAAAGCAGTACCGGAATTAACGTCGCGATAATGATAATTAAGCCTCCCATTGTTGGCGTGCCGGCTTTTTCGGTTTGCCCCTGTAAACCAAGTTCTCTTACACTTTCTCCAATTTGCTTGGTCTGTAAATAAATGATAATTCGCTTCCCGTAAATGGTAGAAATCAACAACGACAAAAGAATAGCCATAGCAGACCGGAATGAAATATATTCAAACAGCTGAGCTCCCGGGAGCTGGTATTTTGCTTCTAAAAATTCAAATAAATAATAAAGCATATTCTAATTTTCTGCCTTTTGGCGTTTACTTTTTTAGCTGTTTTAAAAACTCACTTACTATTTTGAGATCATCAAAATCATGCTTTTCGCCGTGTATTTCTTGATAAGTCTCGTGTCCTTTGCCAGCGATTAAAATGATATCATTCGCCTTAGCCATTTGGCATGCGGTTTTAATCGCCTGCTTTCTATTGGTTACTGAAAGTGTTTTATTGAAATTTTGAGGTTCTACCCCATTTTCTATCTCTTCGATAATACCATCGGGATCTTCCGTTCTTGGATTATCACTGGTGAAGATCACTTTAGAACTTAATGCTGAAGCAATATGTCCCATTTTTGGTCTTTTAGTTCGATCTCTATCACCACCACAACCAACAACCGTAATTAGCTCTTCGTTTTTAGTTCTAATCGCGTTAATTGTTTCCAATACATTCTTTAGTGCATCTGGTGTGTGGGCATAATCGACGATCGCTGTAATTTTTACTTCGGAAGAAATCACGTATTGAAAACGCCCATTTACGGAATGAAGTTCACTTATAAACTTCAGGTTTTCTAAAGGTTCTAAGCCTAATAATTCCGCAGCAGAATAAATAGCAAGTATATTATAAGCGTTGAAGTTTCCTATTAAGCGCGACCAAACTTCCTGATCATTTATTTTCAGCAATAATCCTGTGAATTGATTTTCCAGAATTTGTGCTTTATAATCAGCGTAATTTTTTAAACCGTACTTGTATTGTTTCGCATTGGTGTTTTGAAGCATTACCTCTCCATTCTTATCATCAACATTGGTTAATGCAAAAGCCGAAGCTGGTAATTCATCAAAAAAGCGTTTTTTCACATCTCTATATTCCGCAAAGCTAGAATGGTAATCTAAATGATCATGACTAAGATTGGTGAAAATTCCGCCTGCAAATTCTAATCCGGTTGTACGATGTTGATCGATACCATGAGAACTTACTTCCATAAAGCAATATTCGACACCTTCAGCATTCATTTCAGCTAAGAAATAATTGATTGTTAACGAATCTGGAGTTGTGCGAACTGCCTCGTAAAGGGTATCGCCAACCATTACTTTTACTGTTGAAAGTAAACCAACTTTAAATCCCGCTTTGGTAAACAAATCGTACAATAATGTAGCTATCGTGGTTTTACCGTTGGTTCCGGTAACGCCAACCAATTTTAATTTATCTGAAGGATTCTCATAAAAATTTGAAGCCATAAAGGCCAATGCTTCTTTAGAGTTTGCTACCTGCACATAAGTCACTCCGTTTACAATATTCGTTGGGAGTTCTTCACAGATAATCACCAAAGCACCTTGATTGATGGCTTTTTCGATAAAATCGTGTCCGTTGGAAACTGTACCGGTAATTGCTACAAAAACATCGTTCATTTCAACTTTTCTAGAATCGAAATGAATATTATTAATAGCTACTGCAGTATTACCTACCACAGATTCCATGCTTACTTTATATAATATGTCCTTAAGTATTCTCAACTTAACTTCAGATTTACTTTTTGATTAGTCTTTATTTTTTGTCCAGCAATGATCGACTGACTTCTTACAATCCCATCACCATTTACCTGTACTTTTAATCCTAAATTCTCCAAAAGCGGAATAGCATCCATAGCCGGCATACCTTTTACATTCGGCATTACCACTTTTTCAGTTCCCACTTCAGAATAATATTTTTCGAAATCTTTATCTATAATTTCGCTTTGGACATCCAAAGATGGAAGTGTATCCATGATTGGTGTATCGGTATAAATTTTTTGCGCTATTCTTTTAAAAACCGGAGCAGCTACAATATTTCCATAATACCCTTTACTTCTTTTTGGTTTATGAACAACCACGATGCAAGAATATTTAGGATTGTCTGCAGGAAAATATCCGGCAAAAGAAGCTATATATCTTCCCGGCTCTATCCAATATTCGGTTTGACAGGTTCCTGTTTTACCGGCCATTGAAAAATTGGGCGTATATATATTTGCTGCGGTACCACGCTTCACGGTATTTTTCATCATTTCCCGCACTTTTCTAGCAGTTTCGGGAGAACAGATAGAAGGATTAATTACTTCTTTTTCCATTTTTACGATGGTCTTATCCCACTCTTTTACTTCCTTAATAAATCGTGGTTTTACCATTTCGCCATCGTTCGCAATAGCGTTATAAAAATTTAATGTTTGCAATGGTGTAATTGAAACCCCATAACCAAATGCCATCCAAGGAAGGCTTAAACCATTCCAGCCTTTATCATCTGGATGTGGGATTTTAGGACTTCCTTCTCCTTTAATTTCTAAACCAATTTTTCGAGATATCCCCATATCATCAAGTCTATCCACAAACTTTCCAGGATTGCTTTTGTAGCCCTGAGTGATCATTTTTGTAAAAGCGGTGTTCGAAGAAAGCTCAAAAGCTCTTGCAGCGGTAATTTTCCCATAACCACCGTGATGAGAATCACGAACTGCTCTTCCGTAAAAACGCACAACTCCATTTTCAGTATCTACTATCTGGCTTGTATCTATCACTCCATCTTCTAAACCGGCAACCATTGCCATTAACTTAAAAGTAGAGCCAGGTTCGTGCGCTTCGTAAACCGCATAATTTCGCTTCTCGTAATACGTTCCCTGATCGGTACGACCAAGATTAGACATTGCTTTGATCTCGCCAGTTTCGGTTTCCATCACGATTACCGTCCCATGTTCAGCTTCAAAATCTTCTAATTGCTTCAGTAAGGCGTGATGCGCTATATCCTGAATATTTACATCGATCGTAGAAATTACATCATAACCATCTTTAGGTTCAACTTCATTATTATCACTAATAGGCTTCCATTGTCCCTTTGCAATTTTTTGTTTCAATCGATGTCCATCGGTTCCTCTTAAGTAAGGACCAAATGCACCTTCTAAACCTACTCTGGTAAAATATCCTTCATCATCCTTACGCTCGTAACCAACCGTACGCTCTGCCATTTTACCTAACGGATGTTCTCTTACCGTGCGTTGCTCTACAATAAGACCACCTTTATAAGCTCCCAGATTAAAAATCGGAAAGCTCTTAATTTTCATATATTCTGAATATCCAAGACCTCGAGTTATCAACACGTAACGTTGATTATGTGCACGAGCAGTTCTTAGTTTGTGAACATAATAAGAAGGCGTATTGCCTAACATCTTAGAAAGTTCTTTGGAAAGCTTAAGTACGTTACCTTCAAAAACTTCATCTGAAACAGTTACTGCATCAAACCTAATATCATATTTAGGAACAGAAGCCGCTAAAAGGCTTCCATTAGAATCGTAAAGATTACCTCGGTTTGCCGGAATTTTAAAATTACGATAAACACGTTCTTCAGAAAGTTGCTTGTAATGTTCTCCTTCTACAAATTGAATATCCATTAGCTTCACACCAACAGCCACTGCAAAGATGAACATGCATCCTGCAATAAAATATAACCTGTTTAATATGCCTCTATCAGTGGTTGCCATACAACTACTCGCTTATTTTTACTTTTAATTTATATGGAGGATTATCTGAAGGACCTACGCCAATTTTCTTCATTTCATTGGTTACGGTAGATTCCATTTTAATTTTCATCAAATTGGAACGTCCTTCTAAAAATTCACTTCTTAATTCTAAAACCTGATCGTGTAAACGGGCTATCTCGTGTACTTTGCGCTCTGCGCTGTGCGAACTGGCAATCATGATGATAGCCAACACAGTACAAAACACGATAAAACGCCAGTTTTTAAAAGCGTCATCGTTAATTAGAAAATTTGCCTTAAGAATGTTGTAAAACCCCTTCTTCATCACCAAACACTGGTTTTAAAGCTTCTTCGCTATTCGTAACTTTGCGCTTCTAGCCCTATTGTTTTCGCTTATCTCTTCTTTTGTAGGAACTACAAGACGTCCTACTTTTTTAAAAGGAACAGAAATATTTCCGTAGAAATCCTTTTCAGGCTCTCCTTCAAAAAGTCCGCTTCTTATATATCTTTTTACCAAACGATCTTCTAGAGAGTGATAAGAGATTAAGCTAATTCTCCCATTTTTCTCTAGCATACCTTCTGTTTGAAGCAAAAATTCTTTTAGCACTTCTAATTCCTGATTTACTTCAATGCGAATCGCCTGATAAATCTGTGCTAATACTTTATTCTCTTTACCTTTAAATAAGTGAGGTTTTAAAAGTTGATTTAAATTCTCACTATTTTCTATAGGATTATTTTTACGCTCTTCAACAATGATTCTTGCCAGTTTTGGTGCATTCTTTAAATCACCGTATTGATAAAACAAGCTTTTAAGCTGTTCTTCTTCATACTGATTAATCACCTGGTAGGCGCTTAAAGCACTGGTTTGATCCATTCGCATATCCAACTTCGCATTAAAGCGTGTTGAAAATCCACGTTCAGCTTCATTAAACTGGTGGGAAGAAACTCCAAAATCGCCTAAAATCCCATCTACTTTTTTTACGCCATAAAATCTCAAAAAGCGCTTTAGAAATCTAAAGTTCTCATTGATTAGCGTAAAACGAGGATCATCTATTTTGTTTTGTAAAGCATCGGTATCCTGATCGAATGCATAAAGTTTCCCGTTTTCACCTAATCTGCTTAGAATTTCGCGGGAATGACCACCACCACCAAAAGTGACATCTACATACACGCCATCGGGTTTAATATTTAAACCATCTACAGACTCTTTTAATAATACCGGATTATGATATTCCATCGAAATCGAAATCTTCAGTTCCCATTACTTCTTCTGCCAGATCTGCAAAATCATCACTTGCAGCATCTATTGCTTCTTCGTACTTATCTTTATCCCAGATCTCTACAATATTAATTGCTGAAGAAAGCACAATTTCTTTCGAAATCCCTGCAAAACCGATCAGGTCTTTAGGAATTAACAATCTGCCATTCCCATCTACCTCAACGGTTTTTACACCTGCTGTAAATCTTCGGATAAAGTCGTTGTTTTTCTTTTTAAAGCGATTAAGTTTATTCATTCGTTCCATGAGCTTATTCCACTCTTCCATTGGATACAATTCTAAACAAGACTGAAAAACAGCTCGTTTAATCACAAAACCTTCCTGAAGCATAGGCATAAGTTGTTTCTTAAGGGCTGAAGGCACCATTAGCCTACCCTTAGTATCAACTTTACACTCGTATGTTCCGATAAGATTTACCACATATTCGCTTTACGAAGTCAAATATATTGAATTTCTTACCACTTTTTACCACATATTACCACTTTGTTGATAAGTTTTTCCACCGTATTTAGCTGAAACAGTTCGAAATAGCGCTATTCCATTCGGTTCCAACAGTTTATTTTTTGTTATAAAAATTCTGTTAAAATTACCACTTGTGAATTGCCGGTTTAAATGATATTGAAATCCAGTATTCACTTTCCTATTGCGCAAAAATGATTATACTTGTAATGAAATCGCTATATTTGCGATTGCTAACCGCAAAGGGTATCAATGAAAAATAATTTAAGGAAAGAGGGAAAATTCACATATTTAGAAATAGGCGAAGGAACTCCGATAGTTATTTTACACGGACTTATGGGCGGCCTAAGTAATTTTGACGGAGTGGTAGATTTTTTCCCTTCTAAAGGATACAAAGTCTTAATCCCAGAACTTCCGCTTTACTCTATGTCTCTCCTTAAAACAAGTGTTGGAACGTTCGCTAAATACTTAAAAGAGTTTGTAGATTTTAAAGGTTTAGATGAAGTTATTCTTTTAGGTAATTCCCTTGGTGGCCATATTGCACTGGTAACAACCAAACTATATCCAGAAATTGTAAAAGGCCTTGTAATTACAGGAAGCTCTGGTCTCTACGAAAATGCGATGGGAGAAAGTTACCCACGTCGTGGTGATTACGAGTTTATCAAGAAAAAAGCTCAGAATGTATTTTATGATCCTGAGGTTGCAACTAAAGAAATTGTTGATGATGTTTATAACACCGTTAGCGATCGTAATAAACTGGTAAAAACACTTGCTATTGCCAAGAGTGCAATTAGACATAATATGGCGAAAGACTTGCCAAAGATGAAAACTCCAACTTGTATAATTTGGGGTAAAAATGATAACGTAACTCCGCCAGAAGTTGCCGAAGATTTTCATCGACTACTCCCAGACTCCGATCTTTACTGGGTAGATAAATGTGGACATGCTGCTATGATGGAGCATCCCGATCTTTTTAACGAGTTGTTTTTTGACTGGTTGCAGAAAAGAAATTTCTAAAAAACATATCATGAAGATTAATACTGCTGAATTTGTAATTAGCAATTCTAAAGTTGCTAAGTGCCCAAACAGCCCCTTACCCGAATATGCTTTTATCGGACGAAGTAATGTGGGAAAATCCTCATTGATTAACATGCTTACCGGAAGAAAGAGTTTAGCCAAAACCTCGGCCAAACCGGGAAAAACGCAATTAATTAATCATTTTTTAATTAATAAAAACTGGCACCTAGTAGATTTACCGGGCTATGGTTATGCAAAAGTTTCTAAATCTGAAAAAAGAGTTTTTCAGAGATTTATTACTGCTTATTTTGAAGAAAGAAAGCAATTGGTATGTGCGTTTGTTTTAATAGATAGTCGCCATAAGCCGCAAAAAATTGACATGGAATTTATGCAATGGCTTGGTGAGAATGCGATTCCGTTTGGTTTGATCTTCACAAAAACTGATAAGCTGAAACCCAAAGAACTTGAAAAAAACATCCTGAATTACCAGGAAGAAATGTTACAGGTTTGGGAAGAAATGCCACATTTTTTCATCACCTCATCGACCTCAAAAACTGGTGGCGAAGATATTCTGGAATTTATCGAAAATCTTAATAACGAGGTTACTGAATAATTTTAGGCTCGTTTTTGTAGTATTTTAATTAGTTTTTCTACTGAAGATATTCCCTCTAGTTCTTCCTTCGAGATTAATAGTTCCAATTCACCATTTTCAGCAAAAAGCACTACCGGAAAATCAAATTTCAGTAAATATTTTGAAGCGAAAGCTTTAAGAAAGCCATCCTTATGGTAAAATTCCATTTTAAAATTGGACGACTTTCTATATTTTTTCCACACACTTTTTTCTCCTATAACACCATGAGTTATCGCACAGAGGTTACAGGAATAAGAATTTGGCTTCAGGATTTTATGAGCCGAATCTAAAACCGAATTCCAAACTCCCGAATTTGCGTTATAGACAAAAATGAGTTTCTTATCCAAATTACTTTTTGATAATTTCTAATTTCTCTGCAAAGTAATCACAAAAATCGCCCATCGTATCGGCCATTTTCTCGTCTTGCGTAGCGCGGTAATAAGTCTCTTTCATCGAAACTAAGGTTTGATGAAAAAACTTCTTCATTTCGTCTACCGGCATTTCTTTTGTCCAAAGATCGACTCTTAAGGTTTCCTGAGCTTTGCCATCCCAAACAGAAAGCATTAGCGCTTTTGCTTCCTCCTTAAAAATATTGCCGTCTTCAGCACTCCAGTATATTTCTTCTGGCACTTTATTTTCGTCGGTTACAACTTCAATATTAATATCAGATTTCTTGTAAGCCATTATTTTTTCGGTTTATAGTTTGCGTTATTAAAAATCGTTTCAGCATCGGTCTTTAGCATTTGTTGTATAGACACTTCATTCTTATTCATATAAGATTTTACCATTTGCCAACCGATATACTGGCCAAGTCTGTCGGGAGTTTCTGCATCTAATGACAAATAAAATTTAGAAAATGGCGCAGGATATAAAAATCGCGGAGCTAAATTAGCGTCGGTATCAAAAATAAGCTCGTTATCTACAAAATATCGCCATACCATTTCTTCGTTATTTTCAGCAAACCCCCACTGCTCTTGGGTATATCCTATTTTACGCCAGTTTGATTGCTTCGGAAGCCAGATATCTTTCAAATAAAGTATTTTTCCGTAGTAAATCATATTCGCTAAAAATGTTCTGGAAGCTGGTTTTGGAATATAATTTTCTGCAATATCATTCGCAGCGTCAGGAACAATTTGATCTTTTTTGAAGTTTCGAGTAAAATATTCTACGATCCCAACATAGAATTTATGATCCTCTCCTAAGTATGTATCTAGCGAGACGAAGACATAATCGCCTGTGTAAATAATCTTATTTTTGTAATCTACTTCAGAGGTTACCGTAATCACATCGGGAACTTCAAACTCTGGGAAATAATATTTTATATGCTGAAAAAGGGAATAAAACTCATCTTCAGTTTCGCTAAATTCAGGATACTTTTTTTCAACTTCTCTTTTAATTTCTTGCTGAATGGTATCTTTCATTTTATTTACCCAAACGCTATCTGGAAATTGCTTCGGAAATAAATAAGGATAGTCTTCTTTTAACTGCGGAAGACTTTGCGGACTTGCTTCTGCAAAAAGCTTATCAAATCGTACAACTTCAAAATCTACGGGAATTTTCTCGATTTCCTTCTCTCGCTCTGATGCAGAATCGCAGGAAATAAGGCTTAGAAATAAAAAAAAGACAAATAAAATTCTATTCATCATAAGCATTTATCAAAAATCACGGGTTTTAGGTTCTTGCCCTTTTATTAATAATGTTTAAGTCTTAGATTTGTGTACAAAGGTATTATTTACAAACTAATTCACCCAAACATATGCAAACCACAAAAGTAATCGATCATATTGTAAACTGGTTAAAAGACTATGCTGAAAATGCTAAAATGAATGGATTTGTTGTTGGCGTTAGCGGCGGCATTGATTCAGCAGTGACATCGACGCTTTGTGCAAAAACAGGATTGGACGTTTTAGTTTTAGAAATGCCTATACACCAGGATCCTTCACACGTTAGCCGTGCGCAAAAACATATCGCTTCTTTAAAAGAGCGTTTCCCAAATGTAAAAAGCGAAAGTGTAGATCTTACTCCTGTTTTTGAGAATTTTAAAAGCGCTTTACCATCAGTAGAAGCTTCTGCAAGTGTAGATCTAAGTTTGGCCAATTCTCGTGCACGTTTAAGAATGACCACGCTGTATTATTTCGCAGGACTTCATAAATATTTAGTTGGCGGAACCGGAAACAAAGTAGAAGATTTTGGCGTTGGTTTTTACACCAAATATGGCGATGGCGGTGTCGATCTTAGCCCAATAGCCGATCTTATGAAAAGTGAAGTATATGCTCTAGGAAAAGAATTAAATGTGATCGAAGAAATTATGGTTGCCGCTCCCAGTGATGGTTTGTTTGGAGACAGCCGAAGTGATGAAATGCAACTTGGCGCTAGTTATGATGAATTAGAGTGGGCGATGCAAATGCAGGAAAAAGGCAAAAAGACAGATGATTTTGAAGGCCGGGAACAAGAAGTTTTTAAAACATATCTTAAGCTGAATACTGCAAATTCACATAAAATGAATCCTATCCCAGTATGCGAAATCCCTGTTCACCTTAAAAACTAGTCATTTTATCGAATTTGGATTAAATAGAACAGCATTATAAGGATTATCGTTTAATTTTAGATTGTAGTAAGGCATTATTAAATAAATCACTATTATCTAAATGAGTACAGTTTTAGTCGCCGATCAACACCCTGTAATTGCAGAAAGTATAAAACATATCCTCTCTGGGAATGATTTTATCAATGTAATTGGGCATGTTGATTCTGGTAACGAACTGTATAGTTTTTTAGGAAATAGACGCGTTGATGTTGTGATCATTGAAATTGATCTTCCCCAGCTTAACGGAATACATGCGCTGCGACAGATAAAACAACAATATCCCTATATCAAGATTTTGGTATTTAGCTGCCATCCCGAAGAAATGTATGCGCTTAGTGCGATAAAAGCAGGAGCTGCCGGATATATTTCTAAAACCAATTCTGCCGAAATTGTCTATAATGCAATAAGACAGGTTGCCAGAGGTGGTATTTATCTAAATGAAGAAATCACTTATAAGCTGAATAACGGAATTTCTACAGGTCAAAATCAAATTTCTAAGTTTAAGAAATTATCTTCTCGAGAAACCGAAGTTCTAAATTTACTGAGCTCAGGTAAGCGTAATAAAGATATTGCTGAAGCTCTGGAAATTAATGAGAAAACAGTAAGCACCTATAAAGCAAGATTGCTTAAAAAATTAGATGCAGAGAATATTGCAGATCTCATAAAACAAGCGCGTTTACTACAAATTAATCCTGCGGTCTAATTAACTGGTTACCCGGTTTAATTTGCCTTCGATAGTTTTGCGAAGTTGTATGTAATCCATAATTTCTTCCAGCTTGTTAGAATTATCAACCTCAGCGTTCAATTCAGTCATCGAACTTTGGAGCTCCTTAATTTTACTCATTAGTAAATGCCTTCTAAAATTCAGAATAGTTTCTGAAACCAATCGATCTATCTGTTCTTTTTTAGACTTTACGGGAATATCCTGGCGCGTCCAGTCGCTTAACTGATATTGCTCTTCTGCCATCAATATATCGGTAACTATAGAAGCTTTTTCTGGCGGAATTTCATTTACAAATTGTTCGATTACAACTTTTTCGTCTCGATTGTAATATTCAATTAGATACTCGTAAATCGATCTAAAATCAGGATTCGCTAAAGCAATTTCATCTTCCTGTAGATCTAGATAAATTTTACGAGAAACTTTTTGTTCAACCTGTGTGCTTTTTAAAACTGGTTCTCCGGTATCATCTGCTTCAAGAAACATTTCCTCAAACTCTCTTTTTTCATTTCCGTAGAGTAAAAGTGCACTCACAATTCCTTTTTCTAACACATGCAATTCGTCCACACGACGTATTACTTTGTCTTGCTGTGGTGACGTGTCTTTTACAACTTGAAAACTCTTCTGTTCTGTTTTCCCAGCTCTCTTTTGATCTTGCGCACCTTTTTTGGTAAGCTGTGCCAAGGTAGAAAACAAGACATCTTCAGAAATATCCATGATTCTTGAACATTCCTGCAAGTAAACTTCCTGCTGAATAGTATCTGGGATCTTAGCAATACTGCTTACCATATCCCGAATAAGCGCTGCCTTTTTTACGGGATCGTTCTTAGCATCTTTCATTAATAAAGACGCCTTAAAACTTATAAAATCGGTTGCATTTTCAGTTAAAAACTCCTTCAGTTGTTCTTCAGAATTTTTTCTTGCGAAACTATCTGGATCTTCACCTTCAGGGAAACTGCAGACTTTCACGTTCATTCCCTGCTCTAAGATCAAATCGATCCCGCGAAGTGAAGCTCGAATTCCGGCTGCATCTCCATCAAATAATACGGTGATATTTTTGGTAAGCCTACTTATAAGCCGAATCTGCTCTGATGTTAAAGCTGTTCCAGAAGAGGAAACCACATTCTCTACACCACTTTGATGAAACTGAATAACATCGGTATACCCTTCAACCAAATAACAATTATCTTCTTTTGCTATCGCTTGCTTGGCATACGAAATCCCGTAAAGAACTTTACTTTTATGGTAAATATCACTTTCTGGCGAATTGAGATATTTTGCTGCTTTCTTATCTGAAGTTAAAATTCGACCTCCAAAGCCTAAAACCCGTCCAGACATGGAATGGATAGGAAACATCACCCGACCTTTAAAACGATCAAATTGTCGTTCGCCTTTAACGATAGACAGCCCTGTTTTTTCCAGATAATCGAGTTTGTAACCTTCAGCTAAAGCTTCTTTAGTAAAAGCATCCCATTCATCTAAACAATATCCAAGCTGAAATTTCTTAATGGTTTCGTTAGTAAAACCTCGTTCTTTAAAGTAACTAAGCCCGATAGCCTGCCCCGCATCAGTTTTATGCAGAATTTTCTGAAAATATTTATTGGCAAATTCAGAAACCAAATACATACTTTCACGCTCATCAGCCTGCACTTTTTGCTCATCGGTCTGTTGAGTTTCCTCAATTTCGATTCCATATTTTTTAGCCAGATACTTTATGGCTTCAGGATAGGTAAAGTGTTCGTGTTCCATTAAAAATGCAACAACGTTCCCTCCTTTTCCGCTAGAGAAATCTTTCCAGATCTGTTTAACAGGCGACACCATAAAACTTGGGCTACGCTCGTCTGTAAACGGACTTAAACCTTTAAAGTTAGTTCCTGATTTTTTAAGCTGTACAAAATCCTGAATCACCTCCTCTACCCGGGCGGTCTCAAACACATTATCTATGGTACTTTTAGCAATCAAATTTGGATAATTTTTGAAGGATTTTTAGCGCTAGAGAAAATAAAAAAGACCTTGTCGCATTAGCAACAAGGTCTGCAAAAATACAAATTATATAGTGACTAGTCTATATCTAATCGTAGTCCTAAAGAGAAATTATGAATCTCTGTATTGGGACTTGAAAATATAGGGTTTAGATCGTATTTAGCATAAAGCGCGGTACCGCCAAAACTTAAATATCCACTTAAACCGTAAACAAACTCGTTCGTATTAAAACTACTTTTATCTTTTATTTTTTGATCGTCGCCATCATTAAACTTCAGTTTTTGGCGTTCTCCGATATTAAACCCGGCATATCCACCAAAACCAATTTTTATTTGATCTTCTGTAGAAAATCTTCTATGCCCATCTGTAGATCGATTCGCATAAGGACCAATTTCAAAATGTATAGGCACTACAAGATTGTCCATTCTAAATTTAGATTTATCCAAATCGTATTCAAATTCATCTAATCTTGTCACATCACCGTTCTGTACAAAGTAGCGATTATCTGTAGGTTTTAATCCGTTTAACTGAAATGACAGCCCATATTTAATTCTTAACCAATTGGTATTTTCAAAAACTCTGGTAGTCCATGCCCAACCAATTTCGAAAAAACGACTACCGGCCAATTTAAAATCTGAATCGTTGATCGATTGTCCATCGGCAAGTGCATTATTAAAACCAAAAGCAATTACAAAATCATTTTTTGTACGTTTTTCTTCTATTCTTTGATCTTTCTCTGGCTTATCAATTCCTAAATTTATTTTACCCTTCGACAACTTGAGTTCTAAATAAGTCCCTGGTTCTCGATTACGCTCAGCGATATCAACCTCATTTTCGATAATTGCGATACGGTTTCTAATATTTTCCGCAGCTAATTTTGCCGCTTCTTTTTTCTTCTTTTCCGCTTCTTCCTTCTCGTACCAACCGCTTTCTAAATCTTTGTTTATTTTTTCAATTTCCTTTTTTAATCGGTCTTTCTCTTCCTGAGTTGCTATTTTAATTTTTTGCTCTTTAATTTCTCGTACACGAGCAACAGAATCTAAGTTGAATTCTTTTTGTTCTCTTTCTTCCTGAGCCTCTAAACTACCAATCGCAAACGATGACAATAAAAAGGCGAAATAGATGATAATTGATTTCATGATAAGTATTAGTTTTTAGTGTCTTAGAATTAAATCCTAAAACTGATTGATGAATGACCCCAAATTTGGGTGATGATAAAAATTGTTATTTAATCGAGTGCTACCGCGTTTTTTGCTTTAGAATATCCTTCTTTTAACAGATCGAAAATTTTATCTCTAAAAGATTTTTCTATTTCTCGTTCGGCTTCTGCTAGTAAAGCTTCGGCGCTGTATTTATTGGTGTATTCCTTTTTATAATCTTGATCCAGATCGCTAGCGGCGGCCAACAGTAAGGCATTAACCTCAGCATCGGTAACAGAATCTTCAGTACTCGTATGTAAAGAACGAATTACTTCTTCCAATTTTTGCTGAATTAATTTTTCGTTATGTGCGATATAATCATTTTCAGCTTTGATTGGATTTATAAAATTTGGATTGATTTTATCGATTTTGGACGCTACTTCTGTTTTCTGCGGAACTTCCAATTCGGTTTCAGCGACTTGTATTCCCTGCATTTTTACAGGTAACTTTTCTGAAATCTGAGCTGATTTATACGGAACAATTTCAGGTTCGTTTGTTTTATTAGTTTTTTCAGGCTTCGTTTTAGTTTCTTCCGCAGCAATTCTTACTTCATTATTTTTTTCTTCGGAAGTAATCCTTGAATTTTCTCGAATTTCAACTTCTTTTTCTGAAGGTTTTTCAACAATCTGCGGTGCTACATCTTCACTCTCCAATTTCAGCATAAATCCTCCTATCGTTATTGCTATTACCAAAAGTGCTGCAATACCTAACCACCATTTTTTATTCGATTTTTGTTTATTTTCGTTCTTATCTAATCGCGCATTTAGCTTTTCCCAACTATCTGCTGACGGAGAAATACGACGCTCTTCCAACCGCTCCTTTACGTGCTCCTCAAATTTAATTGGCGCCATAACCTGTCTCTTTTTTAGTTAATTTTTCCTGCAACATTTTTCTCGCTTTAAACAATTGAGATTTAGAAGTTCCTTCAGTAATATTCAACATTTTTGCAATTTCCTGATGCTTATATCCTTCTACCGCATACAGCACAAAAACCAACTTATAACCTTCGGGTAAATTGTCAATTAGTTGCTGTATGTGTGCCACACTCAAAGCTTCATCGATATTATTAGAAGTCTCACCATAACCGGCAAATTCATCTTCAGGAAATTCTAAACTTTTTTTCTTCCGAAGAAAACTTATGGCTTCCCTCACCATTATTTTACGAATCCATCCCTCAAAACTTCCTTCTCCTTTAAAATCATCCAAGTGCGTAAAGACTTTAAAAAAGCCATTCAGCATTACTTCTTCAGCATAATGCATGTCTTTTACATATTGCCTACAAACACTAAGCATTTTACCAGAGTGATTCTCATACAACTGCTGCTGCGCTTCACGATTGTTTTGCGCTGCCCGCTTTATAAGCTGAGATTCGTTTTTAAAAAGTTGAATTACTTTCACTTACTAATTTTGATATCCGATATTTTCATATCATTATTGCCAAAAGAGCTTCTATTTACATAGACGCAGAAAAGTTACAAAAGGTTGCCCGGGTTTTAATTTTTTTTGAAATTTTTTAATTCACGGCATCAATTCATAAACTTGTATCTTTGTAAAACACTTATTTTATAATGGCTGAAGAGAATTTAACCCGTATTAATAAATTTTTAAGCGAAGCTGGATTTTGTTCCAGAAGAGCTGCAGATAAACTTATCGATCAAGGAAGAGTTACCATAAACGGAGTTGTTCCTGAAATGGGAACCAAAATTGCTTCCGGCGACGAAGTAAAGGTTGACGGACAACTAATTGCTACGGAAGAAAAGGAAAAGCCGAATGTTTATATCGCTTTCAATAAACCAGTAGGTATTGTGTGTACCACCGATACAAAACGGGAGAAAAACAATATTATCGATTATATTAATTTCCCTGAACGCATTTTCCCTATTGGTCGTTTAGATAAACCTAGTGAAGGATTAATTTTTCTTACCAGTGATGGTGATATTGTAAATAAAATTCTGCGTGCTCGTAATAACCATGAGAAGGAATATATCGTAAGCGTTCATAAACCTATCGACTCCGGTTTTGTTGAAGAAATGAGCAACGGAATCCCCATTTTAGATACTATTACCAGAAAATGTTTTGTAGAGCAAACAGGAGAGAAAGAGTTTCGTATCATTTTAACTCAGGGTCTTAATCGCCAAATTAGAAGAATGTGCGAATTTCTTGGTTACGAAGTAACTAAGCTGAAACGAGTTAGGATTATGAATGTCGAGTTGGACGTTCCTGTCGGAAAATGGCGCCATATTACCCAAAATGAACTTGAAGAAATTGATCGTTTAGTAAATTCATCTTCAAAAACTGAAGAAGCCTCTCAACTTTCTGAAGCAAAAAAAGATTCGAAACCTAAGGGAATTAAAACCAAAAGTAAAGCTACTGGCAAGCGTCCTCGAAAAAAATCTTAACAGAGAATTAGCGAAATTACGTAACCATCTATCACTAATCTTTCTAAATTTAATAGAAAAGTTAGAAGATGGCGAAAAGAATCAAAAACGAAGAACAATACGAAACACTTCGCGATAAAGGCTACAGCCAGGAAAAGGCTGCGAGGATAGCGAATACCGAAAACTCTGGAGAAAAAGGAGGAAAAGCCGAAAAATACGAGGAGCGCTCTAAAGAAGATTTATACGAACAGGCCAAGAAAGTTGGTATAGAAGGACGTTCTAAAATGAGTAAAGAAGAACTTATAAAAGCACTAAGAAATAACTAATATGAAAGTACAACCATTTCATCTTGCAATTCCTGTTTACGATTTAGAAGCCTGCCGTAAGTTTTACGGCGACATCCTTGGCTGTGGTGAAGGCCGTAGTAGCGATCACTGGGTAGATTTCAATTTCTTTGGTCACCAATTAGTAATACATTATAAACCTAAAGAAGAAATCGCCAGCGAACATAGTAATCCTGTAGATGGAAAATCGGTACCCGTACCGCATTTTGGTGTGGTACTAGAATGGAATGTTTTCGAGCAATTTTCCAGCTTATTAGAATCAAAAAATATCGATTTCATCATAGCTCCTTACATTAGATTTGAAGGAGAAGTTGGCGAACAAACAACGATGTTTTTTAAAGATCCCTGCGGAAATGCATTGGAGTTCAAAGCATTTAGAAACAAAGATCAAATATTTGCAACCTAAAAACTATTATTTATAAATAACACTACTAACTAACCAATACATGAATAATCTTAAGCCGTCTTTAGTACGGCAAATATTTGTTTTACTCCTTATCCTTCTTTTAGGAATATTAATCTTCCGTGAGCTTGTACCTTATTTAACCGGTATACTGGGAGCAATCACATTGTATGTGTTGATGGCAGGTTGGATGGAAAAATTGCTAAAAAAGGGTTGGAAACCTCATCTTGCAGCAAGTTTACTCATGCTAGGATCGTTTATTGGAATTCTAATCCCAATTGGTGGAATTATTTTTATGCTAACCTCAAAAATTGGAAAAGCTGTTGATAATTCTGAAATGGTGATTTCAGCCTTAAAAAAGCAACTAAACCATTTAGAAGAATATGCTGGCTACGATATTAGTGGAGCAATTGACACTTCTGCAATTACTGGATGGATTTCTGATAACTTACAAAATTTAGCAGGCGGAACCTTTAATGCGTTTGTGGCAATTGGGATTATGTATTTTATGCTTTACTTCATGCTTATCAACCGTGAGAAGATGAAGAATGCACTTATCGATTATATTCCTTTAGGTAAAGCAAACCTAAGCACTATTGCCAAAGAAAGTAATTTATTAGTAAAATCTAATGCTTTAGGAATACCTCTAGTTGCGGTAGTACAAGGTTTGATCGCACTTATTGGATATTTAGTATTAGGCGTTCCAGATCCATTTTTTTGGTTCGGGATTACAGCTATAGGATCTATGATACCTTTTATTGGTACTGCGATAGGAATTGCTCCTACTACAATCTTATTATTTGCTGATGGGCATAATTGGCAGGGAATTGCATTACTAATTTATGGTATCGTGGTAGTAGGATCTACAGATAACCTGATAAGGATTATGGTGTTAGATCGTTTAGCTAAAGTACACACACTAATTACTTTAATAGGAGTAGTTGTTGGAGTTCAAATTTTTGGATTTATAGGATTAATATTCGGGCCTCTATTGGTTTCCCTATTTTTATTAATTCTGCAGATCTATAAAAAGGAATACGGGAATGAAAATGATCGCTTATAATTTATAATTACTAACTAAAAAAACTAAAATATGTTCGGCAAAAAGAAGAAAGAAATAAACGAAGAATACTTTAAAGAAGGTGTAGTAAAAGTTGATGAAGGTGATGTAGAACTTGCCGCAAACTCTCAGGAAGAAGTTTCAGATAAAATTCTAAACTCTGGGATGTTAAAGAAATATACCGAAATTGGGAAGTTGATGTACGCTATGCTGAATGATTATCGCAAAGGCCAGTACAGAGATATTCCCTGGTTTACCATTGCAGCAATTGCATTTTCATTTCTTTACATCTTGAATCCTTTAGATGTAATTCCAGATTTTATTCCGGGATTAGGATATATTGATGATTTTGCGATAATTACTTTCGCGATTCGATTTATTGAATCTGATATCCATAAATATCTGGATTATAAATTAGAAGAAACCAAATAGTATTTTTCTTAAAACGTAAAAGCCTCACAAAATTTGTGAGGCTTTTTTATTTTCTAACTTTACGTTTATTAAAGTTGCTTTTCGCTATTTCTTACTCGGTGTCTTTCTCTTGCTAAAAGCGTATTTTTTAGAAGCATAGAAACCGTCATTGGTCCTACCCCACCTGGAACAGGAGTAATAAATGAAGCTCGTTTGCTTACATTTTCAAAATCAACATCTCCTTTAATGATGTATCCTTTTTCAGCATTGTCATCTGGCACACGGGTAATTCCTACATCAATAATTACAGCATCATCTTTAATCATCTCTCCTTTTAAAAAGTCGGGAATTCCTACTGCAATAATTATAATATCGGCCTGAGAAGTAATTTGAGTAATATTCTTTGTAAACTCGTGCGTTAAAGTAACAGTTGAATTCCCAGGGAATCCACTTCTACCCATTAAGATACTCATTGGTCTACCCACAATATAACTTCTACCAATAACTACCGTATGTTTTCCTTTGGTAGGAATATCGTAGCGCTCCAAAAGCTCCAAAATTCCAAAAGGCGTCGCAGGAATAAAAGTCGTCATATCCAATGCCATTTTACCAAAATTTGTTGGATGGAAGCCATCAACATCTTTATCTGGATCTACAGCATTTAATACTTTTTGTGTATCAATTTGTGGAGGTAATGGTAATTGAACGATAAAACCATCGATATCATCATTTTGATTAAGCTCCTCAATCTTATCTAAAAGTTCGATTTCGCTAATGGTAGAAGACATTCTAAAAAGTGAAGATTCAAATCCCACCCTTTCACAAGCTTTCACTTTACTATTTACGTAAGTTTTACTTGCCCCGTCATTACCAACGATGATTGCTGCAAGATGTGGTACTTTTTCACCACGTTGCTTCATTTTTTCGACTTCAGCACCGATCTCATTTTTAATATCGTTACTTACTTTTTTACCGTCTAAAATAGTCATTATTTCAGTTATCAGTTTGCAATAGCAGTTGGCAGATTAATCTCCCGCGCCAAACTTTCCGGGATTATGTATCATAAAATTCAATAGTCGTACTATTTCATAGCTATCCTCAGTTAAGCTAACTTTTTTCTCTTCAGATAAATAATTACAAGAATACGCGAATTCGAGCCAAGTCTGTGTTTCAGCATTTTCGGCATCGCAATCAGTTAACTTACTTACAAAATGCTTAGGGTATTTTCGTTTCCTATATGCTTCTGCAATGTTAGCAAAAACCGATCGTGAACTTCTTCTTATTTGATCTGTCAAAGAAAATTTCTCTTCTGAAGGAAAAGATTTTGATTCCTCAAAAATTCGCATCGCAAGAGAAAAAGCTTTCTGATATACTTTTAAAGATTTAAAATCCATACCAATATTTATTAGAGCTTCAACTGCTTACTGAGACTGCATACTGAATTATTTCATCCCTTTCATCATATTCATCATTTGGCGACCGCCGCCTCCCTGCATCATCTTCATCATTTTACCCATCTGGTTGAATTGCTTCAATAACTGATTCACTTCCTGTACAGAGGTTCCTGAACCTTTTGCAATTCTCTTCTTTCTGCTTGAATTAATTACTTTTGGAGTGCTTCGCTCCTCTGGAGTCATCGAATGAATTATAGCTTCGATACCTTTAAATGCATCATCATCGATATCTACATCTTTAAGCATTTTACCAGCACCAGGGATCATACCAAGAAGATCTTTCATGGATCCCATCTTTTTGATCTGCTGAAGTTGCTTTAAGAAATCATCAAAACCAAACGCATTTTTAGCGATTTTCTTCTGAAGTTTACGCGCTTCCTCTTCATCATACTGTTCCTGTGCACGCTCTACAAGAGACACAACATCTCCCATCCCCAAAATCCTATCGGCCATACGAGAAGGATAGAACACATCGATAGCGTCCATTTTCTCACCAGTACCAATAAATTTAATAGGCTTATTAACTACAGATTTAATCGAAATCGCTGCACCGCCGCGAGTATCACCATCTAATTTGGTAAGTATAACTCCGTCAAAATCCAAGCGGTCATTAAAAGCTTTTGCGGTATTTACCGCATCCTGTCCAGTCATTGAATCCACAACAAATAACGTTTCTTGTGGTTCGATTGCCGCGTGAATATTCGAAATCTCGGTCATCATCGCCTCATCTACAGCTAAACGACCAGCGGTATCAATAATCACTACATTGTGTCCATTTTGCTTAGCATGCGCGATTGCAGCTTTAGAAATGGCAACAGGATCCTGATTTCCTTCATCACTAAAAACCTCAACACCAACCTGCTCTCCAACCACATGTAACTGGTTGATCGCTGCAGGACGATACACATCACAAGCCACTAAAAGAGGCTTTTTAGTCTTTTTGTTTTTTAGGAAACTTGCCAGTTTACCAGAGAAAGTCGTTTTACCACTACCCTGCAAACCAGACATTAAAATTACTGAAGGATCACCACTAAGATTAATACCGGCAGCCTCACCACCCATTAATTGAGTAAGCTCATCCTTTACCAGTTTAACCATCAATTGTCCCGGCTTAAGAGCAGATAAAACATCCTGTCCTAAAGCTTTTTCTTTTACAACATTGGTAAAATCCTTGGCAATTTTATAGTTAACATCGGCATCAACAAGAGCACGTCGTACTTCTTTAAGCGTTTCTGCAACGTTTACTTCGGTAATTTGACCATGTCCTTTTAAGACATGTAAGGCATTATCTAACTTATCACTTAAATTATCAAACATAGGCTTTCCTGTGGTTTAAGATTCCTGTTCTTTTAGTAACAGATTTGCAAATTTAATGATTTGGTACTGAAGTGAAAAGTTTTTTATTCGCACTAATTACTTCGGAAGTGATTTTATGCTAAAAATGTAACTTTTCTATAAAAATAAAGGCTGAAATATCAAATTTCAACCTTCATCTTTATTATTTCCCGCTTCGTGCTGAAGCAGACTTATAAGTTTTGTCAAATTTTAGTTCAAAATCAACAAATTTGATCTACATTCTTTCAGGAACTTGTATTCCTAATAATTCGAATGAAGTTTTAATAATATTGGCTACAACTTTAGAAAGTTGTGTTCTCAACTGTCGTTCTAAATCTTTATCAGCGCCTAGTATCGATACATTTTGATAAAACGAATTAAATTCTTTTACCAAATCGTAGGTATAATTAGCAATTAGAGCCGGACTATGATTTTCAGCCGCTAATTGAATTGTTTCAGGATATAGCTGGATTTGCTTGATAAGCGCTTTTTCTTTTTCATGTAATTCGTATTCTGAAACAAATTGAGATTCGTAATCAAAATCTGCCTTTCTTAAAATCGACTGAATTCTAGCATGCGTATATTGAATAAACGGACCTGTATTTCCCTGAAAATCTACAGATTCTTCAGGATTAAATAAGATTCGTTTTTTTGGATCTACTTTTAAAATGTAATATTTAAGCGCTCCAAGACCAATCATTCGATATAAATCTTCTTTTTCTTCTACGCTTAAACCGTCTAATTTCCCTAACTCTTCAGAAATTTTACGAGCGGTTTCAGTCATTTCACTTATTAAATCATCAGCATCCACAACTGTACCCTCTCTACTTTTCATCTTTCCGCTAGGTAAATCTACCATTCCGTAGCTTAAATGATATAAATATTCTGCCCAGGCAAAACCTAGTTTTTTCAGAATTAAGAATAGTACTTTAAAGTGATAATCCTGCTCGTTACCAACGGTATAAACCATGCCGTTAATAGCAAAATCTTCTACACGTTGTATCGCCGTACCAATGTCTTGCGTCATGTAAACTGCAGTACCATCGCTACGCAAAACGATTTTTTCATCTAAACCTTCATCAGATAGATCGATCCAAACGCTGCCATCTTCCTTTCTGTAAAAAACACCATCTTCCAGACCTTTGTTCACTACATCTTTACCTAAAAGATATGTATCACTTTCGTAATAATTCTTATCGAAATCTACGCCTAACGCGTTATATGTTTCTTTAAAGCCATCATAAACCCATTGGTTCATGGTTTTCCAAAGTTCAACTACATCAGCATCACCGGCTTCCCACTTGCGAAGCATTTCTTTTGCTTCCAGTAAAATAGGCGCTTCAGCTTTCGCTTCTTTTTCGCTTTTTCCTTCAGTAATTAATTGCTGAATTTCAGCTTTATATTCCTGATCGAACTTCACGTAATAATTCCCTACCAGTTTATCACCTTTTAATCCTGTAGACTCTGGAGTTTCTCCATTCCCGAAACGTTGCCAAGCCAGCATCGATTTACAGATATGGATTCCGCGATCATTAATAATTTGGGTTTTATAAACTTCGTTCCCGGCAGCTTTAAGAACTTCCGCAACCGAAAATCCTAATAAATTATTACGAATATGGCCAAGATGAAGTGGCTTATTAGTATTTGGCGAAGAATATTCTACCATAATCTTTCTGGCATCTTCACCCGGTTTTACAAAACCAAAATTAGGATCATCTTTGATGTCATTAAAGAAATCAAGATAGTAGGCATCATTAAGAACTATATTCAGAAATCCTTTCACCACATTAAAACGACTAACCATCATTACATGCTCCTGAAGATAATTACCTATGTCTTCGCCTAGCTTAACCGGATTTGTTTTTACTTGTCGTAACATTGGGAAGCAAACCACGGTAACATCTCCTTCAAAATCCTTTCTTGTAGGCTGAAATTCTACAGTTTCTAGAGTAACATCGTGAATGGTTTGCACTGCTTCCTTAACACGAGTAGTAAGCATTTCCTGAATATTCATCATATAGTTTTTTTACTCACTAAGTGAGTTTGTATGTTCTGATCCCGAATTTATCGGGAAAATAATTTCTCTTTTAAGTACTTTAAAATCGCTGCAAAGATAACAGAAATTGCCTTTTTGCTAAGGCTTGAAGCAGCAAATACTTATATTTCAAGTAAACAATTATATTATTTTAGAACTAACAGAAGTTTCTTATCTTTTAAAGAAAAATAAATGCTACTGAATATTTCGTACAACAAACCCGAAATTAAAGAAAAAATCGATCGTGAAGTTGGGAAAACACTCACACTAAGGGATCGTTTTAAACTTAAAGGCAGTGGCTCGCCTCGGTTGATAATAACTTCAGTAAGTATAGATATTCACAATTTGCTTGTTTTAGATAACAACACAAATACCTGCAATATTGAAATTCGGCCGAAAGGAATTATCGTTCGGTTTAGGGCTATTTTAGAAACTTACGCTTTAGTGATCCCTTTCTGGAAATTGAAAATCTACAAAGGCAAAGCCCAGGAATATTCTATTTATCGCGATCATTATTTTATAAAAGTAGCCGCAAAAGATAAAAATGTACATACATTCTTTAAAAAATTAATCGACTATAAGGATGAAAACGCCCCCACGCGAATCGATGATCTTTAAATTATGGTATTGATATTTTGATTATTAAGCATTGATAATTGCTTACTGCTTATTGGTAATTGTTTATTGTTACTTGAAATTCACTTAACATTGCACTTCTAAATATCGATTTTTGATAATCTAAGGCTAATTTTCACTTAATTGATCGAGATTGCGCTTAGTGCATATTTGCCGAAAAAATTATGGATCTTTTTATCTATGTTTTCGCTGCATTATTCTCGGTTATTAATCCGCTTGGTACTATTCCTATTTTTGTGGGTTTAACTACCGATGATAGCGCCAAAGAGCGGTCGCAAACTTCGCTGTTAACAGCAATTAATATCTTTGTAATCTTGACGATTTGCTTTTTTAGCGGTCGTTATATTCTTCAATTCTTCGGAATAAGTATTGAGTCGTTACGTATTGCTGGCGGGTTGATTATTGTTACTTCGGGTTTTGCGCTGCTTACCGGCTCATTTTCTAAGCACAAAGGAATGAATGATCGCGTAAAGGATGATGCTTTTAAGCGTGAAGGTATATCCTTAACACCACTTGCAATTCCTATGCTTGCCGGGCCGGGATCTATTTCCCTACTTATCGGGATGTACGAAGATTATCATTTAACTTCGGAAAAATTAATTACGATATTGGCGATTTTCGCAGTTTGTCTTTCCACTTTTTTAATGCTGAAAAGTGCTCATTTTATTGCGAAATATCTGGGAGCTTCAGGAATTAATGCGATTTCCAGAATCATCGGTTTTATAGTTATCGCAATTGGCATCGAGTATATTAGCTCTTCAGTAATGACAATTTTGGGGATTGGCTTCAATAATAATTAACGCCTTTTAAATGCCAAACCACCAATTAAAGTGAGTAAGCCAAAAGCGATCATGGCGTAAGATTGTGTGTTGCTATCTTGGGCTTCTACTTCAATTGGTGCCGAATCTAAAGCAACTTCAGGAGAAAATAAGCTATAAATTCCATATCCAACTAAACCAACGCCAATTACTAAAAGTGCGATTTTCAGCACGTTATTCATTTTATAAAATTTTATTAATCCTAAGGAAAGGTAGCAATTAAAATGGTAATTTGAGACGTTTCTATTCTTAAAGAAAACTATTCTATGCGGATCTTACTTACTGGTGCAAATGGCTATATTGGAATGCGATTACTCCCTGAACTTATTGAACAGGGACACGAGGTGATTTGTGCCGTTCGTAATAAAGACAGATTATCCTCTAACAAAGAATTAATAAAACAGGTTGAAATTGTTGAAATTGATTTACTGGAAGATACAGATGCGCCAGAGAAAATAAAGAATATTGATATTGCGTACTACCTAATTCACTCGATGAGTGGTAACACCAAAGATTTTGATAGCCAGGAAGCTGAGGCTGCTAAGAACTTCAACAAATTAATGGCAGAAACGAGTGTGAAACAGGTGATTTATCTAAGTGGAATGGTAAATCAGGATAAGCTCTCTAAACATCTAAAATCTCGTAAGGCTGTCGAGGATATTCTTTACAAAGGTGATTATCATCTAACAGTTTTAAGAGCAGCTATTATTGTAGGTTCTGGAAGCTCTTCTTTTGAAATTATTAGGGATCTATGCGAGAAGTTACCAGTAATGATCACCCCACGCTGGGTTAAAACAAAATGTCAGCCAACGGCTATCCGAGATGTGATAAAATTCTTAACCGGGGTTATTGGTCACGAAGAATGTTACGATCAATCTTTTGATATTGGCGGTCCTGATATTTTGTCTTATAAAGATATGATGCTGAAGTATGCGGAAGTTAGAGGATTAAAATTATGGATTCTTACTGTACCTGTAATGTCGGCCAAACTTTCGTCGCATTGGCTCTATTTTGTAACCTCAACTTCGTATAAACTAGCTCAAAATTTGGTTGACAGTATGAATGTTGAAGTTATTGCCAGAAATAACAAATTGGAAAAACTACTTGGGATCGAAACTATTTCTTACAAAGAAGCTATCGAAATGGCTTTTCATAGAATCGAACAAAACCAGGTGCTGTCTAGCTGGAAAGACTCTCTTAGTAGTGGTCGATTTAAAAAGGAACTCAACAAATACATTCAGATTCCTAAGTATGGATGTCTTTTTGATAAGCAACAGAAAAAAACCGATAATCCCGAAGAAGCTTTAGAAAAAATTTGGGCCATCGGCGGACTTAATGGCTGGTACTACGGAAACTGGTTATGGAAAATTAGAGGATATATGGATAAACTTTCTGGCGGCGTGGGTTTACGTCGCGGAAGAACCCATCCTACAAAACTAGCACCAGGAGATTCTTTAGATTTTTGGCGTGTCCTGCTGGCCGATAAAGAAGAAAAGCGATTACTTCTTTTTGCTGAAATGAAAGTTCCTGGTGAAGCCTGGTTGGAATTTTGTATCGATGAAGATAATATTGTGCATCAAACCGCTACGTTTAGACCCAAAGGAATCTTTGGTCGATTGTACTGGTATTCTATGTACCCATTTCATTATTTTATTTTTGACGGAATGATTACCAAAATCGCTACTTCAGAATCTAAAAAACAGCTTACCAATTAATTTCAGTAAGATCTATAACGACGTTAAAAACAATCCGCTTTTTTATTGCGCGGCATTGATCTTATTGCTTTTTTCCGTTTTGATTTTTTCTTTAACTACCGAGTTTTATTCTTTTATTGATGATGCTTCTATTTGGGTAAGAGAAATTTTTGGGGAATTCTATTTATGGCTGGGATTAGTTTGCGTGCTGTTTCTTTTAATAATCGCCTTTTCGAAATACGGAAGAATTCGATTGGGTGATTCTCCACCACAGTTTGACCGATTATCCTGGATTGCGATGCTTTACAGCGCGGGTATGGGTGCGGGAATTTTACTGCGTGCGGTACAGGAACCTGTTTTTATGTATCAAAACCCTCCTTTAAAAACAGACTATCCAAACGATATTATCGCTTTAGAGTTCACTTTTTATCAATGGGGATTTACCGCGTGGGCATTCTATGGAATATTCGCTTTAATAATTGGTTATTCGCTATTTGTAAGAAAAAACAATATACTTCTCGGCACAAGTTTACCTCAACTTAAAAAAATTAAAGGTTTACCGCAAAGCATAGATCTTTTAACCATTCTAACTACCGTTTTTGGATTGGTAGCTGCCATTGGTCTTGGAACCACACAAATTGAAGGCGGTGTGAGCCATCTTTCAGCAAAAGAACCGGGAACGCTATGGATTGTAATTGGACTAGTTTTCCTTATTTGTTTATTAGCATTCATTTCAGCCTATGCGGGAGTAGAAAAAGGCATTAAACGTATTTCTAATTGGAATATTTATATTACAATGGCTTTGTTGATATTCATATTCCTACAAGCTGATATTGCTGAAATATTACAACAATTTTTTACCGCTACATGGTATTATCTTAAAGACTTTTTTCAGCTAAGCTTAGCCATCGGAGATTTTAATCCCGGGAAACAATTTTTAACCGATTGGACATACTACTATTGGGCATTTTGGCTAGCCTGGGCTCCTTTTACAGGTATATTTATTGCTAGAATATCACAGGGAAGAAGTATTAGAGAAATGATTTTGGGCGTTTTGATCCTGCCTTCTTCAGGCAGCTTTCTATGGTTTAGTGTTTTTGGTGGATCTTCCTTTAGCCTTATTGAAGGCATGCAAACTTACAATGGTGAATTCAGTAATGTTTTCACTTCAATATTTACATTTTTTGAGTCCTTTCCACTTTCAAATGTGACAAACATCGTAACCGTTTTATTACTGATTAGTTTTTTAGTAACCTCGGTAGATTCGGCTATTTATGTGTTGAGTATGTTTAGCGACAAAGGCAATGACAATCCTAAAAAGAAATACCGCCTAATTTGGGCGGTATTGATTCTTTTATTTTCTGAAGCTATTATTCTTCTGGGGAATGTAAAACCGGAAAGTGATGTGCTGGATGCAATGCAAAAATTCCTGATTATTAGCTCACTCCCTTTTGCCATTTTCACGGCAATTATTATGGTTCTTTTTGTTATTGAAATTCGTAAAAAACAACCATAATTTTATACAATATCATTTCTTTAAGCCTTCGGTAGAAAAACCTCAGCAAGCATACATCTTGCGCTTCCACCTCCACAAGCTTCAATTACACCAAGATCACTGCTTAAAATTTCTGAATACTTCTCGATTTTAGCAATCTGATCTTTTGTTAAGCTTTGATGAGCACTTTCACTCATCACCAAATATTTTTTATCGAAAGCACCTTGTACCTGAAGCATATTTCCCGCAAACTGATGCATCTGTTCTTCAGAAATTACAACAAGCTCTTTCTTATCCTGTTTTAAATGTTTCAAAAGGTTTTTACGCTCCTTAGCATCATCTATAGTATCGAGGCAAACAACAGCGAACTCTTCGGCAACAGCCATCATAACATTCGTATGATAAATTTGCTTACGTTTTCCATCAACAGATTGATACGCCTTAAAAATAACCGGAGTGTATTCAAAATCTTCACAAAATTCGATTAATAAATCTTCATCTGCTCTGGCCGATAACGCACAATATGCCTTCTCGTTTTGGCGATCTAAAATTAAACTCCCAGTCCCCTCAAGAAAAAGATCATCATCTTCAGCAGAAGTATAATCTACAATATCAGTAATTTTGAAGCCTTCTTCTTCCAATCTTGCAAAGTATTCTAATCGACGTTCTTTTCTTCGATTTGCTGCAAACATCGGGTATAAACCTATTTCTCCGTTTTCATGAAAAGACACCCAATTATTAGGGAAAATGGAATCTGGAGTATCATCTTCAGGAACATCATCTACCACGATAACATTAACTCCAACGCCTTTAAGTTTCTTTACGAAAGCATCAAATTCGGCTTGAGCTTTTTCATTTATATCTTTGACATCTATTTCTTTCTGAAAATAATTATTAACTGCCGTTTCTTCATTCATTCTAAAAGCTACGGGTCTCACCATTAAAACGGTATCTGTAATCTGTCTCATTTTAATCTCTAATTAAAGGTAAGGTTGAACAACGTAATAAGCCTTCTTGTTTTGCAATCTGTGCGTAAGGAACTTCTTCTACAGTAATTCCATGCGAACGCAACCAGGTATTTAATCGCGTAAATTTTTCTTCGGAAATCACTACTTTTTCTGAAATTGAAAATATGTTTGAATTCATATTATACATTTCATCCTTCGTAATTTCGAAGACATTTTTTTCTCCGAATAAATTGACAAGCCATTGATATTCTTTAGAGTCTAAGAAGCCTCCTTTGTAAATAATCGCTTTATCTTTTCCTACCGGTTGAAAACAACAATCCAAATGCAAAGCATTCTCCTTAGCATCAAGATTGCTCTTTTTTAAGTTGAATGAAACTACTTTTTTCTTCGGAAATATATCCTGAAGGGCTTTTACCGCCTGAATGTTTGTTCTAGCCGTAATATATTCGGAATAATCTTCGCCAATATAAGTTCCCACCAAAATATAATCTCCGAAAGGCATCACGTCTCCTCCTTCGATATGAGCCTCTTCCGGAAGCTTTATTATTTTTTCTGGATCTATTTGGTTTATTACATGATCGATAGCCTTAATTTCTTTCTCTCGATCTGGAAGAATGTTTGCTTTCACAAATTTATCCTCGATCACGAATGCTATATCTCTGGTAAAAATCTGATTGTAATTTTCGATAACCTGAGGTCTAAAAACTTCTACATCATATTTTTTTAAAACATCGGCAACCGCCTCAATTTCTTTTACCATATCCTCTTCTTTTGGATAGGTACCAGCTTTAATATGTTCTATAGATTTTGGATCGTAGGCTTCATCAAGTTCTGGCGCACCACCGTTATTTTTAGCGATTCCTAAAACAACTGCTCTTAATCTTGATGTTTCATTATTAATCTTCAACTGCATTACTAAGATTTTTTCAAATATAAAAAAAGCCCCATTTAAATATGGGGCTTTTTAAATAATTATAATAAGGTGAAAACTATCGTTCACTCACTTCTTTAAACTCTCTTAGGTTTGCACCAACGTAGATTTGACGTGGTCTACCAATAGGTTCTTTCTTAAGTCTCATTTCTCTCCATTGTGCAATCCAACCTGGTAAACGACCTAAAGCAAACATCACAGTAAACATTTCTACCGGAATACCTAAAGCTCTATAGATGATACCTGAATAGAAATCTACATTAGGATATAATTTTCTTTTTACGAAATAGTCGTCTTCTAACGCTTCTTTCTCTAAACCTTTAGCGATATCTAGTACTGGATCTTCAACACCTAATCCTTCTAGAACCTCGTCTGCAGATTTCTTGATAATCTTAGCTCTAGGATCGAAGTTTTTATAAACACGGTGTCCAAAGCCCATTAAACGGAAAGGATCTTCTTTATCCTTAGCTTTCTGCATAAATTTATGCGTATCACCACCATCAGCTTTAATTCCTTCTAACATTTCGATTACTGCCTGGTTAGCTCCACCGTGAAGTGGTCCCCAAAGTGCAGAAATACCAGCAGAGATTGAAGCAAATAATCCCGCATGAGAAGAACCTACCATTCTTACTGTAGATGCTGAACAGTTTTGTTCGTGATCTGCATGAAGTATTAATAGTTTATCTAATGCTTCGATTACCGATTTGTCTACATTATACTTTTTACCTGGCTTTTCGAACATCATTTTATGTAAATTCTCTACATATCCTAATGAATCGTCACCGTAGTTAAGTGGCAGGCTGTTTTTCTTTCTTTGTGTCCAAGCAACGAGTACCGGAAACTTACCAAGAATCTTAACAATTGCCTTATACATATCTTCTTCAGATTCTACATCCACAGAACCTGGATTAAATGCAGTAAGCGCACTGGTTAATGAAGCAAGAACGCCCATTGGATGAGCTGCTTTTGGAAAACCATCCAAAATCTTCTTCATCTCTTCATCAACTTCAGATTCTTCTTTTATGTCTCCGTAGAACTTATCAAGCTGCTGCTTGTTTGGTAATTCTCCAAAAATTAAAAGATAAGCTACTTCTAGAAAATCTGCTTTTTCAGCAAGGTCTTCGATAGCATAGCCTCTATATCTTAAAATTCCTTCTTCCCCGTTTAAGAAAGTGATCGCACTTTCACAGCTTCCTGTGTTCTTATAACCGCGGTCTAAAGTTATCATTCCGGCTTCAGATCGAAGGGTTTTAATATTAATACCCAGTTCACCTTCTGTTCCTTCAGTTACAGGGAACTCATATTTTTTTCCTTGATATTCTAATATAGCTTTATCTGACATTGTGTTGAATTACAATTTTAATTAATCGATTGCGAATTTAATAAAATCTAAGCATCTATTCAATTAAAACCAAGCAATTATACTATTATTAACAAGGGTTTCAAGAGATTTCACTTAGTAAGTATATACATTTCTCTAAGCTGGTAATTTATAGAGTGATTTATAATAATCGTCTACTGATTTCTTCCAGGTGAAACGCTCTTTTTTGGCATTTCGCTCTATGGTTCTCCACTTTGTTTTATCATCGAAAAACATTTTTAAAATGTGTTTAAATGAATCGACCATATTTATGATCTTGTTGTCATAACTTTTACCATCAAAAGCAAAACCTGTTTCCAGATGTCTTACCGTATCAATTAATCCACCGGTATGATGAACTAGGCAAGGATGTCCATTTCTCATTGCCAACATCTGGCTGATCCCGCAGGGTTCAAAGAGACTTGGCATAAAGTACAAGTCGGTTTCCAGGTAAATACTATCGATAACGTCTTCGTCCTGACCGTTAATAAATAGAAAGTTACTTTTTTGATGACTGATCTTTCTTAATAACTCTTCGTACTCAGGAGCACCGGTACCTAACAAAATAAATACGCCATTAACTTCTTCTAAAAGATCTAAAATTTCCAAGAAAGCTTCTGGCGATTGCTTGAAAAAATAAAATTTCTGCTCTGTTAAGCGTGCAACACTAGAACATACGAATTCTGGTTTTCTTTTTAGGAAAGGCATTACTTTCTCTCCCGTATGCGCTAAAAAATCTGACTTGTACTTTTTAGATTCTTGCTGCATCCATCGAAACAATGCCGATGCTATATTGAAGTATAAGTTATTCTTTCTTGCTCTTCTTATATTTCTATAATTACAGCCATTTAGAATTCCCATAAAACGACCTTCGTCGTTGGCGCAGTTTAGATCTTCTTCTAAACCTTCACCTCCTATAAAAACCGGTGGATTGCTTGGGTGAAGCACATCTTCTTTATAACTAGGAGACACCGTATGTACAGCATCAGCAAAACGAATACCAAGTGCCATCATGTTTATACAATCGTGATAACGGCGATCTCTTAGTTCGTCATAATTAAAATCGACATTGGGAAAGAAATTCCTGATTGAAGAGTAATTATTTTCGAAAGGTCTAATCCCTTGTATCGCAAGATTGTGTATACTATAAATTACACGTATATCCTTAAGTCCTGTATAGTCTTGATGGTATCTTCTTAAGAATAAAACCATACTTGCGTGCCAGTCATGTAAATGAATGACGTCAAGTTTACCGAAAATATCAGTTTTAATAGCCTCGGCTACAGCAGTACAAAAAATAAAATATTTTATCGCATCGGTATAAAAAGGCTGATCGAGATCATTGTGATAAATATGCGCAATATCACCTCCTTGAATTTCTGGATGATGGATTACGTAATGTGTAATTCCTGGAAAATCTTTTTTAGGCTGAACTTCATAAATCTCAGCCTCATATTGAGTGTTTCTGAGGTTGAAAAATAACTTGGAGATCAAAGTTCCTTCCTGATGTAATCTGGAATATGCAGGTACAACAACATGAACTGTATCTCCTTTTTGAGAAATTTGTCTGGGGACATCGCGCAGCACATCGCCCATTCCTCCTGCTTTGCAACGGGGTATAGCATCATTTTCTGAAGCTACAAACAAGAAATTATGCATGTAAAAATCTGGTTAGGATTAGATTAGAACTTAAGTGTGTGAAAAGTTAATTATTAATCCCCAAATAATTGATTAAAAGAATATTAAATTAAAACAAAAAAGCTCTTCAAATTAATGAAGAGCTTTCTAAATTCTAAAATTCTTACGAATCCTTATTTCACTTTGAATGCTTTCTCTTTTGGATAGTAAGCAACACTTCCTAATTCTTCTTCAATTCTAAGAAGTTGGTTGTACTTAGCCATACGATCACTTCTTGAAGCAGAACCAGTTTTTATTTGGCCTGTATTTAAAGCAACTGCTAAATCTGCAATTGTATTATCTTCAGTTTCTCCAGATCTATGCGACATTACAGATGTAAATCCAGCATTGTGAGCCATATTTACAGCAGCAATAGTCTCTGTTAAAGTACCGATTTGGTTAACTTTAATAAGAATTGAATTTGCAATACCTTCTTCAATACCTCTGGATAGACGCTCTACGTTAGTTACATAAAGATCATCTCCTACTAATTGAATTTTATCTCCTACTTTGTCGGTTAAAGCTTTCCAGCCTTCCCAATCATTTTCGTCCATACCATCTTCGATAGAAACGATAGGATATTTTGAAGATAGTTCAGCTAAATAAGAAGCCTGTTCTTCACTAGATCTTACTTTACCTTTATCTCCTTCGAATTTAGCATAGTTATATTTGCCATCTTCATAAAATTCAGCAGCAGCACAATCTAAAGCGATCATAACTTCATCACCACCTTTATAACCAGCTTTCTCGATAGCTTCAAGAATAGTTTCCAAAGCGTCCTCTGTACCGTCTAAAGTTGGAGCAAAACCACCTTCGTCACCTACAGCTGTGCTAAGACCTCTATCGTGAAGTACTTTCTTAAGATTATGGAAAATTTCAGTTCCCATTTTTAATGCATGAGAAAAACTTTCTGCCTTTACCGGCATAATCATAAATTCCTGAAATGCGATTGGAGCGTCACTATGAGATCCTCCATTGATAATGTTCATCATTGGTACAGGAAGCGTATTTGCGCTTACACCACCAACGTAACGATAAAGTGGAAGACCAAGTTCGTTTGCAGCAGCTTTGGCTACAGCAAGAGAAACACCTAAAATAGCGTTAGCTCCTAACTTAGATTTATTTGATGTACCGTCAAGCTCGATCATTGCCTGATCGATTAAATTTTGTTCGAAAACTGAATAGCCTAAAAGTTGCTCTGCAATTTTACTGTTTACATTATCAACAGCTGTAAGAACACCTTTTCCCATAAAGTCATCACCACCATCACGTAGTTCTACAGCTTCATGCTCACCGGTAGAAGCTCCAGAAGGAACTGCTGCCCTTCCTAATACTCCGTTTTCTGTGATTACATCTACTTCTACTGTTGGGTTACCTCTGGAGTCAAAAATTTGACGTGCATGAATATGTACTATAGCACTCATAATTTATATAATAATTTAATTAATTGATTAGTTTGCAAGATACAAATACAACAATAAAAAAACGAGGAATAATTTTTAATATAACAAGCATTTTACCTAAAACGTTTGCGAAATCCTAATTGTTAGCTTCCATATTATCAACATCTTAAATTAAAACAAAAAAAGCCGAGATTCGATCTCGGCTTTTCTGTATTAAGCTTTTACTTGTTTAATTCGATCTATAAATTCATCGAAAAGATAACTGGCGTCATTAGGTCCCGGGCTAGCTTCTGGATGATATTGTACAGAAAAACAATTCTTATTAGTCATCTCTAAACCTCCAACGGTTTGATCGTTTAGACAAATGTGCGTTATCTTTACGTTTGGATGACTTTCTGTTGCTGTTTTATCTACCGAGAATCCATGATTTTGAGAGGTAATTTCTCCTTTTCCTGTTTTCAAATTCTTTACAGGATGATTAATTCCGCGGTGACCATGGTGCATTTTATAGGTAGGTATTCCATTTGCTAAAGCAATAATCTGATGCCCTAAACAAATCCCGAATAAAGGATGGTCTTTTTCAATAATATCGGTTGCCAGCTGAATGGCATTCTTTAATGGCTTTGGATCACCAGGACCATTAGAAAGAAAATAACCATCTGGATTCCACTCGCTCATTTGTTCATAAGAGGTATCGAAAGGGAACACTTTTACATAAACATCTCTCTTCGCGAGATTTCTAAGAATGTTCTTCTTGATACCTACATCTAGGGCAGCTACCTTATATGTCGCATCTTCCTTACCATAGAAATATGGCTCTTTAGTCGAAACTTTAGAAGCAAGTTCTAAACCGTCCATATCTGGTACTTCAGCAAGTTCCGCTTTTAAGCCTTCTATATTGTCTACATCGGTAGAGATTATCGCGTTCATAGCGCCGTTTTCTCTAATATAAGTAACCAGAGCACGAGTATCAATATCAGAAATTGCAAACAGATTATTATCGTCTAAAAACTCCTGTAAGGTTTTATCTGCAGCAGGTCGCGATTGATCGTAACTAAAGTTCTTACAAATTAAACCAGCTATTTTAGCGCCATCAGACTCATTTTCATTCTCATTAGTTCCATAATTACCAATATGAGCGTTTGTGGTAACCATCAATTGACCAAAATAAGAAGGATCTGTAAATATTTCCTGATAACCGGTCATCCCGGTATTAAAACACACTTCGCCAACAGCGCTACCGTCTTTAGTTCCTACCAGTTTCCCGTGAAAAACGGTTCCGTCAGCTAATAGAATTATGGCTTTTTTTCTTGTTTGATATTTCATACTAATAAATAATACGATCTAAAGTTAGGGAATAATTAAAATGAATGCTAATTAGATAAAAAAAAAGGACAAACTCAGTGAGTTTATCCTTTTTTCAAAATTTATTGATAATAAAGAATCATTTATTCTTCTTTTTTACCTTCTTGATCTTCTTGCTTAGAATCTTCTGCTTTTGGAGCATCAGTAGTCTCAGCTTTTTTCTTACCAGCTCTACGAGTAGATTTCTTCTTCTCAGGCTTGTTTACATTGTAAGTCTCATTAAAGTCTACCAATTCGATCATTGCCATATCAGCATTATCTCCTAGACGATTCCCAAGTTTAATGATTCTTGTATAACCACCTGGACGATCTCCTACTTTTGGTGCTACTTCACGAAATAATTCAGCAACTGCATATTTATCACGCAGTTTACTAAATACGATTCTTCTATTATGAGTAGTATCTACTTTAGACTTAGTTACTAAAGGCTCAACAAAAACTTTTAAAGCTTTTGCTTTAGCCACAGTAGTATTTATGCGTTTATGCTCAATTAGTGAAGACGCCATGTTGGCCAACATCGACTTACGATGCGCGGTCTTTCTACCTAAATGATTTATTTTCTTTCCGTGTCTCATTACTATTCTTTTTAGAGCAATTCACCAGTGTGAATTAGTCCTTATCCAATTTATATTTTGAAAGATCCATACCAAAGTTTAAACCTTTGTTACTTACAAGCTCTTCAAGCTCTGTTAATGATTTCTTACCGAAGTTACGGAACTTCATAAGATCATTTTTATTGTAAGATACAAGATCTCCTAAGGTATCAACTTCAGCCGCTTTTAAACAATTTAATGCTCTTACTGAAAGATCCATGTCTACTAATTTAGTTTTTAGTAGCTGTCTCATGTGAAGAGATTCTTCATCATAAGTTTCAGTTTGTGCAATTTCATCAGCCTCTAATGTTATACGCTCATCAGAGAACAACATGAAGTGGTGAATTAAAGTTTTGGCAGCTTCTGTTAAAGCATCTTTAGGATGAATAGAACCATCACTACTAATTTCGAAAACTAATTTTTCGTAGTCAGTCTTTTGTTCTACACGGTAATTCTCGATACTATACTTTACATTCTTTATAGGAGTGTAAATAGAATCTGTAAATATTGTTCCTAAAGGAGCATTAGCTTTCTTATTTTCTTCTGCCGGAACATAACCTCTGCCTTTTTCGATAGTGATCTCCATATTAATATTTATCTTGCTATCAAGATGACAAATCACCAAGTCGGGATTTAAAACTTGAAAACCAGAGATAAACTTTTGAAAGTGACCAGCGGTTAATTCTTCTTCACCAGAAACAGAAATTGTAACGGCCTCGTTATCTATTTCATCAATTTGCCTCTTGAATCTAACTTGTTTAAGATTCAAAATTATTTCTGTAACATCTTCTACAACTCCAGGAATTGTTGAGAATTCGTGATCAACACCTTCGATACGAACCGAAGTGATCGCAAATCCCTCTAAAGAAGATAACAGCACTCTTCTTAAAGCGTTACCAACGGTTAACCCATAACCAGGCTCCAAAGGACGAAATTCAAATTTCCCTTCGAAATCTGTAGAGTCAATCATTATAACTTTATCGGGCTTCTGAAAATTTAGTATTGCCATATTACGACTTCTGTGAATTATTATTTCGAATATAATTCGACGATGAATTGTTCATTGATATTTTCTGGAATCTGAACTCTTCCAGGTACTGAAACAAAAGTTCCTTGTTTTGTTTCGTTGTTCCAAGTAATCCATTCGTAAACACTGCTATTATTAGCTAATGAATCCTGAACTACCTGTAAAGATTTAGACTTCTCTCTTACTCCAATAACGTCTCCTGCTTTCAAGTGGTAAGATGGAATGTTTACTAATTCTCCATTAACAGTTATATGTCTGTGAGAAACTAGTTGTCTTGCAGCTCTTCTTGAAGGTGCTACACCTAATCTAAATACAACATTGTCTAATCTAGACTCACAAAGTTGAAGTAATACCTCACCGGTAATTCCTTGTGAACTTGTTGCTTTTTCAAACATATTTCTGAACTGACGCTCTAATATACCATAAGTATATTTAGCCTTTTGCTTTTCCATTAACTGGATAGCGTATTCAGATTTTTTACCTCTTCGACGGTTATTACCGTGCTGTCCTGGAGGATAATTTCTTTTTTCAAAAGACTTATCGTCTCCAAATATAGCTTCACCAAACTTACGAGCTATCTTGGTCTTTGGACCTGTATATCTTGCCATTTAAAATTGATTTACAGGAAAGGGATTATGAATTAAGGCATTCGTCCTTCGATAATCGTAATTTCCTCTCCTAATTATATAATTAATTATACTCTACGTCTCTTTGGAGCGCGACATCCGTTGTGAGGAAGTGGCGTAACATCGATAATCTCTGTTACTTCAATTCCACTATTGTGAATAGAACGGATCGCTGATTCTCTACCATTACCAGGCCCCTTAACATACACTTTAACTTTACGAAGACCAGCTTCGTGAGCAACTTTAGAAGCATCCTCAGATGCTAACTGTGCTGCGTAAGGAGTATTTTTTTTAGATCCTCTAAAACCCATTTTACCGGCAGATGACCATGAAATAACGTCTCCTTTTTTGTTAGTCAAAGAAATGATAATGTTGTTGAAAGAAGCAGTAACATGAGCTTCTCCAATTGACTCAACGTTAACTTTACGCTTCTTCTGAGCTGATTTTGTTGACTTTGCCATATTACTTATTATTTAGTCGCTTTCTTCTTGTTAGCAACTGTTTTTCTTCTACCTTTTCTAGTTCTGGAGTTGTTTTTAGTTCTCTGACCTCTAAGTGGTAATCCAGATCTATGACGAATACCTCTGTAACATCCAATATCCATTAGACGTTTAATACTCATCTGAACTTCAGTACGTAATTCACCCTCGATTGTGTAGTCACCTACAGCTTCACGGATACGACCTATTTCATCATCGTCCCAATCTGAAACTTTCTTACTTTCATCAACTTTGGCTTGTGCAAGTATTTCCTGAGCCCTGCTTTTGCCAATTCCGAAGATATAGGTTAACGCTATAACTCCTCGCTTTTGTTTAGGTATATCTACCCCTGCAATTCTTGCCATAATTAGCCTTGTCTTTGTTTAAATCTAGGATTCTTTTTGTTAATCACGTAAAGGCGCCCTTTTCTGCGTACTATTTTACAGTCGGCACTTCTTTTCTTTATTGATGCTCTAACTTTCATCTTTATAATTTTTATAAATGCCAGATGCAAAAATAAAATTTACATATGGCCTGATTGCCAAAATAATTTTTTCAGAGTGCAAAAGTAATGAAAAAATTATTAATAGCTCAATTTACTTCTTAGTATCTGTAAGTTATGCGAGCCTTAGATAAATCGTAAGGACTCATTTCCAACTTCACCTTATCGCCAGGTAACAATTTAATGTAGTGCATACGCATCTTTCCTGAGATATGAGCGGTCACAACGTGACCGTTTTCTAGTTCTACACGAAACATAGCATTAGACAATGCTTCGATTATAGTTCCGTCTTGTTCAATTGCTGGTTGTTTTGCCATAATTTAAGCTACTGCTTTTCTGTTTTTACCTGTTTTCATTAATCCGTCATAGTGTCTATTCAACAAATAAGAATTTACTTGCTGCATAGTATCGATTGCAACTCCAACTAAAATTAAAAGAGAGGTACCTCCAAAAAACAGTGCCCATCCTTGCTGAACACCTAGCAACTTCACAATGATCGCTGGGAAAATTGCTATAATTGCTAAAAATACAGATCCAGGAAGTGTTATTTGTGACATGATACGATCTAGGTATTCAGACGTTTCACTACCTGGTCTAATACCAGGAATAAAGCCTCCACTACGTTTTAAATCGTCTGCCATTTTATTGGTAGGTACTGTAATCGCAGTATAGAAATATGTAAAAACAATAATCAATAACGCGAATACCAAATTATACCAGAATCCAAAAATATCACTAAATGCAGCTGTTACACCTTGAGCAGCGTCAGAGTCTGAAAGACCAGCTAACGCCACAGGAATAAACATAATTGCCTGAGCAAATATAATCGGCATAACTCCAGAAGCATTAAGCTTTAAAGGAATATATTGTCTAGAGCCGAATACATTTTTCTCATAACCTCCAGTAGCAGATCTTCTAGCATATTGCACAGGTATTTGGCGAACAGCCATTACCAACATTACAGCAGCTAAAATAATTGCAAACCAAATAGCTAATTCAATCAACACCATAATTAAACCTCCACTACCTTCGAATCTAGAGGCGAATTCCTGTAGGAATGCCTGAGGCAGTGTAGCAATAATACCTACCATGATCAATAAGGAGATACCATTACCTATACCTTTATCTGTTATCTTCTCTCCTAACCACATCGCAAATACAGTTCCTGTGGTAAGAATAATTACTGAAGACACTACAAAAGAAAGACTATCTCCTAAAAGAAAGGCATTTTGTGGCAGGGTATTAAATAGGTTATAAATATAACCAGGACCCTGAACCAGCGTAATTGCTATGGTTAACCATCTAGTGATTTGATTAATCTTTTTACGCCCACTTTCTCCTTCTTTTTGTAGCTTTTGCAAATAAGGAATAGCAATTCCCATTAATTGAACTACAATGGAAGCAGAAATATAAGGCATGATACCCAATGCAAAAATGGAAGCATTCGAGAATGCCCCTCCAGTAAATGCATTAAGAAGACCTAATAAACCACCATCTGTCTGATTAGCTAAATTTGCTAACTGACTGGCGTCTATCCCAGGAAGTACAACCTGAGTTCCAAAACGATAAACTAAAAGTAAACCGAGGGAAACTAAAATACGATTTTTTAGCTCCTCGATTTTCCAAATATTTTTTATAGTATTGATGAATTTCATTTGGCTATCTATTATAAAGTAACAACTTCTCCTCCTGCAGCTTCTATAGCTTCCTTGGCTGAGGCCGTAAATTTATGAACAGATACTTTTAGTTTAGCCTTTAATTCACCTCTACCTAAAATTTTAACCAGTTCGTTCTTTCCAGCCAAACCGTTATCCACAAGTACGCTTAGATCTACAGTGTCTGTAACTTTACCATTATCTACTAATGATTGTAAAGTATCTAAGTTTATACCCTGATATTCTTTACGGTTTCTGTTATTAAAACCAAACTTTGGTACACGGCGTTGAAGTGGCATTTGCCCACCTTCAAAACCTATCTTCTTAGAGTAACCAGAACGTGATTTAGCCCCTTTGTGACCACGAGTTGCAGTCCCTCCTTTACCGGATCCTTCTCCACGGCCAACACGCTTATTGTTACTTCTAACTGAACCTTTTGCAGGTCGTAAGTTACTTAAATTCATGTGAACCTATTATTTTGTTTCCTCTACAGAAACTAAGTGTTTAACTTTATTTATCATACCAAGGATGTTAGGAGTATCCTCGTGCTCTACAGCACTTCCCATCTTTCTAAGACCTAATGCTTCTAGAACTCTTTTTTGATTCTGAGATCTATTAATAGCACTTTTAACTTTAGTTACCTTAATCTTTGCCATCTTATCCTTGATTTTATCCTTTGAAAAGTTTTTCTAACGTGATACCACGTTGTCTAGCAACAGCCTCTGCACTTCTTAATTGTAGTAATGCATCGAAAGTAGCTTTCACAACATTGTGTGGGTTAGAAGAACCTTGGTTCTTAGAAAGTACGTCGTGAACTCCTACAGATTCCAATACCGCACGAATTGCACCACCAGCAATAATACCGGTACCAGTTGCAGCAGGTAAAAGTAAAACTCTCGCTCCACCATACTTACCTTTTTGTTCATGTGGTAAAGTACCTTTGTGTAAAGGAATACGTACCAAATTCTTTTTTGCATCTTCAACGGCTTTGGAAATAGCATCGGCAACCTCTTTAGATTTACCCAAACCTTGTCCAACTACACCATTTTCGTCACCAACTACTACAATAGCAGAAAAACCAAATGCTCTACCACCTTTTGTAACTTTAGTAACACGTTGCACTCCTACCAAACGGTCTTTTAATTCAAGACCTCCTGGTTTTACATGTTCTACGTTTTTATAATCTTGATACATATCTTCTTAGAATTTTAGTCCTCCTTCACGAGCACCTTCTGCTAATGATTTAACTCTTCCGTGATATAAATAACCACCTCTATCGAAAGAAACAGTTTCTACCCCGGATTGTTTCGCTTTATCAGCTAAACTTTTCCCTACCAACTGAGCAATTTCGCTCTTTGTTCCGGTAGCGTCTTTAACGTCCTTATCTCTAGAAGAAGCCGAAGCTAACGTTTTTCCAGCTACATCGTCTATTATTTGAGCATAAATTTCTTTATTACTTCTATATACAGACAATCTTGGACGGCTTTCAGTTCCGCTAATATTCTTGCGAATACGCTTTCTTATCTTTAATCTTCTTTTTTCTTTTGAAAATGCCATAACTAACTTATTAAGCTGATTTACCTGCTTTTCTTCTAATTATTTCTCCTTTGAACTTGATACCTTTTCCTTTATAAGGTTCTGGTACTCTGAAAGAACGAATCTTTGCAGCAACCTGTCCTAAAAGTTGTTTGTCATGAGAAGTAAGCTTAACTACTGGATTCTTACCTTTTTCAGATATTGTTTCAACCTTAACTTCAGGAGCTACGTCCAAAACAATATTATGAGAAAAACCAACAGCTAAATCTAATTTCTGTCCTTGATTCGAAGCTCTGTAACCTACACCTACTAATTCTAATTCCTTAGTAAATCCAGTAGTTACACCTTCTATCATATTGTTAACTAAAGCACGATATAAACCATGCTTAGCTTTTTGATCACTTTTCTCAGAAGAACGCTCAAAAGAAATTACATCATCTTCTACATTAACATCTATATCGTTAATCTCTTGCTTAAGCTCTCCTAATTTTCCTTTTACTGTTACAATATTACCGTTAACGTCTACATTAACACCTTCTGGAATTGTAACTGGGCTTTTACCTATTCTTGACATTTCTTAGTTATTTTAAGAATTAGTAAACGTAACACAATACTTCACCACCTACGTGATCTCTTCTAGCTTGCTTATCTGTCATTACTCCGTGAGAAGTAGAGATAATTGCAATACCAAGACCATTAAGTATACGTGGTAATTCTCCAGCACCGGCATATTTACGTAAACCAGGTTTACTTATTCTCTGGATATCTTTTATTACAGAGTCTTTAGTATCCTTATCATATTTAAGGGCTATTTTGATAGTACCTTGCGCGGTATTGCTCTCAAACTTGTAACTTAAGATGTATCCTTGATCGAATAATATCTTTGTAATTTCTTTTTTAACCTTAGAAGCAGGTATTTCAACAACCCTATGGTTTGCTGCTACCGCGTTTCTAATTCGCGTTAAAAAATCTGCAATTGGATCTGTATTCATTTATATTAATTTGCGGTTATGGTTTTCCTATTTTTTTGGAACCTACAACCAATTTATAATTTACCAACTAGCTTTCTTAACCCCAGGAATAAGACCATTATTAGCCATTTCTCTAAACATTACTCGAGAAAGTCCAAATTGTCTCATATATCCTTTAGGTCTACCAGTTAGCTTACAACGATTATGCAAACGTACTGGTGAAGAGTTTTTTGGCAATTTTTGCAATGCTTCAAAATCTCCAGCTTCTTTCAAAGCCTTTCTTTTTTCAGCATATTTTTTAACCATTTTTTGTCTCTTAACCTCACGGGCCTTCATTGATTCTTTAGCCATTCTTAATTCTTTTTAAAAGGTAAACCTAATTCAGTTAGTAAAGATTTAGCTTCTTTATCGGTCTCTGCGGAAGTAACAAAAGTGATATCCATACCTGCAATTCTATTTACAGCATCAATATCAATTTCTGGGAAAATTATCTGCTCAGTAATTCCTAAGTTATAATTTCCTCTACCATCAAAACCGTTAGCTTTTATCCCGTTAAAATCACGTACACGTGGAAGTGCAGAGGTAATTAATCTATCTAAAAACTCATACATTCTATAACCACGTAAAGTTACTTTTGCGCCAATTGGCATTCCTTTACGTAATTTGAATGAAGCAACATCTTTCTTTGAGATTGTTGAAACAGCTTTCTGACCTGTGATTGCTGATAATTCATCAACAGCATGATCGATTAGCTTTTTATCTGCAACTGCGCCACCAACACCACGGCTGATAACGATTTTCTTAAGCTTTGGCACTTCCATTACATTGCTGTAACTATATTCTTCTGTCAGAGATGATTTTATTTTCTCATCATACTCTTGTCTAAGTCTTGGTACGTATGCCATAACTATATTACTTCATTTGATTTTTTAGAAAATCTCACCTTTTTACCATCCTCTTCTTTATAACCAATTCTGGTTGCTTTACCATCTTTAGTTACTAAAGACAAGTTAGAGATGTTAATCGGTGCTTCCTTCTTTGTAATTCCGCCTTGCGGATTTGAAGCACTTGGCTTCTCATGTTTAGAAATTGTATTAATTCCTTCCACTATGGCTTTATTCTTTTCTGGAAATACTTTCTGTACTTTACCTTCCTGACCTTTGTGGTCTCCTGCGATAACAAGAACAGTATCTCCTGATTTTATTTTAAGCTTTGTCATTTTTTTAATGTATTAAAGCACCTCTGGTGCCAATGATACAATTTTCATGAATTGCTTATCACGAAGTTCTCTCGCAACAGGACCAAAAACACGTGTTCCACGCATTTCTCCAGTTGGGTTTAAAAGTACACATGCATTATCATCAAATCTTATATAAGATCCATCAGGTCTGCGCACTTCTTTCTTGGTACGAACAACAACTGCTGTAGAAACTGCACCTTTTTTAATGTTTCCATTAGGTGTAGCCTCTTTAACGCTGACAACAATTTTGTCTCCAACAGAAGCGTATCTTTTCTTTGTACCTCCTAATACTCTGATTGCTAAAACTTCTTTAGCGCCAGTATTATCTGCTACTCTTAGTCTAGACTCTTGTTGTACCATAATTACTTCGCTCTTTCAATTATTTCTACTAATCTCCAACATTTAGATTTACTCATAGGTCTTGTTTCCATGATCCTAACAGTATCACCTTCGTTGCAGTCGTTTGTTTCGTCGTGAGCTACGTACTTCTTAGTTTTCAATACGAACTTTCCGTACATAGGGTGTTTTACCTTTTTAACTTCAGAAACCACAATTGATTTCTGCATTTTGTTACTAGTAACTACACCTATTCGCTCTTTTCTTAAATTTCTTTTTTCCATCTTTCAGCAGAATAACACTTATTGTTGTTCTCTTTTAGTTAACTCGGTAGCTAATCTCGCTATACTCTTCCTTGCAGTTCTTAACTGCATTGGGTTCTCCAATGGCGAAACAGCGTGAGCCATTTTTAAATCTGCATATGCTTTACGAGATTTACCAAGCTCTTCCTGCAATTCTGCAACAGATAATTCTTTTACTTCTGATTGTTTCATAATTCAAAAATTATTCTTGATAATCTCTAGCTACGATAAATTTTGTTCTCACAGGAAGTTTCTGCGCTGCAAGACGTAATGCTTCTTTAGCAGTCGCCATAGGCACACCACCAATTTCGAACATTATTCTTCCAGGCTTTACAACAGCAGCCCAATATTCCACAGCACCTTTACCTTTACCCATACGAACCTCTAGAGGTTTCTTAGTGATAGGCTTATCTGGGAAAATTTTAATCCAGATAGAACCTTCTCTTTTCATATAACGGGTAGCAGCAATACGAGCAGCTTCTATTTGACGAGCTGTAATGAAACTGGAATCAAGTGACTTGATACCGAAAGTTCCATTTGAAAGGCGAGTACCTCTTTGGGCCAAACCTTTCATGCGTCCCTTCTGTTGCTTACGATATTTCGTTCTTTTAGGTTGTAACATTTTCTTTTACTTTAAAATTACTTTCTACGACGTGATTTATTACCACCTCGTGCGGAACCTTTACCACCTTGCTTCTTAGCTAAACCAACAAGCGGAGATAGTTCTCTCTTTCCGTAAACCTCACCTTTCATGATCCATACTTTAACTCCCAATCTACCATAAGTAGTATGAGCTTCAACTAAAGCATAATCAATATCGGCCCTAAAAGTAGACAAAGGAATTCTTCCATCTTTGTAAGATTCTGAACGCGCCATCTCAGCTCCGTTTAAACGACCTGAAATTTCGATTTTTATACCTTCCGCATTCATTCTCATTGCAGCCGCAATAGCCATTTTTATAGCACGACGGTAAGAGATTCTATTCTCTATCTGTCTTGCTACACTTGCACCCACTAAGTGAGCATCAAGTTCTGGTCTCTTAATTTCAAAGATGTTGATCTGAACTTCTTTGTCTGTGATCTTCTTAAGCTCTTCTTTAAGCTTGTCTACCTCTTGACCACCTTTCCCGATAATAATACCAGGTCTAGCAGTAGTGATAGTAACGGTTACAAGCTTAAGGGTACGCTCAATGATTACCCTAGATACACTCGCTTTAGAGAGGCGAGCATGGATGTACTTTCTAATCTTATCGTCTTCGGCTAATTTATCACCGTAGTCATTTCCTCCGTACCAGTTGGATTCCCATCCTCTTATGATACCAAGGCGATTACCGATTGGATTTGTTTTCTGTCCCATACTCTTCTTAGCTTTGTGTATTATTTTTTTCGCCAAGCACTAATGTTACGTGATTGGATCTCTTTCTAATTCTATGTGCACGACCCTGTGGCGCTGGACGAAGTCTTTTTAACATACTTCCACCGTCAACACGAATCTCTTTCACAACTAATTCAGCATCTTCAATACTAGCATCTTCATTCTTAGCCTGCCAATTTGCAATAGCAGATAATAACAATTTCTCTAAACGAGAAGAAGCTTCTTTTTGATTGAATTTTAAAATTTGAAGCGCTTTTTCTACTTTTTCACCTCTTACTAAATCTGCAACTAATCGCATTTTTCTAGGTGAAGTAGGGCAGTTATTCAACTTAGCAAAAGCCATGTGCTTCTTAGCTTCTTTTATTTGCTCTGCTCTTTCTTTTTTACGAACTCCCATAGCTTCAATTATTTTCTACCTTTATTTTTAGCACCAGCATGCCCTCTAAAAGAACGTGTTGGTGAAAATTCACCTAATTTATGACCTACCATATTCTCAGTAACATAAACAGGAACAAATTGTTTACCGTTATGAACAGCTATTGTTTGTCCTACGAAGTCTGGAGTAATCATCGAGGCTCTAGACCAAGTCTTAATCACCGCTTTTTTTCCAGAATCTACGTTATCAGCTACCTTTTTCTCTAATTTATAGTGAACGAAAGGTCCTTTTTTTAATGAACGTGCCATACTCTATTATTTCTTTCTACGTTCTACAATATATTTATTACTCGCTTTTGTTCTAGAACGGGTTTTGAAACCTTTAGCAGGCAAACCTTTTCTTGAACGTGGGTGACCTCCTGATGCTCTACCTTCACCACCACCCATTGGGTGATCGACTGGGTTCATCACTACAGGTCTTGTTCTTGGTCTGATACCTAACCAGCGTTTTCTACCGGCCTTACCAGAAATTTGAAGCTGATGATCACTATTAGACACAGCACCAATTGTTGCTAAACAAACAGAAAGAATTCTTCTGATTTCTCCAGAAGGCAACTTTACAGTCGCATACTTTCCTTCTCTTGCTAACAACTGAGCGAATGCTCCAGCACTTCTCGCCATAACAGCTCCTTGACCAGCTCTCAACTCGATACAAGAAATAATGGTACCCAATGGTATATTTGCTAACGGCATTGCGTTACCAATTTCAGGAGCAGAAGCTTCGTTAGACGAAACTATATTTTGACCTACCTGAAGACCATTCTGAGCAATAACATACCTTTTTTCACCATCCTGATAATTCAATAAAGCGATAAAGGCCGTTCTGTTTGGATCATACTCAATCGAAGCTACAGTTGCAGGTACTCCATGCTTTTCTCGCTTGAAGTCTACAATTCTGTAACGTCTCTTATGACCACCACCTTTATAGCGCATGGTCATTTTTCCTTGACTGTTTCTACCACCTGATTTTTTGATCGGAGCAAGTAAAGACTTCTCCGGCTTATCAGTAGTAATGGCGTCAAACCCATTAACTACTCTAAAACGCTGACCAGGAGTAATTGGTTTTAATTTTCTTACTGACATTGTTTAGTCTTAAAGATTACTATATAAATCAATAGTTTCACCTTCCGCCACCTGTACCATAGCTTTTTTGTAAGCCTTAGTTTTACCAGTGATCATACCAGATTTTGTAAATCTAGTTTTTCGATCTGGGCGGACATTTATCGTACGAACAGAAGTTACTGAAACACCATAAGCAGACTCAACTGCATCTTTAATTTCAATCTTATTCGCCTTATTACTTACCTCAAAAGAGAAACAGTTTCTAAGTTCACTTTCCGCGGTAGCTTTTTCCGTAATAATCGGTTTAATTAAGATACTCATAACGCTCATTTAACTTAAATTCGACTCTAATCCTTCTAGAGACCCTTCTATAAACACAACACTATTTGCGTTTAATATCTTGTAAGTACTTAATTCTGAAATACTTACAACTTCAGAGCCTTTTAAATTACGTGACGACAAATATACGTTTTTATTTGACTCACCCAACACTATAAGAGATTTTTTCTCCTGAATACCAATGGCTTTCAAAACTTCAATAAAGTTTTTAGTCTTTGGAGTATCGAAAGAAAAATCTTCAACAACCGTAATAGCATTATCATTCGCTTTAAGAGATAAAGCTGATTTTCTAGCTAAACGCTTTAAGGTTTTATTCAATTTAAAACCGTAATTTCTTGGGCGAGGACCAAAAATTCTACCACCACCTCTAAAAACAGGAGATTTGATACTACCAGCTCTGGCTGTACCTGTTCCCTTTTGTTTTTTGATCTTACGTGTAGATCCAGTTATTTCAGCACGCTCTTTCGCCTTGTGAGTACCTTGTCTTTGATTTGCTAAGTATTGCTTAACATCAAGATAAATAGCATGCTCGTTAGGCTCTATTCCGAAAACAGCATCAGAAAGATCGATCTTTCTACCTGTTTCTTTTCCTTTAATATCTAAAACTGCTACTTCCATTACTTTCTAATGATTACATAAGAGTTTTTGTGTCCCGGAACACATCCTTTAACAACTAAAAGATTTTTCTCAGCTACCACCTTTAAAACTCTAAGGTTTTCAACTTTTACTTTTTCGCCACCCATTCTTCCGGCCATACGCATACCTTTAAATACACGTGCAGGATAAGATGCAGCACCAATAGAACCAGGAGCTCTTAGACGGTTATGTTGCCCGTGAGTAGCTTGTCCTACCCCACCAAAGCCATGTCTTTTCACAACTCCCTGGAAACCTTTACCTTTAGAGATACCTGAAACATCAACAAATTCACCTTCAGTGAAATGCTCAACATTTATAGTATCACCTAATTTGTAATCTCCTTCAAATCCTTGGAATTCAACGACTCTATGCTTTGCAGCAACTCCCGCTTTCTTAGCATGCCCTGTAGCAGCTTTGTTTGCAGTCTTTTTGTCATCGAAACCAAGTTGAAGTGCTTCGTACCCGTCAACCTCATTGGTTCTGACTTGGGTAATTACACATGGACCAGCTTCTATAACGGTACATGGAATGTTTTTTCCATTTTCGTCGAAAATACTAGTCATGCCTATTTTTTTTCCTATTAACCCAGACATAATTATTAATTATTATTAATTTATAAAAAAACAGGACAGAAAAATACTTCCTGTCCTGAATGTATCTTTCCCGTTTTTCCATTGCGAAACGCGCCGGACATTTTACCTACTATATATACTAGGAGGTTTATTAATTTAGATCACACTTTGATCTCTACTTCTACACCACTAGGAAGCTCTAATTTCATTAAAGCATCAATAGTTTTAGAAGAAGAACTGTAGATATCTAATAATCTCTTATAAGAACTTAATTCAAATTGTTCTCTGGATTTTTTATTTACGTGAGGAGATCTTAAAACAGTAAATACTTTTTTATGTGTTGGAAGTGGAATTGGTCCAGTTACAACAGCTCCTGTAGTTTTAACTGTCTTTACAATCTTCTCAGCAGATTTATCTACTAAATTATGATCGTAGGATTTTAATTTTATTCTGATTTTTTGACTCATTACCCTAATATTATTCGTTAGCTGCCCCTTTTGCTGCTTTAATCACTTCTTCTGAAATATTAGAAGGAGTTTCAGCATAGTGTGAGAATTCCATTGTTGAAGTTGCTCTACCTGAAGAAAGTGTTCTTAATGTAGTTACGTAACCGAACATTTCTGATAATGGAACATCAGCTTTAACAATTTTCGCTCCAGATCTATCAGACATATTGTTTACCTGACCTCTTCTTCTGTTAAGGTCACCTACAATATCACCCATATTTTCCTCCGGAGTTACAACTTCCATCTTCATTACTGGCTCAAGAATTACAGCTCCGGCTTTTTTAGCAGCAGCTTTGAATCCCATTTTTGCAGCCAATTCGAAAGAAAGCTGATCCGAATCCACAGGGTGGAAAGATCCATCCTTTAAAGTTACCTTTAAAGTATCTACTTGGAATCCTGCTAAAGGACCATTCTTCATTGCTTCCTGGAAACCTTTTTGAACAGAAGGAACAAATTCCTTAGGAATACGACCACCTTTGATATTATCTACAAACTGAAGTCCTTTACCTTCGAAATCCTCATCTACAGGTCCCATTTCAAAAACAATATCAGCAAATTTACCACGACCACCAGATTGTTTCTTATAAACTTCTCTATGATCTGCAACTCTTGTTACTGTTTCTTTGTATTCAACCTGAGGCTGACCTTCATTAACTTCTACTTTAAATTCTCGTTTTAGACGATCCACAAGAATCTCAATATGAAGCTCTCCCATTCCTGAAATTACAGTTTGACCTGAAACCTCATCAGTTTTAACCTGGAAAGTTGGATCTTCTTCAGCTAACTTAGCTAAAGCCATACCCATTTTATCAACATCAGCTTTAGTCTTAGGCTCCACAGCGATACCAATAACTGGCGCCGGGAAACTCATAGACTCAAGAATAATAGGATTATTAACATCTGTTAAAGTATCCCCAGTTTTAATATCTTTAAATCCAACAGCAGCTCCAATATCTCCAGCTTCAATCTTATCGATTGGCTCTTGCTTATTAGAGTGCATTTGGTAGATTCTAGAAATACGTTCTTTCTTACCAGAACGAACATTCAATACATAAGATCCAGCATCTAAAGTACCAGAATAAACTCTAAAGAAAGCTAAACGACCAACAAATGGATCTGTAGCAATTTTAAAAGCTAGTGCTGAGAATGGAGAATCTACATTAGGCTTACGGCTTTCTTCCGCACCTGTATCTGGATTCTCTCCAACGATAGCATCTACATCTACTGGAGATGGCAAGTATCTCATTACCGCATCAAGCATTGCTTGAACTCCTTTGTTTTTAAATGCAGAACCACACATCATTGGTATGATAGACATATCACAAGTAGCAGCTTTCAATGCAGCAATAATCTCATCTTCAGAAATAGAATCTTCATCTTCGAAGAATTTCTCCATTAAAGCTTCATCATATTCCGCTACAGCCTCTACTAGCTCTGCTCTATATTTATTAACATCATCTAAAAGCTCCTCAGGAATATCGATAGTCTCATAAGTCATCCCATGATCCTCTTCATTCCAAATAATTGCTTTCTTTGAAATAAGATCAACTACTCCTTTGAAATCTACCTCATCACCGATAGGAACTTGTAATGGAACAGGATTACCCCCTAACATTTCTTTCACCTGACGGCAAACATTAAAGAAGTCTGCACCCTGACGATCCATTTTATTAACAAATCCTAATCTAGGTACATGATACTTATCAGCTTGTCTCCAGACAGTTTCAGATTGCGGCTCTACACCATCAACCGCAGAGAATAAAGCAACAACTCCGTCTAATACACGAAGTGAACGCTCAACCTCTACTGTAAAATCAACGTGACCAGGAGTATCGATAATATTCACGATATACTCATGACCGTTATAAGGCCAAGAACAATGAGTAGCTGCAGAAGTAATAGTAATACCACGCTCTTGCTCTTGCTCCATCCAGTCCATAGTAGCAGCTCCATCATGAACCTCCCCTATTTTATGGCTGATACCTGTATAATAAAGGATACGCTCTGTTGTTGTTGTTTTACCAGCATCAATATGAGCAGCAATACCTATATTTCTTGTAAATTTTAAATCTCTTTGTGCCATTTTATTTTAGAATCTAAAGTGAGAGAATGCTTTGTTTGCTTCCGCCATTTTATGAGTATCCACTCTTTTCTTCACAGCAGCACCTTCTTCCTTAGCCGCAGATAATACCTCAGCAGCAAGTTTACCAGCCATAGTTTTCTCATTTCTCTTACGAGCAAAACTAATAAGCCATTTCATTGCAGTAGACACTTTTCTATCAGGTCTAATTTGCATAGGAATTTGGAAGGTTGCACCTCCTACTCTTCTACTTCTCACCTCAACGTGAGGCATTACGTTAGACAAAGCATCTTTCCAGATTTCTAATCCAGATTTCTCTTCGTCTTGCTTCTTCTCTTCTACGATAGCAATTGCATCATAGAAAATCTTGAAGGCAACCGATTTCTTACCATCCCACATCATCATGTTCACAAAACGCGTAACAAGTTGATCATTAAACTTAGGATCTGGCAAAAGTGGTCTTTTCTTAGCCTGTCTTTTTCTCATTTCTTTACATTAAAAGTTTAATAAATTACTTCTTAGGGCGTTTTGCTCCATACTTAGATCGACGTTGAGTTCTACCCTCAACACCTGCGGTATCTAAAGCACCACGAACAATGTGATACCTTACACCTGGTAAATCTTTTACCCTTCCGCCTCTAACTAATACTATCGAGTGCTCTTGAAGATTGTGACCTTCACCTGGTATATAGGCATTCACCTCTTTACCATTGGTTAACCTAACCCTAGCTACTTTTCTCATAGCTGAGTTTGGCTTCTTAGGAGTAGTTGTGTACACACGTGTACAAACACCCCTTCTTTGAGGGCACGAATCTAAAGCAGCCGATTTACTCTTCTTAGTTATCTTGGCTCTTCCTTTTCGTACTAATTGTGAAATTGTTGGCATAATTTCTTTTACAATAATTATTAATTTAAACCACCTTCTCTTAAAAGGTGCGCAAAGGTAGAAATAAATTTCAAGTATTCAAATAGTTAGAGTACAAAATAATATAAATAGCATTATTGAACTATTCTTAACATTTTCTCTTATCAGATGAAATCTATGTTACAAAAAACTTAAATTAGGGTTTGGATTGTTAATTATTTAATTTCAACTTAATTTTAACATCATTCCTCTAAACACTGCAAATCAGATAAATAGATTTAGTTTTACTGAGCTCATAGACGATACTATAATTTAACCACCTTCAAAACACTTGATTTCTTAACTATTTATTATCACATTTGACGCTGGCTAATTCAAACAAATTTAAAATGAACACAAAACTATGTAGTTTTTTAACGCTATTCTTAGCGTTAATTGCGCATGTTACTTTTGCGCAGGAAAAAACGGTATCAGGTACCGTAACAGACGAGGACGGCATCCCATTACCAGGTGTAAACGTTATCATCCAAGGAAGTACTATTGGTACACAAACTGACTTTGATGGAAATTACTCCTTAGAAGCTGAAACAGGAGATATTCTAGAATTCAGCTTCGTAGGCTTAGAAACCGCTGAATACCCAATTAGCAACAATAATACTATCGATGTTGTTATGAAGGCTGATGAATCTCAACTTGAAGAGGTAGTTGTAACTGCCTTAGGAATTTCAAGAGAAAAGAAATCCCTCGCTTACGCAACACAAGAGGTCTCTGGAGATCAAGTAAATACTGCTAAAGAAGCAAACTTCATTAACTCCTTATCTGGTAAAGTTGCTGGTCTGGATGTAAAAAAGAGCTCTAGCTTAGGGGGATCATCCAACATTATATTGCGTGGATACACCTCTCTTACTGGGAACAACCAACCTCTGTTTGTTGTAGACGGTGTACCTATTAGTAACCAGAACACTAATGCAGACGGACAGGCTTCAGGAGGTGGTGGTTACGATTATGGTAATGCAGCTATGGATATAAATCCAGATGATGTAGCATCTATTAACGTACTGAAAGGAGCAGCGGCTTCTGCACTATACGGCTCAAGAGCTGCCAATGGAGCTATTATTATAACTACGAAATCTGGAAAAAGAAGCACAGGAATTGGAGTTACAATAAACTCAGGAGTTACTTTTTCAAATTATGATAAGTCAACTTTTACGAAGTACCAAAAAGAATACGGTTCAGGTTATGGAGCCTATTATGGGGAGACTGGCTATTTCGATGATGCCGACATTGATGGCGATGGCTCTAACGACCTAGTAGTCCCTACCTATGAAGATGCTTCTTTCGGAGGTAGATTCGATCCAAACTTATTAGTTTATCAATGGGATGCGTTTTATCCTGAATCAGATAATTATTTACAAGCGACACCTTGGACCGCTTCAAAAAATGACCCGGGATCTATTTTTCGAACAGGAGCGGCTATAAATAATAGTGTTTCTGTATCTGGAGGAACCGAGAAAAGCTCATTCAGAACTTCTTTTACACAATTTGAACAAGAAGGAATTCTGCCTAACAGCAAAATAAAACGTAAAACTGTAGATTTTAACGGCTCCCATGATTTTACAGATAAGTTAACGGTTGGCGTTACAGGTACTTACACAAAAACTACTGGTAAAGGTAGATATGGTACTGGTTATGATTCTAGGAACATATTGCAGAGTATGAGACAATGGAATCAAAACAACGTAGATTTTGAAAAACAAAGAGAAGCCTATTTCGAAACAAGAAGAAATGTTACATGGAATATGGCTGATCCTATTAATGGCAACGTTAGACCAAAATACACTGACAATCCATACTGGACATTATATGAAAATTATGAAACCGATGTTAGAGACAGATTTTTTGGTAATGCTAACCTTAACTATGAAGTAGCTGACTGGTTCAACGTAACCGCAAGGGCTTCAATGGATAATTACACCGATCTGCGTGAAGAAAGAATAAATGTAGGGAGCAATGGAGTGTCTGAATATAGTAGATATGACGGTCATTATCGAGAAATGAATTATGATTTATTACTCAACTTCAACCACGATTTGACTGAAGATATTGACTTTACTGGTATCTTGGGAGCAACAAGAAGAACTGTTAAAGAGAGAAGATTAAGATCCCAAACAGAAGGTGGTTTAGTAGTTCCTGGAGAGTACGCTCTGAGAAACTCTGTTAATCTATTGGTTCCTCCTTCGGAATATGCTTATGAACTTATCGCCGATGGATACTTTGCAAATGTTTCTTTTGGTTTTAGAGATTTCCTATTTTTAGAAGCTACTGGAAGAATAGATAGATCTTCTACCCTTCCTGAAGATGATAATACGTATTTCTACCCATCAATAAATGGAGGATTCGTTTTTTCAGAATTATTTGATTCAAGCTTAATTAGTTTCGGTAAATTAAGAGCTAACTATGCTGAAGTAGGAAATTATGCGCCTCCATTATCTGTAAATGATGTCTATGATAGTCCTGTAAGCTTTTCATCTCCTCTTAGATCTGTTCAAAGGGTTAAAAACAATCCAAATTTAAAGAGCGAAACTCAAAAGAGTTATGAAGTTGGTTTAGAAATGAACTTTTTTAATAAAAGAGCAGGTTTCGATATAGCAGCCTACAAAACCAATACAGTTGATCAAATCGTAAACACTACAATTAGTGGTGCAACTGGATATACAAGCCAGTATATTAATGCAGGTGAATTAGAAAATAAAGGTTTGGAAGTTTCTGCTTTTTTGACACCTGTAAGGTCTGAAGATTTTGAATGGAGAGTAGATGTAAACTGGTTTACAAATGAGAACACGGTCAAATCACTTAACGGTGACAACCAAAACTTAGTTCTAGCATCCCTTCAGGGTGGAATTACAATTAATGGTCCCGTCGGTGAATCCTATGGTAGCATATGGGGTTCAAACTACACCTTCGTTAATGGCGAGAAATTAGTCAATGAAGATAATGGTAGATATGTAGTAGATGCTACACCTCAACCTATCGGAGACATCAATCCCGATTGGAAAGGTGGTGTTAATAATACATTGAGGTATAAAAATTTATCACTTAGCTTTTTAATAGATATACAACAGGGAGGAGACGTGTTTTCTCTTGATACTTGGTATGGTTACGCCACAGGTGTGACAGAAAATACCGCAGGATTAAATGAGTTAGGAAATCCGGTTAGAACTCCTGTAGCTGATGGAGGAGGTATTTTATTGGACGGAGTAAACCAAGATGGATCCCCTAATGAAACAAGAACTTCAATGACTTCTTACGCTAATGCATTAGGTTACTATTACGCTCCTAATGCCGCACATGTTTATGATGCTAGCTATGTTAAATTAAGAGAAGTGACTTTATCATATTCCTTACCTAAAAACTGGGTTCAAGACATATCCTTAACAGATATTACATTCTCTGCAGTGGGTAGAAATTTATGGATAATACATAAAAACACTCCTTATTCGGATCCAGAAGCAGGATTAAGTTCAGGTAATGTTCAAGGATACCAATCTGGAGCATATCCTTCAGTAAGAGAATATGGACTAAATGTTAGACTACAATTTTAAAAAAAGAACAATGAAAATTAATAACTATATATATTCGTTCTTGCTTATTTTCATGATAACTTCGTGTTCCGATGATTTATCAGATATAAACACAGATAGCAAGAATCCTACTGAAGTTCCACACGAAACTTTAGTTACTAGTGCTACAAAAAGTCTAGTTGATCAAATGGTAAACACGAATGTTAATACTAACATCTATCGTTTATTAGCACAATATTGGACGGAAACTACTTATACGGATGAGGCAAACTTCAATCTTATTAACCGATCAATTCCCCAAAGCCATTGGAATATAATGTATGCTGATGTGCTGAAAGATTTAGACCGCGCAGCTGAGTTAATGGATCAGAGAGAGCAAGAACTCCTTGTGGAAATTCCTCAAGAGCAAATCGATAATCAAAGAGCTATCATTGAAATATTAAAGGTTTACACCTATCATGTTCTTGTAGACACTTTTGGTGACATCCCTTACACTGAAGCACTTGATATCGACAACACTACTCCGGCATATGATGATGACCTAGCAATATATAACGACATCATAGAAAGGCTCAATGCCGCAATAGGTCAATTAAATACAGGATTTAATGGCTTTAGAAATGGATCTGATCTAATTTATGACGGAAATACTGGAGATTGGATGAAATTCGCAAACTCCCTTAAATTAAGACTCGCTTTGAGATTAGGTGGAGTGGATGATACTAAAGGAGCTACTATGGCTACCGAAGCGATAAATGCAGGAGTATTTTCTTCTAATGATGATAATGCTACCATGCAGTATCTTCAATCTTCCCCTAACACCAACCCACTATGGGAAGATTTAGTTCAATCAGGCAGAACAGACTTCGTTGCTGCGAACACAATTGTTGATGCAATGAACCAAAGGGAAGATCCACGAAGAGATGACTTCTTTGCTCCAAATCAGGATGATCCAGATACTGAAGAAATTGAGTATGAAGGAGGCCCATACGCAGCAAGTGGAAATCAACACAGTAACAGCACCATATACAGTGAAAAATTTGAAAATCCAGTTTTGGAAGGGGTTCTTCTTGATTATTCTGAAGTTCAATTTTTAATGGCGGAAGCTGTTGAAAGAGGCTATATAACTGGTGATGCTGAGGAATTTTACAACTCTGCAATCGAAGCTTCTATAGTTTATTGGGGAGGAACTTCAGATGAAGCTGATGACTACATTGATGAAGATAATGTGAACTACTCTACATCAGGAGATTCTTGGCAAGAAAAAATTGGAATTCAAAAATGGATTTCATTGTACAATCGTGGATTTGAAGGATGGTCAACATATAGAAAATTAGGATATCCTGAACTTCCTAATGCTGCTGTATCAGATTTACCTGTGCCAAATCGCTTTACTTACCCTGTAATCGAAGCTAGTGCCAACGGAGTTAATTATACTGCTGCTGGTGAAGCAATAGGTGGAAACACTCAGCAAACAAAAATATTTTGGGATGTAGACTAGGTAACATTCTAATTAAGAACTTTAAAAACCACCCTCAACGGGTGGTTTTTTATTCAACAAATTTAAAATATCTTCTAAATAAAATTAACTTTGTCCCATGAAAGATGCTACAACAATATTTGGAATTAGGGCGGTAATAGAAGCTATTGAAAGCGGAGAAACAATAGACAAAATCTTTATTCAAAAAGGCTTAGCGGGAGATCTGTTTTCAGAATTAAAAAGAACCCTTGCTAAAGGGCATTACAACGTATCTTACGTTCCGCAGGAAAAACTTCATAAACTAAGCAAAGGAAACCATCAGGGTGTTGTTGCAAAAATAAGCCCAATCGATTTTCTAACTTTAGAAGATGCTGTAGAACCGATATTGGCTAAAAAAGAAGCTCCTTTTTTCCTACTGTTAGACCAAGTAAACGATGTGCGTAATTTTGGAGCGATTATTAGAACTGCCGAATGTTGCGGAGTAGACGCAATCATTATTCCTGAAAAAGGAGCTGCTCCTATAAATGCTGACACCGTAAAAACATCTGCCGGCGCTGTCTTTAAAATTCCAATTTGCAAGGTAAACCATATTAAAGATGCAGTTTTCTATTTGCAATCTAGCGGAATACAGGTTGTTGCTGCTACCGAGAAAACAGAAACTCATCTATACGATGTCGATTTCAAAAAACCTACAGCGATTGTTATGGGTAACGAAGCAAAAGGCGTAACGCCTTCAATTTTAAAAACAGTAGACCATTCGGTTAAGTTACCAATGCGCGGGGAGATCGCTTCTTTAAATGTATCTGTGGCGTGTGGTGCTTTTCTTTATGAAGTAGTAAGACAGCGATTTTAAATTTCAATCTTTTTTATCGGCTTTTTTAAAAATATAATTTACCTGAATTTGATCTTCTTCATCAGCGATTTCATCTTCAGGTAATTTTTCGATGAAGTTTCCATTTTCATCAAAATGCTTCATAAATTCATCTTCATCCTCGTTATAATCTTCCTGCTCCCAAATATATTTTGGAGATACCGCAATATTTTTTTTGAAAATAATGGCAAATATTAATCCTACAATTAAACCAGAGAGATGACCTTCCCAAGAAATTTTAGGATCAATAGGTGTTACATACCACAATAATCCTCCGTAAAGAAAAACGACGATCAGCGAAAGCGCTACCAACCTGTAGTGTTTTGAAAATATTCCTTTGAAAAACAAGAAACTTGCTAATAAGTAAATAATTCCACTAGCACCGATATGAAAAGCCGGTCTAGCTATTAGCCAGGTTAAGATGCCCGTTAAGAAAAACCCATAACCTAAAACCTTCCATCGAATACTTCGGTAAAAATAAAATAAGGCCATAGAAACCACAAATAGTGGAATCGTGTTATTAAACAAATGCTTTATTCCACTATGGATAAATGGAGAAAAAAGCACTCCTCTCAACCCACTAAGAGTTCTGGGAAAAACTCCTAAATGATTTAGACTGAAACCAAATCTAACTTCAGCCCAAAATATAATCCAGATGATTAACACAAAAGCTAAGGGGTAACCAATAACTCCCGGTGTGAATTGAAAATTTTCCTTGCTGCTCAATCTCAATTAATTTTATAGCATACTACAAAAAAATAACCAATTCAACTTCGTGGATATTTTGTCATTCTAATTTTTACATTTGCATTATGAGCGAACCATTAGCAGAAAGACTTCGACCAAAGACATTAGGACAATATTTGAGTCAGACACACCTTATTGGCGAAAAAGGAGCTTTAAAACAACAAATACAAAGAGGGATAATCCCATCGATGATTTTTTGGGGCCCTCCTGGCGTTGGTAAAACTACATTAGCCAATATCATCGCTAATGAATCCGATCGTCCATTCTTCACCCTAAGTGCTATAAGTAGTGGTGTAAAAGATGTACGCGAAGTTATTCAGAAAGCTAAGAAAAGTGATGGTTTATTTACGACAAAAAGTCCGATACTTTTTATAGATGAAATTCATCGCTTCAGTAAATCTCAACAAGATTCGCTTCTTGGTGCCGTAGAAAAAGGCTGGGTTACTTTAATCGGTGCGACTACAGAAAACCCAAGTTTTGAAGTTATTTCAGCATTACTTTCCAGATGTCAGGTTTACGTACTAAAGCCTTTCTCTAAAGAAGATCTTATTGCATTGCTCAACAGAGCGATGAAAGAAGACAAAATAATAGCTTCAAAAAATATAAAGCTGAAAGAGACGGAAGCGCTGCTTAGGTTAAGTGGCGGTGATGCGAGAAAGTTGCTTAATATATTCGAGCTTTTAGTTAATTCTAGCGACGAAGGATCTGAGATTACTAATGATTTAGTGTTTGAAAAAGTACAGCAAAACACGGTGCTTTACGACAAAACTGGTGAGCAACATTACGACATCATTTCAGCATTTATAAAATCCATTAGGGGTAGCGATCCAAACGGAGCCGTTTATTGGTTAGCCAGAATGATTGAAGGTGGTGAAGATGTAAAATTTATTGCCAGAAGATTACTAATTCTGGCGAGCGAAGATATAGGAAATGCGAATCCAACAGCACTAGTAATCGCAAATAACACCTTCCAGGCAGTAACTACTATTGGTTATCCAGAAGCTCGAATAATCTTAAGCCAGTGCGTAACCTATTTAGCGACTTCGCCAAAAAGCAATGCCTCATATCAAGCTATTAACCAAGCATTGAGTTTAGTAAAGCAAACCGGAAATCTTTCTGTCCCGCTTAATATTCGCAACGCACCAACTAAATTAATGAAAGATTTAGGCTACGGTGAAAATTACAAATACGCACACAACTATGAAGGCAACTTTGTAAAAGCAGAATTTCTACCAGACGAGGTAAGAAATACTATTCTTTATGAACCTGGCAACAATCCCAGAGAAAACTCTCAACGTGAATTTCTTCGGAAAAGATGGTCTGGAAAATACAATTATTAATTCTGAAGTTTGTAAACGGTTTTGACAGTTTTATTGCTTTGGCGATCAAAAATTTCTACGACTAGGCTTCCGTTCTCTGCGAAATAGGCGATTCCCTGTTTAGTTAGAGAATTGTAAATAAAATTATCTGAACCTTCTGATTTTATAAGCATCGCAAAAGGCTCTGCCATTCCTTTCTGATAGAAACCAAATCCAGATTCGTTATTTTTAAGATGATAAATAGAATTATCATTTACATAAAACTTTTCTGAAGAGGTTGAAACAACAGGATCTTCAAGATCCATTTCGTTTTCTTCAGCCACTTCTACTTCTTTCTCCACAGTATTAGAAGCTTCAGACTTTGCCACAGTTGTTGTTTGTTTTGTAACTTCTTTTTTAGGAGCTTTCTCCACTATTGGATCGTCACTATAGGTGTAATCCAAATCTTCTAAAGATGTAAATGCATCCCTCAATGCTTCGTGATAGGCAGCTTTATAATTTTTCTCTCTACTTCTCCCCTCTTCCGACTCATAAACCACATTTCCGTAGCAATCTTTTAACTGAAGTAGCATTTTGGTCACAAATAAGCCTGAATTATTATGAACATCTGCTTCTAGAGCCAAACAATTATTAGACTGAAGTTCGGTTGGCTTTTCTGCGGCTTTCATCACAGTCGAAAATCCATATTTTTCCAACAAAAACTTCGTAAGTGCATTAAGCTGATATTGGTTGTTTTCCTTTAAGAATTCAAATTTCTCAGGAACAATCACATATTTATAATCATCTACGCTTTTTTGACCATAGATTACTGCTGTAAATAATATTGCAAATAAAACGGAAAGCTTTTTCATTATATTTTAATTTAATTCTCAGTTCAAAAATAAAAAAGTAACACTAATGTTCTTGTTATAAAAACTGATTAATCTTTTTTAAATTGTTTAATCCTATAACATCCTTGTAAACCGACTTATTATAATAATCAAAATAAATCGTCTGCAATCCAAATTCTGATGCTCCTACAATATCTGCTTCATAATTATCGCCTATCATTACCGATTTTGCAGGTAAAGCATTGGCTTTTTTAAGTGACATCTCGAAAATGGTAGGATGAGGCTTTTTTACCCCGGCTTCTTCAGAAGTAGTAACGGTATCAAAATAGTTTAAAATATTCGCATTCTTCATTTTTTTACGCTGAACTTCTTCAAATCCATTTGTGATAATATGAAGCGTATATTTTTCAGAAAGATAATCCAAAGCTGCTATTCCGCCTTCCAAAAGATGATTATATTCAGAAAGATAAAGGATATAATCATTGGAAAGTTTATCAATTGCTTCATCGGATACCTGATAAGATAAAGTTGCAAACGAGTCTTTTAATCTCCCGTAACGCAATTTCTCTTTAGAAACTAAGTTTTTGCGATAGTTCTCCCAATACTCAAAATTTATAGGTATATAAACTTCCAAAAATCGGGGAAGTTCTATCTCAATGTTATTCAGCTTAAATATATATTCGAAAGTGAGTGCTGAATTTTTATCAAAATCCCATAGGGTATGGTCTAAATCAAAAAACACATGCTCTATATTATTCAATTTCATGAATTTGTTTTAGTAATGAAAAATACCTGTTACTATTATAGTATTCTGAAAAATCTTCGTTTTTAAAAATCGTTCTAAAGGTTCCGCCTACGCTTTTCACCCTTTCATGAATTTTACCAATTTCTTTTTTTAATTCTTCGGAAGAAAACTTCTTTCCTACATTAGAATTGAAGATATAAGGATGAATTTGAAGCGGACTCGTGATCTCCATATTGATATCGTAAAATAAAAATGAAGAACACGTACCGGCTCTAAAACCTAAATCGTCTGGATATCCCATTGAATAATCATTCTCGAATTCTAATTCGGCTAACGTATTAAAATGATCGGGAATACCTAAATCGTAATTAGCGTTAAGAATATTTTCTAAAGGATAATGAATTATATTTTCGAGACGAAATTTTTCTACCCTCAAGGTTTTTAAAGTCTGAGAAGAATAATGTCCCAATAAAAGGCCAACTTTGGCATAATCTGAAACATATTTTATATTAGAGCGATAGGGAATTCTATTGTAATTAATGTTTCTGTCGTAAAGCGTAAAATCGGCAACCTTAAACATGAAGATGGTAGTTAACGAATGCTCTTTAATTAAACGAACAAGGTCATCAAACACATCGTAAGGATCTTTCTTTAGTTTCATCCATGATTTTACCCGATCTATAAATCTGTGGAAGTGCAGTTTCACAAGATCGTTCCCCCAGCCTACTACACTCCTGATAATTCCTTTATTATTGAATACAAAACCATGCTCTATTGCAAAAATAGTTTCTGCTCTAAAGTTGGTTGTATTGAAAACCATTTCTGGAAATTTCTCTTTTAGAACTTCTTTAAATTTGTATGCCCAAATATCTACAACCGGCGTTTTTAAAAAGCTTTCTTTATACGCCAAACTTTCAGAAACAGGAAATCGGCCCGCTTCGTCTTTTACGTGAGGGAGATATTCTTCGTATCGCGTGAGCAGATAAAAAGAAGCCGCAAAAATATCGAAGGGTAAATTGCTATTATCGCTTACTGGAAAAAAACAAACGGTATTTCCCCAAGGCTGTACTTTAATTTCCAGTTCCTCGAAACCATGTTCGAGTAAAATATCTGTATTCTGAATAAAAAATTCGTTACCAAGTGGTTGCTTTCCGTAGGACATCTTGAAGCCATCGTGTGCCACAAACTCCTCTATTTTGGAGGTGAACTTGATCTCTATCCCTAGCATGTTTGTACAAATATGCTTAAAAATATAGATGATTCTTGGAGTAACTTTTTGCGTGTAGACCAGTAGCATTAAGGGAAAATTTATAGAATCGCTTCGTCCGCAAAGCTAAAATAGGACATTTCAGTTACAATTAAGTGATCGAGTACTTTTATATCCAGACTTTCTGAAGCTGTCTTTAGTTTTTGCGTTAAGTTCTTATCGGCTGTACTAGGTTTTAGTGTTCCCGAGGGATGATTATGCGCTAAAATTATGGCGACCGCACCAAGTTCTAATGCTTTCTTCAAAGTAAGTCTAACATCTACTAAAGTACCGGTAATCCCGCCTTTACTTAATTGTAATTTATCAATCACTTTATTGGAATTATTTAAATAAATAATCCAAAATTCTTCATGAGGAAGTTCTCCAATAATAGGTTGCATCAGCTCGAAAACAGATCGACTAGAAGTGATCTTTACTCTTTCTAAAGCATTTTCTAAACGTCTTCTTCGACCAAGTTCTAAAGCGGCGATGATCGTAATTGCTTTAGCTTCGCCGATCCCATTGAATTTACAAAGCTGCCCGACAGACAGCTTCCCTAATTCACTAAGATTATTTTGAGTAGCCGCCAGAATACGCTTACTAAGCTCTACCGCGGTTTCCTTTCGGTTACCAGATCCTATTAAAATGGCGATTAATTCTGAATCACTTAAACTCAGCTTTCCTTTTCTAAGTAATTTTTCTCTTGGCCTATCATCTATTGCCCAGTTTTTGATACTAAAACGCTCTGTTTGATCTTCCATAGCGTTAAAATACAATACATTAGAAAATAAAGTAAGATTTTAACCAATTTTATAATTCGGTTACAAGCTGCTCCAAATCAATCCCTCCATAATTTCCACTACTCATAAAAAGTAATGCTGAATTATCGAAATTTGATTTTTTTAGATGATTTTTTAATTCCGAAGTTTCTGTAATTACTTCTAAATCATCTCGATCGAAAGCAGACTTTATAGCTTCAGTAGAAATAGGTGCTAATTTTTTATGCGCAACGGCTTCAGAAGAATAAAAAACAATAGCTTCATCTACCGCATCTAGAGATTTTTTATATTCAGTAATAAAATTTTCATTTAAGCTACTAAACGTATGCAATTCCAAACATGCCACTATAGTTTTATCTAAAAACTGATCTTTTACAGCATTCACACTAGCGGTCACTTTCGAAGGACTGTGCGCAAAATCTTTAAAAGCTACAAAATTTCCAGTTTCTTTAATTTTCTGAAGTCTTTTAGAAGCTCCTTTAAAACTAGCAATTGCTTCATAAAAATCTTCTTCATCTATACCCATGTGTTGGCAGATCCATTTTGCACCGGCAAGATTATTTAAATTGTGTTTACCAAAAATTTCTAATGGCATATCACCTTCTGGAGTAACCAAAACCGTTTCTCCATCTTCAATAAAATACTCGGGGGTTTTATACGCGTGCTTTCTTATAGGATTGGTGCTATTCTCCACGATGGTTTTCAAATCTGCATCCTCTTCGTTGTAAACCAGGATTCCACCATTTACAATCTTATCTACGAAAATACTAAACTGCTCCAAGTAATTCTCGTAAGTAGGAAATACGTTAATATGATCCCACGCAATACCGCTTAGTAAAGCAATATTGGGCTCGTATAAATGAAATTTTGGTCGGCGATCGATTGGTGAAGATAAGTACTCATCACCTTCGATAACTATAAAATCATTTTGATCATTCAGTTTAATCGTATTGTCCAGGCCGTCTAATTGAGCTCCTACCAAGTAATCTACTTCTCGATCGTGATAATGCATCACATGCAAGATCATACTCGTGATTGTGGTCTTACCGTGAGAACCACCAATTACTACGCGCGTTTTTGTTTTAGATTGTTCAAAAATAAACTCTGGGTAAGAATAAATTTTAACGCCTAATTCTTTAGCTTGTAGTAGCTCAGGATTATCTTCTCTAGCATGCATCCCTAAAACTACTGCATCTAAGTCTTTTGTAATTTTCTGCGGAAACCAACCAAACTTATCTGGAAGTAAACCATTTTGCTGAAGTGAAGATTTTGAAGGTTCAAATATAGCATCGTCACTACCTGAAATCTGAAATCCTTTATTATGAAGTGCTATAGCCAAAGCATGCATTGCACTACCTCCTATAGCTATAAAATGAATGTTCATCGAATCTATTTTCAGCAAATGTAATTATTGCTTTTTTAAACACGAAGTTCTACTTCACATATCCTGAATATCTTCTTTTAATTCTAAAGCTAATTTCGATTTACTATCATTTTTTAAAGATTTATTGATATAATAGAGCGCAGTAGACTTATCGTCTCTTTTTTCGGAAATCTGAGCAAGCTTTAAGTAAGCTTCCGCAGGTGTTTTTAGATCCAAATAATTAAATCCTTCTATATAGTTCTTCATCAAAAAATCTACTTCAGTTACCGGAACACCATAACGAAGTCCATCCTGAGCAAATTCAAAATAGAGATAATTACGTAATACCAAGGAAGGTTGAGCTTTCAATTTAGCAATACCATCTTTTATATATCTTTTGGCTTTTTGATTTTCATCCTTATAATTACAGACTGAAGCCATAGCTATGTAATAATCAAGCTTACTGAGATTTTTTAAACTTTTAGCATTTGCTAATCCTTTTTCTAAACTACCACCCAGAACAGCAGGAAGTTGTAAATATAATTCGGACAAAGCTCTCTTAGTTTCTACGTGATTGGGATCTAAAGATGCCGCTTTTTCGAAATGCTCTTTCACTTTGGGAATTAGAAAAGCAGCTTGAAATTTATTGATTTCGATAGCTTTCATGCCCATCGCTCCGCCAGCTTTAAAATGATATAGGGCAGAATTAGGTTTGCGTTCAATTAAACTTTCATAATATCCAATAGCATTATTCCATTCTTTAAGATGACTGGATATATCGCCTAAATAGAGTTTCCCTGCCTCAGTAAATTTGAAATTTTGATTAACATAAGTTCTTGCTTTTCCCAATTCATAATTTTGTATAAAATTTTCAGTTATTTTTATTTCGTGACTAGATTGCGCATCGGTTTTACAACTAAAAAGTACACAAAAAATGATTTTAAAAAGAGTTTTTACCTGCAAACGTTAATTTTTTTAAGATTATGCATTAGTATTTTAAGATTTCTTTGCAAATAGTTTTAACAGTTTTTCCTTATTAAGGGGAAAAATACTAATAATTCCTAAATATGGGCATTATTTCCATCTGCATGTTAAAAATTATTACAATATTTGCGCTATAAATATTTTATTTTTTAATTATAATTATTCGAATTTAACACCTAGCCTATGCAAAATTTTACTTTGAGGATTAGGGGAACTAAATTGTTCCTATTATCCTTTGTATTATTTATGGGAGGTTTGTCGATGCATGGCCAGCAAGCTGGTTGTCCAACAGCGGCAAATACCGACCAAAATCAGACTTTCTGTTACCTACAAACTGTAGGAGAAATAGAAACTGATGGAACTACAGTTTACAGAACTCAAGATTCTGAGAATCCTATTCCTAGTAATGAACTACTGGAAAATGGAGCAACTTACTTTGTAGGCAATGCCGATGGAGATTGCACTTCAAGAATAGCTGTTACAACAACAGTTAACTCAGCTCCCGCTCCAGTTTCTGGATACGGAACTACCTTTTCACCTACTCTTGGATCTTCAGCAGATTCTTTTGATGTGGATGATTTAATTTCGACTTTGGTAGACGACAACCCAGGAATGACTTTGGTTGTATTCGCAGATCAATATGATACCAATTCACTTCCAGGGAACACTACTTTAATTGCTGAAAATTCATATTGGGTAGGACAGACAGGTAATGTATGTCCTTCTGAAAGATTGGCTATTAGATACGATCCTATAATCGCAGAAGCTCCAACAGGAGATGCTCAGCAAACTTTTTGCCCGGAGGCAACAGTTGCAGATCTAGTAGCCAATGGCACTAGCGCAAATACTCAGGCAATTCGTTGGTACAGCACTGCGACTTCTAATCCTGCCTTGGATGATGACGTAATATTGGTAGATGGAGAAACTTATTATGCTACTCAGGTTATTAACAACGTGGGGTCTCCTTTACCTCCAACAGAGAGTGAAGATAGATTTGAAGTTACCGTAACTGTTATAGAGCCTGTTAATGCTGGTGATGACAATACCGCTGCATTATGTTCTATTGAAGCTGCTCTTGACTTATCAACTCTTATTTCTGTTGATGCTGATACAGATGGGACTTTCACACTAAATGGAACAGATCTTAATGGTCAATTTGATCCGTCAAATTATGCTGATGGAGATTATACTGTTATTTACTCCGTTGAAGATGAATGTACTTCTGACGAAGCTACCTTCACAATAACAGTAACTGAGCAACCAGACGCTCCAGTAATTGCTGATGTAGAATTTTGTGAAACAGATAATGCTACTGTAGCCGATCTAGGTACAGATGCAAATGTTTCTATTTATGATGATGCAGCTTTAACTACAGAACTTACTCCTTCAACTGTCCTACAAGATGGAACTTATTTCGCAGTTGCTAATGACGGATCTTGTACTTCTGAAACTACTGACTTCGAGGTTACAATTTCTGAGCAGCCAGATGCTCCTATCATTGCAAGCCAAACATTCTGTGAAAATGACAATGCTACAGTTGCTGATTTAGGAACTGATGCTACCGTTGCTGTATACGATGATGCAGCTTTAACAACCGAACTTGAGCCTACTACTCCACTAGCTACGGGAACCTATTATGCTGTTGCCACAAATGGTTCTTGTGTATCAGACGACACAGAATTTGACGTAACTATAACACCAGCAGCAACACCTGAAGCTGGAGATGACAATTCTTTCGATGTTTGTATTAATGATACTATCGAACTTACTGATTACCTAAGTAGTGATGCTATTACTACAGGTACTTTTGCAGGAAACGGCGTTTCTGGAACACAATTCTCTGTGTCTACAGCGGGTGATTATACTATTACTTATACTGTAAATAGCACTAACAGTTGTATTACTAGTGGATCTGATTCGGCTACTTTTACAATTACTGTAAATACGCCTGCTGATGCAAACGCTGGTGAGGATATGGATTTCGATGCTTGTGTTAATGAGTCTATCGATCTTGTAGCTTATCTTTCTGACGATGCCATCACTTCTGGGGAGTTCACTGGAGATGGAGTAACTGACGGAATGTTCATGGCTACTACTGCTGGAAACTACACTGTAACTTATACTATAGATGAAGATGATTCTTGTGTAAATGCAGGTACTTCTGATTCAGCTACCTTTACAATTACTGTAAATACGCCTGCTGATGCAAATGCTGGTGAGGATATGGATTTCGATGCTTGTGTTAATGAGTCTATCGATCTTGTAGCTTACCTTTCTGACGATGCCATCACTTCTGGGGAGTTCACTGGAGATGGAGTAACTGATGGAATGTTCATGGCTACTACTGCTGGAAACTACACTGTAACTTATACTATAGATGAAGATGATTCTTGTGTAAATGCAGGTACTTCTGATTCGGCTACTTTTACAATTACTGTAAATACGCCTGCTGATGCAAACGCTGGTGAGGATATGGATTTCGATGCTTGTGTTAATGAGTCTATCGATCTTGTAGCTTATCTTTCTGACGATGCCATCACTTCTGGGGAGTTCACTGGAGATGGAGTAACTGACGGAATGTTCATGGCTACTACTGCTGGAAACTACACTGTAACTTATACTATAGATGAAGATGATTCTTGTGTAAATGCAGGTACTTCTGATTCAGCTACCTTTACAATTACTGTAAATACGCCTGCTGATGCAAATGCTGGTGAGGATATGGATTTCGATGCTTGTGTTAATGAGTCTATCGATCTTGTAGCTTACCTTTCTGACGATGCCATCACTTCTGGGGAGTTCACTGGAGATGGAGTAACTGATGGAATGTTCATGGCTACTACTGCTGGAAACTACACTGTAACTTATACTATAGATGAAGATGATTCTTGTGTAAATGCAGGTACTTCTGATTCGGCTACTTTTACAATTACTGTAAATACGCTTGCTGATGCAAACGCTGGTGAGGATATAGAGTTTACATCTTGTGTAGACCAGACAATTGACTTATTTACTTACTTAAGTGAAGATGCGCTTACTTCTGGTGACTTCACTGGAGATGGAGTAACTGACGGAATGTTTACAGCAACAGAAGCTGGTGCTTACACAGTAACTTATACGGTTGATGAAGGTGATCCTTGTGTGAATACTGGTACTTCTGATTCAGCTAGTTTTACTATCAATGTGTTTAGCACAGACAGTATTGGTGAAATTCAAGACCAAACTTTTTGTTCAAACGTAGAAACTGATCTTTACAGTATTTTAGAAGACGGTGTAAATAACACAGGTACTTTTGAGGGATATGCAAATGGTTTATTCAACGAAACAACACCTGGTGACTACGAAATAACCTATTCATTAGATGAGACTGCCCCATGTGTTGATGGTCCACTTTCTACCACTTTTACGGTTACGGTTTTAGAAACAGTGACTGCAGGTGAGAATATGACTGTGGTTGTTTGTGCAAATGATGAAACCATTATTTTAGCAGACTATTTAAGCGCAGATGCTACGAACGGTGGTAATTTCACAAATGAAAACAACGCTACAGTTACGGAATTTGATCCAAGCGCAGCAGGTGACTTCATATTTACTTACACAGTAACAACTATTAATGAATGTGGTAATGAAAATGCTACTCTAACGATAACAGTAAATGAACTTCCGGATGCGCCTAGTGTAACAGATCTAAGCTTTTGTGCTATTGATGGTGCTACCGTAGCTGATTTGGCTGTTACTGGAAATGGTGTTACTTATTACTCAGAAGCTGAAGCTGAAGATGAGGATATGTTAGATGCTACTGATGTACTAACTTCTGGAACATATTATGCCACTCAAATGAATGCTTCTGGATGTGAATCTGAAACTGCTGCCATAAATGTAACAGTGAATGATCCAGAAACTCCAGTAATAGATGATAGTGATTTCCAAATTTGTGAATTTGACGAAAGAACTATCTCCTATCTTACTGATGGAATTACAAGCGGAGGGGAAATTACATGGTACGATTCTGAAGAAGGTGGACAAGCTTTAAGCGAAGGTTTACTTTTAGAGGATGGAATGACTTATTATGCTAGTACATTCGATAGTGCAACAGGTTGTGAAAGTGCAATCAGAAGAGCTTACACAGTAAACTTTACTGATTGTGAACTAATCTTCCAAGAAGGTATATCTCCAAATGGTGATGGTATGAACGACACTTTTGATATACAATATCTTGCAGATGAATATCCAAACTACGTAATTGAAATCTACAACAGATGGGGTAATATGGTGTACAAAGGAAATACCAGTACGCCAAACTGGGATGGTACATCTACAGAATCTTCAGTCGGAGATAATGTACTACCTGTAGGAGTATACTTCTATGTGATTGAATTCAATGACGGTGCAACTCCTGCTAAACAAGGAAGAGTATACTTAAGCAGATAATTAGGATAAACTAGAAAGAAATGAAAAATACAATCACAAAATATCTAATATTTATAGGCATTATCCTTTTCTCCGCAAAAGGAATGTCTCAGCAGGATCCTGTGTTCACACAATACATGTATAACATGAGCGTTGTGAACCCGGCATATGCTACAGATGACCCAGGGATGTTAAACCTTGGTGGAATCTACAGAGCTCAGTGGGTAAATGTTGACGGTGCACCTCGCACCGCCAACTTCTTCGCTCACACTCCGATAAGCGAAAGAATTGAGGTTGGTTTAACCGTAGTTCACGACGAAATTGGAGATTGGGTAAAAGAGAATAATATTACAGCAGATTTCGCTTATGTATTACCATTAAGCAACAACAGTAAATTATCTCTTGGTGCAAAAGCTGGTATAACTACTTTCGATTCTAATACAAGCGGAATTATACTTCCAGATCCTAATGATCCAGCTTTCAATAGCTACAATGAAACCTTTCCAGTATTCGGTGCTGGTGCATTTTGGTTTAGCGACAACTACTATTTAGGTGTATCTGCCCCAAACCTTTTCACTGCGAAGCATATCGAAAACGAACAAGGAATTCAGGGAATTGGAGAAGAAGAAATTCACTACTTTTTAACAGGGGGATATGTATTTGACCTTAGTCCAAGTGTAAAACTAAAACCTGCATTTATGGCTAGAGGTGTAAAAAACTCTCCATTATCTGTAGATGTAACTGCAAATGTTCTTTTATACAATCGTTTAGAAGCTGGTCTTGGTTATAGATTTGATGAGTCAGTAACTGGATTGGTTAACTTTAAGATCACTCCTCAACTTCGTGTAGGTTATGCGTATGATTATACCACAACGAATTTTGGAAACTACAACGACGGTACTCATGAAATCATGGTATTGTTTGATATAGATTTATTCGGTTTAAACAAAGGATACGACAAGTCTCCTAGATTCTTCTAAAAAAGATTAATATGAAAAACATTTATAGTACATTATTAATATTTCTTGTAAGCATCACAGCTTTCGGACAAAGGTCTGAAATCAGGAAAGCCGACAAGCTTTTCGCTCAGCGTGCTTACATAGATGCTGCTTCGACGTACGAAGGAGTATCAGAAAAGGACCAGGAAGTTCTTCAAAATCTTGGAGATGCTTATTTCTACACGAATCAGATGCAAAACGCAGCTGGAGTGTATTCAACTTTATTCGAAAGACATGAGGAAACTGTAGCACCTGAATACGAATTCAGGTACGCACACTCACTTCGTGCTACTAATAAAAATGATGAAGCAGATAAGTATTTCGCATCTTACTATGGTAAAGATGTAGACATGCAAGAGTTTGAAGAAAGCATTGTAGATTCGAGTAATCTATACATCTACGAACCTCAAATGGTAGCTGCAGATAACGCTGCATCTTCAGATTTTGGAATCTCTTATTTTGGAGAAGATAAAATCGCATTTGCTTCAACAAGAAATACAGCTCGCCCTATTTATCCATGGAACAAAAAACCTGCATTAGATTTATATACAGGTGATATTTCTGAAGAAGGTGAGATTAGCAACGTAGTACTTTTCTCTGATGCTATTAATACAGATGAGCACGAAAGCTCTGCAGTAGTTAGTGAAGATGGAACAGTAATGTATTTTGACAGAACTAATGAAAAGCGTTTTAAAACTGAAGAAGGTCTTAGAGTTGCTAACATTAGAATTTACAGAGCTGAATTAGTTGATGAACAATGGACAAATATTGAAGCACTTCCTTTTACAAGTGAAGAGTTCTCTACAGAGCATCCAGCTTTAAGCCCTGATGGTTCTACACTTTATTTTGCTAGTGATATGCCAGGAGGACAAGGAGGTTTTGACCTTTATAAAGTTTCTGTAAATGATGACGGAACTTATGGAACTCCAGAAAATCTTGGTGCTGGAATTAACACAGAGCACAGAGAGCAGTTTCCATTCGTTAGTGAAGACAATGTTCTTTATTTCGCATCAGATGGCCATATGGGATTTGGAAACTTGGATGTTTACAAATCTGAAGGTGATTTCACTGAAGCTGAAAACTTAGGAAGCTCTATAAATAGTGCCTACGATGATTTCGCTTTTATTATCAAAGAAGGTGAAAAGAAAGGATTTTTGACATCTAACAGAGGTGGTAACGACAACTTATATTCTTTCACAAAAACTAAGTATGTTAAGAAAACCAGACAAATTGATATTCCTCACGAAAATAAAATTTACTTCGAATTCGATAAATCTGAAGTTACTGCTGAATATCAAGAAGTGTTAGATAAAGTTATCGATATCCTTAAAGATAGTAAGGCTACAAATATTAGAATCGCTTCTCATGCAGATGCAAGAGGTTCTGATGAGTATAACCTTAAGCTTTCACAACGTAGAGCTGATGCTACTAAAGAATATTTAGTTGGCAACGGTATTTCTTCTGAAAATATCACTACAAAAGGTTACGGAGAATCGCAACCAGTAAATGATTGTACTGAAGCAAAAGGATGTACAGAAGAAGAATATGCTAAAAACCGTAGAAGTGTAATCACGTTTACTACTATGGAAGTTGTTGAAGACTAATTAACAAAACTTCATAAAACTTAAAAGCTCCGGTATTACCGGAGCTTTTTTTATTTCTACTATTTTGCTATTTCAACTAAATCGAATCTTTACACCTCAATCGTTCTATTGCATATCAACCCGACCTAGGGTCGAATTGTAAACTTATACTACAGATCAGGTTGAAGTTTATCTTAAATCGTAACAATACACTTCTGCAATAACATATCTATCCAATCAAGATATCTAGATATCGCTTTTTAAGAGCTCTAGGAAATCCGCTCTAAATACAATAATCGTTATAGTTTAGAGATGAATATTGATAACAATAATATGAGAAAAATCTTCACTGTAAAAGTTCAAAGCAGTCTGGCAAAAAGCATAAAAGATTAGATTTAATTTATAGGAGGATATCCTTCCAGAGCCTTAGCTATAACTTTGTCGAATAGAGCTTGGCGTTGATCTGGATTTGCATTTTTATTGAATTTCACTTCTACCTCAGCCTTCCAAATTAGAGCATCTTTCTCCACATCAATAAAGTCAATAATAAAGCGTAAATAGTCTTTTGGACCGCCGAGAGGAATACCTCCAGAAACTCCTACTCCTACGTTTCCGCCGCCGCTTCCAATACCAACACCTAGAGTATTCGAGTTTTGCTCCTGAAATTGTTCTGTATACAAATTCACATACATATCAGGATTCTTTTCCACGAGCGCTAAATTCTTCTCGCGCATAAAATGATCGATGCTATTGATGATTCTTTTTTCATCTAACTGACTCATCCCCGTCTGAAAATCCGGGAACAATTGATAGCTTTTGTAAAGATCAAAATTAGTTTGAGCATCGTAATCGTAAACCGTCCTAGGGGTGTTACAGGATGCTACTAGTAAACTGAATAAAATGAGTTTAAATATTAATTTCATATCGAATAATTTCTGACGTATTTAAAATTAATCAAAAATCATCCCACTTCATTGTTTGCAAATCAGTTAGCAAAAGAAGTTCAAAATAAAGAATATGAAAAAATGAAGTTAGTTTTTATGCTCTGGATCTTTGTTAAGCATTTCCCACAATTTATCTTTAAGCTCAGTTAGTCCTTGTTGTGCTACAGAGGATATAAAATGATAAGGTACAGGAAGATTTTCATCTAATTCAGCCTTTAACTCCGTTTTCAATTCCTCGTCCAGCATATCTGTCTTAGACACCACTACTAATCGATCTTTATCCAACATTTCAGGATTATAACGTCGAAGTTCGTCTAATAAAATTTCGTATTCCTTCGCTACGTCTTCAGCATCTGCTGGCACTAAAAATAGTAGGGTCGAATTTCGTTCAATATGTCTTAAAAATCGATAGCCAAGCCCTTTTCCTTCCGCAGCACCTTCAATAATACCAGGAATATCCGCAACAACAAAAGATTTGAAATCACGATACTTTACAATCCCAAGATTGGGTTTTAGTGTAGTAAATTCATAATCGGCAATTTTAGGTTTTGCCGAGGTAATTACCGATAGTAAAGTAGATTTTCCTGCGTTAGGAAAACCTACTAAACCTACATCGGCTAATACTTTAAGCTCTAAAGTAATATCTAATTCTTTACCATCGATACCCGGTTGCGAATATCGTGGTGTTTGATTTGTAGAAGATCTAAAATGCCAGTTACCCCGGCCTCCCATTCCACCTTCAGCAATAATAATTTCCTGACCATCTTCCGTAACCTCATCAATGATTTCCTGAGTATCGGTATCACGAATTACAGTTCCTAAAGGTACATCTACAATCTCATCCTGACCATCGGCACCAGAACTTCGTTGCTTACCTCCGTTACCACCGTGTTCAGCTCTTACATGTCTTCTAAAGCTAAATTCGACTAATGTCCAAAGGTTTTTATTACCACGCAAGATCACATGGCCACCACGACCACCATCACCGCCATCGGGACCTCCCTTAGCTACATACTTTTCACGATGCAAATGTGAAGATCCAGATCCTCCTTTTCCTGAAGATACATGTAGCTTTACGTAGTCTATAAAATTGCCTTCTCTCATTATCTAATTTCGAATTATAATTTATCGATTACGTTGCTGATTCTCTCTGTAATTTCTTCTACAGAACCTACTCCATCAACACCGTAATATTTATCTTGTTTCTTGTAATACTCTTTTAAAATGGCAGTTTCGTCATAATACACTGTAATTCTGTTACGAATTACCGCTTCATCTGCATCATCTTTTCTACCAGAGGTTTTACCTCTTTCCAACAAACGCTTCACCAAAACCTCATCTTCTACTTCTAAAGCAATCATTGCTTTTACCTCTGTTCCTTTACCGCTTAGAGAGCTGGCCAAAGCATCGGCTTGATTCTCGGTTCTTGGAAAACCATCAAATATAAAACCTTTTGCATTTGGATTGTTTTCCACCTCAGCATTAAGCATATTGATAGTAACCTCATCTGGCACTAGCTGACCTTTATCAATAAAAGACTTTGCAGTTAAACCAAGTTCTGTTTGATTCTTGATGTTGTATCTAAAAACATCGCCTGTAGAAATATGTACTAACTGATATTTCTCTTTTAAAATATCTGCCTGAGTTCCTTTGCCCGCTCCGGGAGGGCCAAAGAGTACCAAATTTGTCATGTTATGTTATTTTATTTACGATTTACGTTTGTATACTGCTGTAAGGTTTCTTCCTAAACCATCATAGTCTAAACCATAGCCTACAATAAATTCATTAGGGATTTCAATTCCTGCGTAATCAATTTTTATACTTCCACGATACATAGAAGGTTTATAAAATAATGTCGCTACTTTATAGTCACTAACATTTTTTTCTTTCAAAATTTTATCCAGCTCTTGTAACGTACCGCCGGTATCTACGATATCCTCTAAGATGACCACTTTTTTACCAGCAAGCGATTTATTAAGTCCTATAAGTGTTCTTACATCTCCGGTGGATTCTGTACCCTCGTAAGATCCTAACTTCACAAACTGAATATCACACTCTCTTTTGAACTTTTTCATCACTTCGGAAGTAAACATGAAAGAGCCATTTAGCACACTTAGAAAAACAGGACGCTCATTTTCATAATCTGCGTTTAGCCTTTCTGTGATTTTTGCTATTGCTGTATCAATTTCTTCCTCACTTACATAGGGTTCAAAAACAATATCGTGTATTTTTACCAAAACCTGATTTTTTTAAGGAAGCAAAGATACGGAATCTCATTTACAACACTCCCCCAATTTCTGCAAGAATAAATGGTACAATCAACCTTAAAAATTTATTTTTGCACAAACAGCACGAAATATGATTAATTACTTTTCTTCAGATTTTAAACTTGGTATCCTGGGTGGTGGGCAATTAGGTAAAATGATGCTTTACGACACGCGTAAATACGATATCCAAACCTATGTTTTAGATCCAAATAGTGAAGCACCTTCCAGAATTGCCTGTGATCATTTTGAGCAAGGCGATTTAATGGATTTTGATACGGTTGTTAACTTCGGAAGAAAAGTAGATATACTAACGTTTGAGATTGAAGGAGTAAATATTGAAGCCCTAAAAAAACTAGAGGCTGAAGGTATCAAAACGTATCCAAGTGCTGCTACGCTAGAAAAAATTCAGAATAAAGCTATTCAAAAAGAATTTTATACTGAAAAAAATATACCAACAGCTCCATTTAAAAGGTATCAAAAAATAGCAAATCTTATCGCAGATGTCGAATCTGGCGCCAGATCTTTACCGTTTGTTTGGAAAAGTGCGACGGGTGGTTACGACGGAAAAGGAGTATCTGTAATTAAGGAAGCTGAAGATTTACAGAAACTGCCAAATGCTGAATGTATTGCTGAAGAAATGATCCCGTTTAAAAATGAGCTTGCCGTGATCGTTGCCAGAACACCGAGTGGTGAAGTAAAAACCTATCCGGTGGTAGAAATGGAATTTCATCCCACTGCCAACCAGGTAGAATATGTAATTTGTCCGGCTAGAATAGAAAACCATGTTGCGGAAAAAGCTAGAGCGATTGCAAAACAAGTTTCTGAAGCTTTTGAACATGTAGGCCTTTTAGCAATAGAAATGTTTCAAACCGAAAACGACGATATTTTAGTAAACGAAGTTGCGCCAAGACCTCACAATAGCGGGCATTATAGTATCGAAGCTAGTTATACCAATCAGTTTGAACAACATATTCGCGCTATTCTAGATTTACCTTTAGGAAATACCGATAGTAAAGTTGGTGGAATTATGGTGAATCTTGTTGGAGATAAAGATTATGAAGGTGAAGTTGTTTATAAGAATATCGATACCATTATGAAAATGGATGGCGTAACACCTCATATCTACGGAAAAAAGATTACTCGCCCTTTCAGAAAGATGGGACATGTTACTATTGTAAACAAAGATATCAATGAAGCACGTAATATTGCGGAACGAGTTAAAGGAGAAATTAAAGTAATTAGCAGAAGTTAGAAGTTAGAAGTTAGAAGTTAGAAGTTAGAAGTTAGAAGTTAGAAGTTAGAAAGCTTGCTATATCGGATTTAATCAAAAAATTTCTAGCGATTATTTATTAATAAAGCATAAAAAACTGATAGCTAAAAGTATAAAAACACATATTATGAGCAAAGTAGGAATTATAATGGGAAGTACTAGCGATCTGCCGGTAATGCAGGAAGCAGTAGATATTTTACAAGGATTTGATATTGAAGTTGAAGTCGATATCGTTTCTGCGCATCGAACTCCTGAAAAATTATTCGACTACGGAAAAAATGCTCATACTCGCGGCATCAACGTGATTATTGCTGGTGCTGGTGGTGCAGCGCATCTCCCGGGAATGATTGCTTCACTTTCTCCCCTACCCGTTATCGGAGTTCCTGTAAAATCTAGAAATTCTATCGATGGTTGGGACTCTGTACTTTCTATTTTACAAATGCCCGGCGGCGTACCTGTCGCTACTGTTGCTCTCGATGGCGCAAAAAACGCCGGTATTTTAGCTGCACAAATTATTGGCGCTGCCGATAAATGTGTTCAGGATAAAGTATTGGTGTACAAAGAAGGTCTAAAAGAAAAAGTGATTAAAGGCGCTGAAGAAGTTAAGAAGAAGTAACCTCTAGATCGCTGCGCTATTAGCAGTTAGAATTAAGCATTGAGATCGCTGTGCTTTTAGATTCTAGAACATAGACAATAGATCATGGAAGCAAAATTCAAGATTAATAATACTTATTTTGACTTTCAAATGCTGAATTTTGAATTAATAATTACTTCCTGATTTCGAAAGAAGCGCAGTGTAATTGAATTTTAAAAAATTGTTTCTTGCGAATATCCTCTGATGACTGGATAAATCCATCAACTCGTGGCTCAACGTCATGCTGAACTTGATTCAGCATCTCATAAAGGTTTTATTCTGTGTCAGACACGGAATAAAACCTTTTTTATTCAGCAAAAATCTCATTAATGCTCATTGATCACTGTTTATTGATTATTGCCAACTGAAACCCTGCCAATTCGTCCGAACAAAAACTTCAAATTCGTTAATTCTGGCAATCAATCTTAAAAACCTGAAATTAGGTAACTAATCTCGGTTATGGCTTAGGCTTTGTACTTCATTAATTCGAAAAAATTGAATGTATATGAATACAGATAATCCATTATTAAAGGATTTTAATTATGCTCCTTTTTCAAAAATTAAAACGGAACATTTTAAGCCTGCAATAACCGAAGCCATACAACTAGCAAAGTCAGAGATCGAAGTAATTGCTTCAGCAGCAACTGAACCAACTTTCGAAAATACTATAGAGGAATTAGAATTTTCAGGAGAAAAGTTAGATCGAGTTACTAGCATTTTCTTCAATCTTAATTCTGCAGAAACCAATGCAAAAATTCAGAAAATCGCTCAAGAAGTCTCTCCTTTATTATCCGAATTCAGTAATGATATTATTCTGAATGAAGATTTATTTAAACGTGTAAAAGCGGTTTACGAGCAAAAAGATGCGCTTGACTTAACTACGGAACAAAAAACGCTTTTAGATAAAAAATACAAGTCTTTTTCTAGAAACGGAGCCAATCTTCCGAAGGAAAAGCAAGAAGAATTACGCGAAATCGATAAGCAACTTGCTGCCTTAAGTTTAAATTTTGGTGAAAATGTTTTAGCTGAAACCAATAAATTTGAACTCCAGATCACCCAAGAAAAAGATCTTGATGGCCTACCGGAAAGTTTTAAAGAAGAAGCAAAAACAGTAGCTGAGTCTAGAGAGAAAAAAGGTTGGATTTTCACTTTAGATTATCCAAGTTACATTCCGTTTATGAAGTATGCGAAAAATCGTGAGCTCCGTAAAAAAATGGCTATAGCTTTTGGTGCTAAAGGATTTAATGGTGATGAATTAGACAATCAAGAAAATGTTCTAAAAATCGCCAAACTTAGATATCAGCGAGCACAACTTTTAGGTTTTGAAACTCATGCGCATTTTGTATTGCAAGAACGAATGGCAGAAACTCCTGAAAAGGTAGATAGTTTCTTGAATGAACTTCTTGAAAAAGCTAAACCTGCTGCAGAAAAAGAATTTCAACAATTAGAAGATTTCGCGAAAGAATTAGATGGTATCGACCATCTAGAGAAGTGGGATTCGGCTTACTATAGTGAAAAATTGAAGCAGAAATTGTTCAATTTGGATGATGAAAAGCTAAAACCATATTTCAAACTAGAAAATGTAATCGACGGAGTTTTCACCATAGCGAGTAAATTATACGGACTTCAGTTCAACGAAACTCAGGAAGTAGAGAAATATCATCCTGATGTAAAAACGTATAATGTTACCGATGAAAATGGGAAAAATATTGCATTATTTTATGCCGATTTTCACCCAAGACCGGGAAAACGTGGTGGCGCATGGATGACAGAGTACAAATCGCAATTTGTAAAGAATGAAAAAGAAGAACGCCCGCATGTTTCTATCGTTTGTAATTTCACAAAACCAACAAAATCGGAACCTTCATTATTAACTTTTAATGAAGTAACGACTCTTTTCCACGAATTTGGGCATGCCCTTCACGGTATGTTAGCAAATACAATTTATCCAAGTTTATCGGGACCTAACGTATATTGGGATTTTGTGGAATTACCTAGCCAAGTTTTAGAAAATTGGTGTTACGAAAAAGAAGCGCTACAACTTTTTGCAAAGCATTATAAAACCGGAGAAGCTATTCCGATGGAATTGGTTGAAAAAATAAAAGAATCTTCTAGCTTTCAAGAAGGAATGCAAACCGTTCGTCAATTAAGCTTCGGAATGTTAGATTTAAGCTGGCATGCTATAGACCCTTCTACTGTTGAAGATGTAAAAGCGCACGAAAAACAAGCTTTTGAAGCTACAAAACTCTATCCTGATGTTCCGGAAAATTGTATGAGTACCGCATTTTCTCATATTTTCCAGGGAGGATATTCAGCAGGATATTATTCTTATAAATGGGCAGAAGTTCTAGATGCCGATGCTTTTGAATATTTTAAAGAACAAGGAATTTTCAGTAAGGAAGTTGCCGATAAGTTCAAAAACAATATTCTGTCTATGGGCGGCACCGAACATCCTATGACGCTTTATAAACGTTTCAGAGGAGAAGAACCAAAACCCGATGCTCTACTTAAAAGAGCAGGATTAATTGAAAAGTAGAAGGTAAAAAAATCGTCATTCTGAACTTGATCCAGAATCTCATCCAGTTAAAAACGTGATGGGACCCTGAATCAAGTTCAGGGTGACGACTACTTCAGATCCAAAACATTTTTCAAAGCATATAAACCATTCTTCAGTATAAATAAGTTTTCTTACTTTTACCTGATAATCTCACGACAAAAAAATGTCAACGCATAGCATAGATCCAACTAAATGGGTAGATAAATACTCAGATTATCTCTTCAATTATACAATTGTAAGGGTAAACGATCGTGAGGTTGCTAACGATCTTATTTCTGAAACTTTTCTTGCCGGTCTCAAATCGATGGAAAATTTTAAGGGTGAAGCCAGCGAACGAACCTGGTTAATCTCTATCCTTAAACGTAAAATTATCGATCATTACCGCAGAAGTAATTCTAAGAAAGGACAGGCAGAAGTTCATATTAATTATCGTGACGGTGAAAATGATGGTGACTGGCTGGAAGAGCAGGTTGCCGATCAATTTGATAAAACTGCCGAGGACGAAATGGAAAATACAGAACTGGGAATGGCAATTCTGGACTGTTTAGAAAAAATTAATGCTAAGCATGCAACCATTTTTAAAATGAAAACTATAGATGGTATAGATACCGATGTAATTTGTAAAGAATTCGATATCACTCCGTCTAATCTTTGGGTAATAATCCACAGAGCCAGAACAGCTTTAGCAGCTTGTCTGGAAAAAAACTGGTTTTAACTATGCAAGAAGAAAAGAAATATATTGATTGCGATAAGGCCGAATGCTGCTGTGATAAAGGTCAGTATAAAGAAGCTGACTTGATAGAAAAAATGCAGCTTTTAGAGCATTTATCAGAATGTCCTCGTTGTAGAGAATATAGCGAGCGTAATACGCGTTTAACTAAACTTATCGAGAAAGCAAAATTAGAGTGCTGCTCGCCAGACGAGAAAGAATGCTGGCGTAAAGCTATCGAAGAAGAGCTTAGAAAATCTCACCTAGAATAACCAAAATAAGCACCCAAAATATTGGCGCAGCTTCTACCCAAAAAGAAGAATAAAATTTGTTTTGTTTTGTTCTCGAGGCCAACAACATTAAGATAACCAAAACTGCGAATATTGCCAATCCCGGCAAACTATGTTCAACAGCATTAGTTTTAAAAAGTTCTAAACCTACCGCTAAAAAAAGCAAAACACCTCCAAAGATTTTCGTGTTCTTTACTCCCAATAGCTGCGGAATGGTTTTTAGTGATGCATGATCATATCTTAAATCTCTAATTTCAAAAGGAAGCATCAAAACTACATGTATTAATATTCGTTGAATTATAGCTATAATTTTATCCTGAAGTGAAATCTCATAATGATGTAATAAGGGTAACAAAACTCCGGTTCCGGTAGCTGTAATTGCTATTACAAACACTTTAATACCGGCGATATTCCTTAAATTTTGATGTCCTTTTAAAACAGGTGTTGCGTAAAGCAAGGTTAACATTCCCAGTATAGTCGAAACGAAAAGTGTTTTGTAATCTTGTTTCAGTGTATACCACAATAAGGCTATAAAACAGAAAAACGAAAACACCTGTATAATCTTTAAATTCTCAGCAAGACTGGAATGATGCAAACCGGCAACACTGGCGTATTTTACAAAATTATAGCTGGTAACCGTTCCGAAGAAAATAAACCAGAGCAGGTTTTGATCTACCGCAATTCCGAACTCTAAAAAAGTGACCAGTGTAAAACAAACCACAGCAATCCCGGTGTGGATACTGGAATTTAAATAAAGATTAAAAAGATATTTTAGCGACTTCACCCGGCTAAAATAGGCAATTCTAATTTCAATTTATTTTTACGAAAAATGAACGTCAAAATTTTAAGCTATACTTCTTTATCAGACGTTAAAAAATCTTTAAAACTGTGTCGCCTAATCTTTAAAGATTTACGATGAAATTGTGTAATTTCGCGCCATCAAAACACAACTACAATATTGATGAGAACAGATTCTTTTGCCCTTCGACACATTGGTCCTAAAGAAGAAAATCTTAAAGAGATGCTACAGACTATCGGCGTTGATAGTTTGGAGCAGCTTATCTACGAAACAATCCCAGATGATATTCGTTTAAAACAGCCCCTAAATTTACCAAAAGCGCTTAGTGAGAATCAATACGCCGAGCATATTGGAAAGTTAGCTGCTAAAAATAAGGTTTTCAAATCTTACATTGGCCTAGGTTACCACCAGGGAATTATGCCTGCGGTAATACAACGTAATGTTTTAGAAAATCCGGGTTGGTATACGGCTTATACGCCTTATCAAGCTGAGATTGCTCAAGGAAGATTGGAAGCTTTGCTAAATTTCCAAACCATGGTAAGCGATCTTACCGGAATGGAAATCGCCAATGCCTCGCTTTTAGACGAATCTACTGCAGCGGCAGAAGCTATGGCTTTACTATTTGCAGTTAGAGATCGTAAGCAAAAAAAGGATAATGTAAATAAGTTCTTTATTTCTGAACAGGTTTTACCACAAACCATCTCATTAATTAAAACCCGTGCAGAATTTTTAGGTATTGAAATCGTACTTGGCAACCACGCCGAATTCGATTATTCTTCTGAATTTTTTGGGGCTTTAATTCAATATCCTGGAAAGCACGGACAAATTTTCGATTATGCAGATTTTGTAAATAACTGTAATGAAAATTCGATAAAAGTAGCTGTAGCTGCAGATATTTTAAGCTTAGTAAAATTACAAGCTCCTGGAGAATTGGGAGTAGATGTAGTTGTAGGAACAACACAACGTTTTGGAATTCCATTAGGTTACGGTGGGCCTCACGCTGCTTATTTTGCAACTAAAGAGGCTTACAAAAGAAACCTTCCTGGGCGTATTATTGGTGTAACTAAAGATGCCGATGGTAATCGTGCGCTAAGAATGGCGTTACAAACCAGAGAGCAACATATAAAACGTGATCGTGCAACCTCTAACATTTGTACTGCACAGGTTTTACTTGCAGTAATGGCAGGAATGTACGCAGTTTATCACGGTCCAAAAGGATTACAATATATTGCTGATACCGTTCATTATTCAACAACAAACTTAGCTTCACAATTAGAGAGTTTAGGATACGAGCAGGTAAATTCAGCATACTTTGATACACTTCAGATAAAAGCAGATGCTGAAAAAATAAAAGCTGCTGCGGAAGCTAAAGAATATAACTTCTATTACCCTAATGCTGAAACTGTAGTTATTTCGTTAAATGAAACTACTACTACAGAAGATGTAAATGCGGTAGTTTCCATTTTTGCTGAAGTAGCCAGTAAAGAAACTGAAGCGCTTTCAGAATTAAAAGAAATCAGCGCAATACCAGAATCGGTTTCTAGAAAAACAGATTTCTTAACTCACGACGTTTTTAACGCATACCATTCAGAAACTGAATTGATGCGTTATATCAAAAAATTAGAGCGTAAAGATCTTTCACTAAATCATTCGATGATCTCTTTGGGTTCTTGTACCATGAAGCTAAATGCAGCTTCAGAAATGCTTCCGCTTAGTAATCCGCAATGGGGAAATATTCATCCATTTGCTCCGGTAGAACAAGCTGAAGGTTATCAAATCATTCTTAAAGAACTGGAAGATCAGTTAACCGAGATTACTGGTTTTTCTGCTACTTCTTTGCAACCAAATTCTGGTGCACAAGGGGAATATGCAGGATTAATGGTGATTAGAGCGTATCATGAAGCTGAAGGCCAGGGACATCGTGATGTTTGTCTAATTCCTTCTTCTGCACACGGAACCAATCCAGCTTCTGCAGTAATGGCGGGAATGAAAGTAGTAGTGACCAAAGCTACCGAAAATGGAAATATAGATGTTGATGATCTAAGAGAAAAAGCTATTGAGCATAAAGATAATCTTGCAGCTTTAATGGTAACTTACCCATCTACTCACGGTGTATTCGAATCGGCTATTAAAGAAATTACTCAGATTATCCACGATAATGGCGGGCAGGTTTATATGGATGGTGCCAATATGAATGCTCAGGTTGGTTTGACCAATCCTGGAAATATCGGTGCTGATGTTTGTCACTTAAACCTTCATAAAACCTTTGCGATTCCACATGGTGGCGGTGGTCCAGGTGTTGGTCCTATTTGTGTTGCAAAACAACTAGTGCCGTTTTTACCAGGAAATCCAGTAATTAAAACTGGCGGAGAACAAGCCATTGGCCCAATTTCTTCAGCTCCTTGGGGATCTTCTTTAGTGTGTTTAATTTCTTATGCATATATCAAAATGCTTGGAAGCGGCGGACTTCAGAAAGCTACCGAACATGCGATCTTAAACGCAAATTATATTAAAGAACGTCTTTCAGATCATTATAAAACGTTATACTCTGGAGAAAGAGGACGTGCAGCTCACGAAATGATTATAGACTGTAGACCATTTAAAGACAATGGCATCGAAGTTACAGATATTGCTAAGCGTCTAATCGATTATGGATTCCATGCGCCTACAGTATCGTTTCCTGTGGCAGGAACGGTAATGATCGAGCCTACAGAAAGTGAAAGTAAAGCTGAGTTGGATCGTTTTTGTGATGCGTTGATCTCTATTAGAAAAGAAATTGAAGAATTAAGTGCAGACGACACTAACAACGTGTTGAAAAATGCACCTCATACTATTAAAATGCTTACTTCAAGCGAATGGAGTTTCCCTTATAGCAGAGAAAAAGCAGCTTTTCCACTAGAATATATTGCAGACAATAAGTTTTGGCCTACCGTTCGCCGAGTAGACGAAGCTTTTGGAGACAGAAACCTTATGTGTACCTGTCCTCCGATAGAGGAATATATGGAAGCTTAATCTGATAACACTTATTTTTAAGAGGCTATCAAAATTGATAGCCTTTTTTTATAGATTTCAGAATAACCAATTAACATTTTGTTAGGATTGCGAACAATAATTCTTATATTTCATTACTAATTCAAATTGACGGATGAACATCAAGATCACTGGAACGGGAAGTTATATCCCAAATGTAATTACTAAAAATGCCGATTTTCATCTGCATGAATTCAAAAATCTGGACGGTAGTGACTTTCCTCACTCCAACGAGGAGACTATAGAAAAATTTAAAGCAATCACCGGTATTGAAGAACGTCGCTATATCGATGATTCTCTTAACACCTCAGATATTGCTTTTTTGGCAGCGCAAAAAGCAATAGCATCTTCTAACGTAGATATTGAAACGCTAGATTACATTATTGTTGCTACCAATTATGGTGATGTTAGTAAAGGATCTATACAAAGCGACACGGTGCCAAGTATGGCTACACGTGTAAAAGCTAAGTTACGCATCAAGAATCCAAAATGTGTATGTTATGATGTTCTTTTTGGATGCCCTGGCTGGATTGAAGGAATGATACAGGCACAAGCTTTTATTAAGTGCGGTATGGCCAAAAAATGCCTAGTTATAGGAGCCGAATCACTTTCTAGAGTTGTAGATCAACACGACAGAGACAGCATGATATTTTCTGATGGTGCTGGTGCCGCTATTTTAGAAGCAAGCGAAGAAACCGGCGGTATTTTAGCGCACGAAACAGCTACGCATTCTTTAAGTGAATCTAAATATATTTATTTTGGAAAATCGAACAATCAGGAAACTGATTCTGATACGCGTTTTATTAAAATGAATGGTCGCAAAATTTACGAATTTGCGTTGATCAATGTTCCGAATGCGATGAAGTCTTGCCTAGAGCAAAGCGGAAAAGGAATTGATGATCTTAAAAAAGTATTTATCCATCAGGCGAATGAAAAAATGGATGAAGCTATTATCAAACGTTTTTATAAATTGTTTGGCAAAAAAATCCCAGAAGGCGTGATGCCGATGTCTATTAAAGAATTGGGAAATAGCAGTGTTGCAACAGTGCCAACATTATTAGATTTGGTAGTGAACAAAAAGATTGAAAATCAGGAATTGCAAAAAGGTGATATTATTTTGCTGGCCAGTGTTGGTGCCGGTATGAATATTAATGCAATAGTATACGAATATTAAAATGTACGAGAATACCTATCCCGGTAAACGATTTCAAAAAACACTAGAATTTTTAAACAAACATGTTAAAGCACCTTCTAATATTTTAGATCTGGGAATTCAAAACCCTTTTTCTGAAATTATGCTGAAGGAAGGATACGAGATCACCAATACAACTGGTGAAGATTTAGATGAGAAATTTGATATTGTAAAGCAAGATTTCGAAGTCGTTACTGCCTTTGAAATTTTTGAACATTTATTGAATCCTTATACGATTCTAAAAAATATTGAAGCCGATAAATTAGTGACTACCGTGCCGTTAAAATTATGGTTTTCTGAAGCATATCGTAGTAAAACCGATATGCGTGATCGCCACTATCATGAATTTGAAGACTGGCAATTCGATTGGCTATTAGAGAAAACGGGATGGAAAATCAAAGATCGCTTACAATGGACTAATCCTGTGAACAAGGTTGGAATTCGGCCGATTTTTAGACGATTTACTCCGCGTTATTATGCAGTTTATGCGGAACGAAAATAGAACAATTTAAAGTTATTGTATCGTTAATCGTTAGTTGTGTGTCATTTTTGAAGAGTCTGGATTCAATAACGCAACCATTTCACTTTTTTTGTATCTCTCTAGTACAGAATTATATAAACTGAAACTATGAAAAAAGTATTATTCTCCATTTGTATATTACTCCTTGGCGCCTGTGAATACAGGGATGATGATATCTCTAATGAAACAACTTCCTCAGATATTACAGCTATAATGGAAGAAGGAATTATTATTGACACAATCAACTTAGACTATGCAACTATTTATCAAATCCCTGATAATTTCCCTGTAATTAAACCAAACTCAATAACTGACTTTATAAATAAAAATGAGATTTTAGTTTATTTTGATTTCATATCTAACAGTCGTGAAACTTTAATAGAGTATTATAGAAAAATAGATGCCGAAAATGCAAAAGATGGTTTCATTATAGACCGCCAATTACTATATTATGACAGACTTGAAAGTGTTACCGTAGAGGTAAAAAAGAATGACGATCAATTTTATACAATTAATAACGACTCTGATGTCATAAAATTTATTTTGACTCCAGAAATCAATAGTCAACATACTTTTGCAAAGTATGAATTGACAATAGAAGAATTTGTATCGAGATGTAAAGAATCATTTCCAGAATACATTGTTCTATCTTTTGATAGTAAAGAGACTGAAGTAGACACTTATATTTTTAGAACAACATTTAAATTTAATAATAACAAAGAGTTTACTTTAACTACAAATCAAATCGAGTATTAATCAAAATTTCACTAAGGATACAAACCCTCATAGACTACTAGTAAATACCCGGAAACAAACCCATGAGGCATTTGTATGATATCATTCTCATTTTGAGATATCTTTTTCGAAAAAACTTCGATTTATAAAATTTATTCTGAAATTATAGAATATCGTAAGTTTACGCTAAACTTTAGCTTTTGAAAATTTACATCGCCATACCGGCACACAACGAAGCAGATTTTATTGGATTAACCCTTCAGTCTTTGGTTAGCCAAACTTTTCTACCAAGTAAAATTGTTGTCGTAAACGACCAAAGCACCGATGACACTCCAAAAATTGTTCAGGATTTTATCGAAAAGCATCCTTTTATTCAGCTAAAAAATACCACCTCTTCTGAGGCGCATCAACCGGGAAGCAAAGTGATCAATGCTTTTAATGCTGGTTTAGCAGAATTAGATGAAAACTATGATCTGATCTGTAAGTTCGATGCTGATTTGATTTTTCCTGAAAATTACTTAGAAACTATCGTTGAAATTTTCAAAAAAGATTCAAAAATCGGAATGGCCGCCGGACATTGTACGATCGAAAAAAATGGCGACTGGATTATCGAAAATCTTACCGATAAAGATCACATTCGGGGTGCTTTAAAATGTTATCGCAAAGAATGCTTTACAGCTATTGGAGGATTAAAACCTGCGATGGGCTGGGATACGGTAGATGAGCTTTTAGCCCAGTTTCACGATTGGAAGATCGAAACTACTGAAAAACTGCACGTAAAACACTTAAAACCTACCGGAGCTAATTATAACACCAAAGCTTCTCGCTACAAACAGGGAAAAGCATTTTATAGATTAGGATATGGATTTTTAATTACAGGAATTGCTTCAGCCAAATTAGCTTTTATGAAAAAAGACTACGGTCTATTTCCGTCGTATTTAAAAGGCTATTTTCAGGCAAAAAAAGCAAATGAACCTTTATTAGTTTCCAAAGAAGAAGGAAAATTTATTAGAGACTTACGCTGGAAAAAAATGAAGGGCAAAATTATTAAATAACAACATTTATTTTTTGACTACAGAATTGAATAAACCATCTTAGGTAAAGCCCATAAGTCATAGTCCGGAAACGAATTTTCAATTTCAAGGCAAGCCATCGAATATCAAACCGTTTGGCGGTGCCAATAAAAAAAGCTCCTGAATTTATCTAAACTCAGGAGCTTTTTAGTTATTTCAGTTTATTTTATTCTGAAGCTTTATCCAACATTATCGCTAATGGTTTACCACTTGTAGCATTAGGATATTCTATTCCTAAAATTGCTGCCATGGTTGGCGCAATATCCACAATCTCTGAACGCTCGTAAGTTTCCCCTTTTGGTACGCCTGCTCCAAAAAACAGCAATGGGGTGTGCGTATCATAGTTAAAAACACTACCATGGGTAGAACCTTTACCGTAACCACTTCCCGGATGCGTTACTATAATTACATCTCCACTTCTTTTTTGGTTGAATCCGTTTTGAACAACATAACCTAATCCATTAGAAAAGTTGTTGCCCTGTAACTCACTTCGAGTATACACTTTATAAACACCTGGCTGCTGAATTAAAAAATGTTCGATTTTCGTTTCTACCTCAGCTGGATTCAAATCATTATCTGCTATGTATTTGTAATCAAAAAATATCTGATTGTTTGATACATTTTTGATAAGTCCGTCGCCAAATTTTTCCGTAGAAAAAGCAGAAAAGTCTTCTTCCAATTTATCATAATCTAAATCTCCGGTTGGGATTCTATTCTTATCAAGAAAACCACCAACATGACCACCACCATGATCTGCAGTAAGGAAAATAGTATATTCTCCTTCTCCAACATTTTCATCTAAATAACTTAAAAGATCAGATAGATTTTTATCTAATCTTAGGTAAGTATCCTCTACTTCTTTAGAGTTTGCGCCAAAGTTATGCCCTACCTTATCGGTACTAGAAAAACTAAGGGTTAAAATATCGGTATCTTCATCTTTACCTAAATCTTCTCCTTTAATTGCTGCAAGTGCAAAATCCAAAGTGATATCATCACCATATGGTGTTTGAGGAATCAGGCTATATTTACCATTTTTCTTACTTAATTTTTTAAGATCATAGGGAAAAGTAGCTTTATCCTTTCCTTTAAAACCGTTTTCAAAATCATTATCATCTTCCCCACTTTCTGTGTAGGTTTCAATGTCGTAAAGTGTATTCCATTCTTTTAGGTAAGAATCTGCTTTTCCAGATTTATTGAAATCCTCAACCCATTCAGGTAATTCTTCCATGTAATACGTGCTTGTGATAAATTTCCCATCGTTACCACCAGAGTACCAATAAGCACCATTTGCTGTATGTCCCGCCGGAAGAATAGAACCACGATCTTTAATAGATACTCCGATTGTTTTTCCTCTAAACTGCGTGTTGAGTCTGTTTTGATCTGATAGCGTCGTCGCTTCGATACGATGCGGAGACATTTTACCTGCATCGGTTTTAGTGCCAACAGATTCTACATCATCGTCCTGTGCGCAATACACCATTTCTCCCGCAAACTTATCATACCAGTTATTGCCGATAATCCCATGATTCATTGGGCTAGTTCCTGTCCAAACAGAGGTATGTCCCGGACCGGTGTAAGTTGGCGCGTAATTGAAATGATTATTTCTAAAGTTAAAACCTTCCTTTATTAAGCGTTTAAAACCGCCCTCTTCATATTTATTCCAAAACTTATTCAGGTAGTCATATCGCATCTGATCGACTACGATTCCTACTACCAATTTTGGTTTTTTATTTTTGAATTCTGATTGCTGTGCTTTTGTAGAGAAAGCAAAAAGCAACATAAATGTTGCCAGGTATATTCGTTTCATAATAACTATTTTGAAGAATGCTTCAAAAGTAAGAAACTTATAAATTTAAAGATTAATTCTACGTTAAATACTTTCGAAGTAAAATTTAGTATTTTAGCTTTACAAAAATTGTTTAATGACCTACCTGCACTCCATTGGCGAATACTTTATCATGCTGAAAGGTATATTTGCCAGAATGACCAAAAGATCGGTCTTAAAGGATCTTATATTTAAGGAAATCGATGAACTTATCATTGGTTCGATGGGTATTGTATGTTTTCTCTCTTTTTTTATAGGAGCAGTTGTTGCAATCCAAACGGCACTAAACCTCAACAACCCATTAATTCCTAAAAGCCTCGTAGCCTATGCAGCGCGACAATCGGTGATTTTAGAATTTGCTCCTACTTTTATTTCCATAATTATGGCAGGTAAAGTGGGCTCTTTTATAACATCAAGTATCGGATCTATGCGGGTAACCGAACAAATTGATGCTTTAGAGGTTATGGGAATCAACTCTAAAAACTACCTGATTTTCCCTAAAATTGTAGCGATGATGACGTATCCTTTTGTTATCGCTATCTCTATGTTTTTAGGAATACTAGGCGCTTATGTTGCTGCAGTATTTGGAGGATTTGTATCTCCCGAACAATTCATTACAGGATTACAGGATGATTTTACTACATTCCATCTTATATATGCATTCATAAAAACATTTCTGTTTGCAATTATTCTTTCTACTGTTCCCGCATATCACGGGTATTACATGAAAGGAGGAGCCTTAGAGGTTGGTCATGCAAGTACCACTGCATTTGTTTGGACCAGTGTGGTACTTATTGTTACCAACTATGTTGTTACTCAATTATTACTTAGTTAATTATGATAGAGGTAAAAGGTTTACATAAAGCTTTCAATGGCGAAGAGGTTTTAAAAGGTATTGATTTTGTTTTCGAACGCGGAAAAACCAACTTAATAATTGGCCAATCTGGATCTGGAAAAAGTGTTTTTTTAAAAAACATGCTCGGTCTTTTTACTCCTGAACAAGGCGTAATTGAATACGATGGCAAACCCTATAGTGAATTTTCTGATGAAGAAAGAAGAGAACTTCGGAAAGAAATAGGGATGGTTTTTCAGGGAGGAGCACTTTTTGACTCTATGACAGTTAAAGAAAATGTTATGTTTCCGCTGAAAATGTTCACCAAGATGAAGAAAGCGAAGATGGAAGAACGCGTTAGTCTTGTTTTAGAACGCGTAAATCTTGTTGGTGCAGATGATAAATTCCCTTCGGAAATTAGTGGTGGTATGCAAAAACGTGTTTCTATAGCACGCGCTATTGTAAATCAGCCAAAATATTTATTTTGTGATGAACCTAACTCGGGATTGGATCCAACAACCGCTACGGTTATTGACAATTTAATTCAGAAAATCACACATGAGTATGACATAACCACAATTATCATTACTCACGATATGAACTCGGTTCTTGAAATTGGAGAAAAAATTGCGTTTTTAAAAGATGGAGTTTTGGCGTGGACTGGTAACAAAGACGAAATTTTCAAGACCACAGACAAGACAGTAACCGATTTTGTGTATTCTTCAGACCTATTTAAAAAAGTAAGAGAAGCGCAACTGCAGGGCTACTAATTAGCAGATTTCACATTTAGCGTGTCCAGTTGTAACCGAACATTTAACCAGTTTTCGAATTTCTTTCTGCTATTTTCTTTTTCAGTAGCGGTAACTTTATCTTTCCAGGTAATTGTAAATGTTGGAATGGTATCGACTTTCTGAAAATCGGTAACAACCTGATTAGAATAGCCAAGGTTCTTGATTTCGCTATAATTCACCTGAGCTTCTTTACTAAGACTTTCAAAATCGAATAAAGAAGTTCGGTATCGTTTTATTTGGTCTTCTAACAATCGAATTTTAGCATCTTTATTTTCGACAACTTCCTGATTTTTCATGTAAAGATCTTCCAAAATACCACTACGAACCTGCGAGGATAATTGATCTAAGTTTCCGCCGTCTTCAGCGTTTTGATGAACAATAAGTTGCGATTCCTTAAGGGCTTCGATTTCGTTCAGCTTTGCGCGCCAAGTGGCTACTGTACCTTCCGGCACTCGCTTACCTATCATATAGATATCAATCCTTCTGTTATCAAAATCGGATTCCTGCTTTAAAACTTCGGCTCCTAAATAACGAATATCGTTACTTACAAAATCTTTCGCTTTCGTCTCGAATAAGGTTTTATTCAAAAGATTGATAAATAGAATAATACTGGGAATCATAACAATCACCGCTACTGCTGAAGCGATTTGAGCGGTTCTTCGACGTCTTTTACTATTGGCATAACGAACTAATGGAAAACCTAAAAGTTTAGCCACCGCAAAAGTAGAAAGCGCTATAAAAACAGCATTTATAGAAAAAAGATAAAATGCGCCACCGGCATTTTGCCATTGTGTATTTGCAAGACTAAAGCCTACGGTACAAAGGGGAGGCATTAAGGCTGTAGCAATCGCTACTCCCATAATTACACTGGCGATAGTTCCTTTTTTGGACTTTCCTACTATGAGCGCCAAACCACCAAAAATAGCTACTAAAACATCCAATATGGTAGGATAAGTTCTAGCTTCTAATTCTGGAGTGATTTCTGTAACCGGAGAAATTTTGAAATATACAAAAGCCGTAAGCACACTCAGCACTACCATTATCCCGAGGTTTTTGAGCGACTTTCTAAGTGTATCTACATCATTTATCGCAACCGACATACCGATTCCTACAATTGGTCCCATAAGTGGTGAAATAAGCATGGCTCCAATAACCACCGCCGTACTGCTTACATTAAGCCCTATGGAGGCCACAAAAATAGAGAAGATTAAAATCCAGGCATTATGGCCTTTAAATGAAATATCTCTCCTTACAGCCTCTAAGGTTGATTCTCGATCACTATCAGTTCTTATATCTAAAAGATCATTTATAAAAACTTTTGTGCTCTGAAAAAAGCCTTTTGCTTTTGCTTGATATTCCTCCTGAATTTCGGCATTCTTGTTTTCGTTTTCCATATAATATAGAAGCAAAAGAAAGCTAAGCTTTAATTAGCTCAACTTCAGCATTGGGTTGAAATAAATAAATTTTACCGCTATTCACTTCCAGACACTCATAACGCTTAATTCTTCTTGGTCCTTTTTTAAAAACCTTTCCGTTATAAATTCTGAATAATGCACCAGCCGGCACTTCAAAAATATAGTTTTTATCGTTTGGTTGATCAAAACTTTTTAATGCGATAGATAATCTTGCATCTGTATCACTACTTGCTGTGGGATTTTTGAAATGTCTGGCAATAAGCGGTAATAGTTTTGAAGGAAAGATTTCAGGATGGATAAATGGCAACATTAAGTTTCTGAAGGTAAGTTTCCATTCTCTCCCGTGCGGTTTAATTCTTCTTCCGTATTTTTCGAAAGCAAGCAAGTGCGCAATCTCATGCACCAATGTAATCAAAAACCGATATTGGTTGAGATTGGCATTAATTGTTATTTGCTGCGTTCCATCTGGCATTCTTCTATAATCACCGTGACGAGTGCGGCGTTCGTTAACCACTTTTAGATGCACGTTATTATCACGAATAAGCATAAAAGCCGGCTCTACCGCATGACTAGGCAAATATCTTGAAAGCACCTGATTCATCAATCCAATTTAAGGCGTACTATTAGAAACCTGAAGCAATTTCCCGTTATAGAATTTACTTCCTGTTAAGCTGAAATTCTTAATATAGGAAGCCATTTCTGCTGCGGAAAGTGGAGCTTCAAGACCAGGAAATGCTTCTGCTAACATTTCGGTTTGCACTGCTCCTAATGCTAAAACATTAAATACAGGTCCAGATTCTTTATACTCTTCAGCTAAAAGTTCAGTTAAAGTTATAATTGCCGCTTTACTTGAAGAATATGCCGACAATCCGGCGAATTTCATACTTCCCTGTACACCACCCATACTGCTTATGCTTACAATGTGCGACGAAGAATCCATAAATGGCATTAACTGCTGCGTTAAGCCAATCAAACCAAAAACATTCACTTCGTAAATCCTTCTAAACTCTTCTAATGCGGTTTCCTGAAATGGTTTATTTAAAAAAGCCCCGGCATTATGAATAAGAATATCGACTTTACCGTTCCATTCATTTTCGACAAAATCTGATGCTTTTTTAAGATCCACTTCAGTACCTAAATCGAATGAAAAAGCACTAACATTATCCAATTCTATTGAAGAAACAGGTTCAGCATTTCTAGATAATGCTAAAATATTAAAGTCCTCTTCAGCAAAAAGTTTAACAAGTTCAAGACCAATACCACGGCTTGTTCCAGTAATTACAACATTCTTCATCCTAATTCATCTTTATCTCCTTTTCCGGAGTATTTAATACTTTATGGATTCCTGGAATAATGGCTTCTACAACATTCGCCATATGTTCCGGATTCATTTCTGAAACCTCATCTTTTACATGATGGTAGTACGAGTAATTTGTAAAATCGAAAGTACAAATAGTTTGTGAAGGCACATTAAACTCAGCATAATAAGGATAATTATCGCTTCTTTTAAACAAATTCATTTGATTAGCCTCTGGTAAAAATCCTAAGGTTTGCTCGCCTGTATATTCATTAAATTTTTCAGCAAGATTACTTTCTTTGAATCCGGTTACATATGCCAGATAATCTTTACCGCTCATAGGAACGCCAATCATTTCCAGATTAATCATGGTGTATAGATCGATTCCTTCTTCTTTAAGTCTTTTTGCACTGTGGTAAGATCCTTTTAAGCCCATTTCTTCTCCACTAAAGAGAATAAATAAAACACTTCGCTTGTTATCTTTAAGTTCTGCAAAGTATTTAGCTAACTCTACCACTGCTGTGGTTCCTGCTGCATTATCGTTAGCTCCGTTAGCGATAGAATCTCCATCAACAGCATTCACTATACCAATATGATCATAATGTGCTCCAATAACTACAAATTCATCTTTAAGTTTAGGATCATTCCCTTCTAAATAACCTACTAAATTAAACGCCTTCACATCTCCTATTGTGAAATTATCTCGAAACGTATCGTAATAAGGTTTTACGCCATTTTCCTTAAATATGGTTGTAATGAAATTTGCTGCTTTTTCTATTCCTTCTGTTCCCGTTTTACGACCCAATAAATCATCTGAAGCTAAGTACTCCAAATTATCTTTCATATCGTTTGCTGAAATTTCTATCTCTGCTGTTCCCTGAGCTTTACAGGAAAATAATCCAGCCATACTAATAGCCAGAATTCCTAAAGTTTTAATTGGTTTTCTCATATTAGCTAAAATAAAAAAATCCCGCGATTAAACGCGGGATTCTTATCTATTCTAATATCCAGATTAGCTTATGCAAGCATAGTCACTGGATTCTCTATAAATGTTTTAAGATCTTGTAAGAATGCTGCGCCAGTTGCACCGTCTACAGTTCTGTGATCACAAGCTAAAGTCAGTTTCATGGTATTACCGACTACAATCTCACCATTCTTAACTACAGGCTTCTCTACGATAGCTCCTACAGAAAGTATAGCTGAATTTGGTTGATTAATGATACTGGTAAATTCAGTAATACCAAACATCCCAAGATTAGACACTGTAAAAGTACTTCCTTCCATTTCTTTTGGCTGAAGCTTCTTATTACGTGCTTTACCTGCAAGGTCACGAACATTGCCTCCTATTTGCGTCATCGACATTTGATCTGCAAATTTAAGGACAGGAACTACAAGACCTTCCTCTACCGCTACAGCAACTCCCATATGTATATGTTTCGCAATTTTCATTGCACCATCTGTCCATTGGCTATTTACTTGCGGATGCTTGCGAAGTGCCATTGCGCTAGCTTTAATTACCAAGTCATTAAAAGATACCTTAGTATCTGGCATGGCATTAATTTGCTTTCTAGACTGCATTGCATTCACCATATCTACTTCTATAGTTAGATAATAGTGAGGAGCAGTAAATTTAGATTCGCCAAGACGTTTTGCAATCGTCTTACGCATTTGAGAATTTTTAATTTCCTCGAAGCTTTCTTCTCCTGCTGGCACGTATGGTGCTGCTACAGAAGTTTCTGCTTCTTTCTTTGTAGTTTCTTCTTTAGCGGCAGGAGCAGCAGATGGCTTGTAAGATTCTATATCTTTTTTAACGATTCTTCCATTCTCTCCAGAACCTTCAACTTTAGAAAGATCAATTCCTTTATCTTCTGCCATTTTTTTAGCTAAAGGAGAAGCGAAAATTCGTCCACTCTCTTCTGAAGATGAATCAGAAGAACTAGCAGAAGTAGCTTCTTCTACGTTTTCTCTAGCTGCAGAAGTTTCTTTATCAGCTTTAGAAGCAGATTTTTTTGGAGCACTATCACCAGTAACATTAGAAACATCGGTTCCTTTAGGACCAATAATCGCTAATAGACTATCCACTGGAGCAGTTTCTCCCTCTCCGATTCCAATTTTAAGAAGCGTACCTTCATAAAAAGATTCAAATTCCATCGTCGCCTTATCGGTTTCGATTTCAGCTAGAATATCTCCTTCAGAAACCTCATCGCCTTCTTTTTTCAACCATGAAGCAACTGTACCTTCTTCCATAGTATCGCTAAGACGTGGCATGTTTACAACTTCTACACCTTCAGGAATTTCACCTGCTTCAGACGAAGCAGTTTCGTCTTCGGTAGTTTCTTCTTCACTTTCCTCAGACTTGTCTTCAGCAGCTTCAGAAGAACCTCCATTTAAAAGACCAGAAATATCTTCTCCTTCTTCCCCTATAATAGCCAAAAGCGTATCTACGGGAGCTGTTTCTCCTTCTTCAATTCCTATATGTAATAATGTGCCTTCGTAGAAAGATTCAAACTCCATCGTCGCCTTATCGGTTTCAATTTCAGCTAGAATATCACCTTCAGCTACTTTATCTCCTTTTTGTTTTAACCACTTCGCCACAACACCTTCTTCCATGGTATCGCTTAGGCGGGGCATGTTAATTACTTCTGCCATAGTTCTTAAAGTTTATGGGGTAAAAATGGATAATCTTCCTGCTCGTATACCACATCGTACATCACACTCTTCTCTGGGAAAGCAGATTCTTCTGCGAATTTTTCGCATTCTTTTACTTTCTCTTTGATCTGCTTATCGATATCCTTAATATCTTCTTCGGTAGCATAATTCTTTTCTAAAAGAATGTTTCTAACCTTTGTAATAGGATCTATCTTTTGGTATTCTGCAACTTCGTCTTTTGTACGATAGTGCTGAGCATCACTCATAGAGTGTCCTCTATAACGATATGTTTTTAACTCTAAAAATGTAGGACCTTCACCTTTTCTGGCACGACTAATTGCTTCATCTAAAGCTTCAGCAACTTTTTCTGGATCCATAGCATCTACCGGAGCACATGGCATCTCGTAGCCGTTACCTAATTTATATATATCTGTACTTCTAGATGTTCTGGCTACAGATGTCCCCATCGCATAACCATTATTCTCTACACAGAAAACCACTGGAAGATTCCAGTTTACGGCCATCGTTAATGTTTCGTGTAACGATCCCTGACGAGTTGCTCCATCACCCATAAATGTTAGGGTAACGGCATCTCTTTTGAAATATTTATCTGCAAATGCAAGCCCGGCACCTAGAGGAATTTGTCCCCCAACAATACCATGACCACCATAAAAACGATGTTCCTTAGAAAAGATATGCATAGAACCTCCCAAACCTTGCGAAGTACCTGTACCCTTACCATAAAGCTCTGCCATTACTCTTTTAGGATCTACTCCCAAACCAATTGGCTGTACGTGATTACGATAAGCAGTAATCATACGATCTTTATCGGTATCCATCGCATGTAAAGCTCCTGCCAGGATAGCCTCTTGCCCGTTATACAAATGTAAAAAACCTCTTACTTTTTGCTGAATATAAACTTGCGCAAGCTTATCTTCAAACTTACGCCAAAACAGCATATCCTCATACCACTTTAGATAGGTGGCTTTTGTTATTTTCTTCATTTACTTAAAAATTTTTATGGCTTTACAGATAGATTTCGTCAAGCGAATAACAAAAATACTATTTATAATAAGAATGGAAAACAGTTTTAGTGCAAAAATCTTTATAGGGCTACAGATTAAGTTTATCGAAAATAAAGGGTAATAATTCTTTTATCGATTTCGCTTTGTAGACTTTTCCTGTTTCCCCCATAAAATAAATTGGAATTCCTGTAGACTGATTTACCTCATACTCTGAAATCGCCTGGCGACACGCCCCACAAGGAGGAATAGGAGAAGTAATTTCTTTACTAAGTGATTTAGCTGTCACTGCAAGGGCCTTCATACTCATTTCAGGAAATTTTGAGCCGGCATAGAAAATTGCAGTACGCTCTGCACATACTCCAGATGGATAGGCTGCATTCTCTTGATTACTACCTGAAACAACTTCGCCGTTCTCCATTAAAATTGCAGCTCCTACTTTGAAATTCGAATAGGGTGCGTAAGCCTTTTCTCTTGCTACTATAGCATCATTCATTAATGCCTGAATGTGATCTGGTAATTCAGATTTTGATTCAAAAACATCTAATTCTGCTGAAAACTTTATTTTTTCCATAGTAAAAATTTCGGGCTACCAAAGTAAACAAAAAAGCACCAAAATAAAATTGGTGCTTTTTTGTTGTCCTCTATTATGTTTTCACTAATTAATATACTCATCTCCAAAGTTGAATGTAAGACCAAATCGCAAAGTTTGATCTAAAGGACTCGGAAAATCTGATGTAGAAAATAGATACGAAATATCTATAATTACAAAATCATTATATTCAAACCCACCTCCAAAAGACACAAATTTTCGATATCCCTTCTCATCACTCTCATTGAAGTAACCGGCTCGCAATTTAATAGCCTCTCTAAATGAATATTCTGTTCCCAGTGCCCAGGTAACTTCTTTAATTTCTTCGCTTAGCCCATTTGGAGCATCCGAAAATGATTTAAAAATACCACCTATAGCACTTACGTTATTATAGACATCATCGTCCTCTCTATTAATAACTCCGTCACCATTAAAATCTTGAGGTGTTGGAACCAGTAATTTATTAAACTCTAAATAAACACCCAATTTGCTATCAGGATTGAAAATAAAATCGAAACCTCCACCAAGTCTTAAATTCGTAGGAATAAAATTTTCCTGCCCAGCATCGTCATATTTCATCTTGGGACCAATATTGCTAATATTCACCCCTAATCTCCAAATTCCGTCAAAGTTTTGAAATACCACTTCTTCACTTTGGTAATACGCTGCTACGTCTACACCAAAACTACCTGCAGCTCCTAGATCCTGACCATCACTTAAACCAAGATCAGATCTAAGATATCTACCTGCAACTGCCATAGAAAAAGTTTCACTAAGCTTTAATGCATAAGACGCATCAAATGTTAGTTCATTTGGGTTTACTAATAAAGGATTTTGTTCTATGGTTTGTCTTGTCTCTATAGTTCCTAAACTAAAAAACCTCAAACTAGCCGCAAAAGCACTACGATCATCAATTTTATGATAATAACTAAGATCCCCTAAAAAGATATCACTCACAATATCTTTTAAATAAGGGGTATAGGAAACTCCTATACCATTCTCTGAGGTTGCAAAGGCAAATTTAGCTGGATTCCATTGTTGGGAAAAGGCATCCGCAGAAGTAGCTACACCCTGATCTCCCATTCCAGCCGCTCTGGCATCTGCAGCTACGAGCAAAAAAGGAACTGCCGTAGTAATTACCCGATCTCTTATTTCCTGAGCGTAAATATGGCTAGAAGTAAAAACTAAACCTAGTAATAAAATTGTTGAAAGTTTTTTCATCGCAGTAAACTAAATGATAAACAAATATATGTCAATATTATTAGAAGCTAAGAAAGCTCTTTTTAAATTTCGATTAAACACTACTATCCTTCGTTAGAAAGAATATAAATCAGGTCGATTGGCGAATCCAATTATTGCTAGATAACTATTCATAATTTTGAGTGCAAACCGTATAAAAAAATATTAATTTTGCGGTTTTAGGCATTTTATTTGTGCATATTTGCGTGAGTATTTAAATATAAAAGATATATGTTTGATCATATATTAAGATTAAAGTATTGGTTTTAGGGCAAATAAACTTGTACTTTTAGCGTTAATTATTATATTGCAAAGCCTAAATTCTACCTAAAGAGAACATGAGAATGAGAAAGAAAACTGCTTTTAGAGCACTTTTTACCATCGCTTTGGGCGTTGGTCTAGTAGGATGTAACAATTCAAAAAATTACAAAAACAGCTCAAGAGCTACCGGATGGGATATTAATTCTAAAGACGGTGGATTTCAATCCAATACAGACTACGACGAACAAGATCCTGCTCCTGGATTAGTCTTTATCGAAGGAGGTACTTTCACAATGGGACAAGTACAGGATGATGTAATGCATGATTGGAATAATACTCCAACTCAGCAACACGTTCAGTCCTTTTATATGGATGAAACTGAAGTTACTAATCGCATGTACCTTGAGTACCTGGATTGGCTAAAGAGAGTATTCCCACCAAGTCAGGAAAACTATAGAAACATTTATTACGGAGCGGTTCCTGATACCTTAGTTTGGAGAAACCGTCTTGGATATAATGAAACGATGGTAAACAACTACCTGAGACATCCTGCCTATGCAGAGTATCCTGTAGTTGGAGTTAGTTGGGTACAAGCTGCCGAATTCAGTAAATGGAGAACTGACCGCGTTAACGAGAGACAACTAGTTGAAACTGGATATATTGCTGAGGAAACCTTATACAATAGTGACGCTGGTTCTACATTTAGTACAGAAACTTACATCAATGCACCAAGCAGAGTTTACGGAGGAAATACCGAAATGACGCAAAGTGGTAAGAAATCCCAGAAATTAGTAGATAATCAATCTACCGACAGCCTTGGCAACACTTCTGGCGGAAAACAATATGTGCAACGTAAAGATGGAATTCTATATCCAGAATATCGTCTTCCCACAGAAGCAGAATGGGAATATGCAGCTTTAGGTTTGGTTGGTATTCGTGATTATAATAACTATCGTGGTAGAAAAAAATATCCATGGGATGGCAGATATACCCGAAGTGGGGATATGAGAAAACAAGGAGATCAATTGGCTAACTTTAAGCAAGGTTCTGGTGATTACGGCGGTATCGCAGGATGGAGTGATGACGGTGCTGATATTACAGCTCCTGTTATGAGCTACGAAGCTAATGATTTTGGCCTTTACGATATGGCTGGAAATGTCGCAGAATGGGTTGCTGATGTTTACCGTCCCATAGTAGATGATGAGTTTAATGACTTCAATTACTATCGTGGAAACATTTATACTGAAAACAGTATCAATGAAGATGGTTCCGTCCAGGTAGTAGGAAGTGACGATATAAAATACGACACCCTTAGTACAGGTAGAGTTGTTGCAAGAAACCTACCAGGTGAAATTCTTCAAAAGCCAATAACTGAAGATGATACTTATATGAGAACTAACTTCTCTAAAAGCGATAACAGAGATTTTAGAGATGGCGATAAAAGTTCTAGTCGTTACTATCAACCTTTTCAGGATATCGACAATTCTTCTAAAAGGATGTATAATTCTCCAGACTACGACAGAGTAGCAACAGGAGACACAACACAGGCTAAACCAAAATACGACAGCAAGGAAAGAACTACCTTAATTAGTGATGATGTAAGAGTTTACAAAGGTGGTTCATGGAGAGACCGCGCTTACTGGTTAGATCCGTCACAAAGAAGATATTTCCCACAAGACATGGCTACCGATTACATCGGTTTTAGAAATGCAATGTCTAAAGTTGGATCAAAATCTATGGATAACATCAAAAGAGCTAAGAATAACTAACAGCTCTGCAGTTTTAAAGAAATATTCACAAAAAAAGCCCTATTCATTTAGGGCTTTTTTTATACCTTAATTTCATGAATATAGCAAAAATACATCGCAGGTTCCTAACAAGTTCAGGAGTTAGCACCGACACTAGAAATATCAAACCTAACAGTCTATTTTTCGCATTAAAAGGCGCAAACTTTAATGGGAATCAATTTGCAGAAGAAGCTTTACTTAAAGGAGCTGAAATTGCTATTGTAGACGAAGAAATATATGCGAGAGAACAGGAGAATTATATTCTCGTTGATGACTGTCTAAAAGCATTACAGGAATTAGCTACTTTTCATAGGCAATTTTTGGGCATTCCAATAATAGCTATTACAGGAAGTAACGGAAAAACAACAACTAAAGAACTACTAAATGCCGTACTTTCTAAAAAATACCATACGGTAGCGACAAGTGGCAACCTGAATAATCATATTGGCGTTCCGCTTACATTGTTGCAGATGGATCAAACTACCGAAGTTGGTATCGTTGAAATGGGAGCCAATCATCAGGGAGAAATTGAATTTCTTACCGAACTTACTTTACCAGACTACGGATATATTACGAATTTCGGTAAAGCTCATTTAGAGGGTTTTGGAAGTATAGAAGGAGTCATTAAAGGTAAAAGCGAGTTATACCAACATCTGATCGATCATAAAAAGTTATTATTTTTGAATTTAGATGATACGATTCAAAAACTACATGATAGTTATTCCCATATTTTCACCTTCGGAACTAGCGACGACGCTGCTGTAACTCTCGATTACAACATTCATGAAAACAAATCTGAATTTGCTTCTTTCAATTTCAACAAAACTAACTTTAAAAGTCAGTTAACAGGGCAATACAATGCTTTTAACGCCGCAGCAGCCTTAACAATAGGCTTATACTTTAAAGTTCCGTTTGAGGATATTGAAAGCGCTATTGCGACTTATACACCAAGCAATAACAGATCCCAGATTCAAAAGACAAAAAACAACACGCTGTTACTTGATGCTTACAATGCGAATCCAACCAGCATGCTTTCGGCATTGAAAAACTTTAAAGAACTACCTACAGAGCTTACCAAAGTAGTAGTCATTGGTGACATGTTAGAATTAGGGCAATACACTACCGAGGAGCACCAATCTATTGCAGATATATGTAAAGATTTAAAGTTTGAAAAGGTATACTTAATTGGAGCTCATTTTAAAGAATCTATAACTCCTACTTCATTTAAGAAGTTTGAAACAACTGAAGCTTTTAAAAGCTTCCTTAGCAAAGAACCAATCTCTAATTCTTATATATTGATCAAAGGGTCACGAGGGATAGCGCTAGAGAAACTAACAGATGTTCTATAATGAAGAAATGACATTAAATAAAAAAAGCTTCCAAAATTGGAAGCTTTTTATTTTTGTGGGCGCGAAGGGATTCGAACCCCTGACCCCTTGGGTGTAAACCAAGTGCTCTGAACCAACTGAGCTACGCGCCCTAATGAATGCTTTAGCTAAAAAAAGCTTCCTTTTACGGAAGCTTTTGAATGGTTGTGGGCGCGAAGGGATTCGAACCCCTGACCCCTTGGGTGTAAACCAAGTGCTCTGAACCAACTGAGCTACGCGCCCCATTCATTATTGCGAGTGCAAATATAGACTAGTTTTTCTTCTGTACAAAGAAAAAAATTAAAAATTTTAAATAATTTCAGCTACTGTAAAATTGCTGCCTCCACAAAAGATCAGGTCTTCTTTCGCAGCCTTTTCTAAAGCAGTGCGATAAGCATCTGAAACACTTCTAAATACCTCACCCTTCAATCCAAATTCCATAGATTTCTGCATTAATTTTTCAGCTTCTAAACCTCGCGGAACATCTGGTTTACAAAAATAATAAATAGCATTATTAGGAAACATTGGTAATATTTCATCTAAATCTTTATCGCTAACCACTCCTAAAACGAAATGCAATTGCTTAAAACTTTCTTGAGATAATTGCTTGAATACATATTGAAGTCCGTCGCTGTTATGTGCGGTATCACAAATTACTTTTGGACGCTGTTCCTGAAGAATATCCCATCTTCCTCTAAGATTCGTGTTTTTTACGACCTGTTTTAGACCGCTGTAAATTTGCTCTTCAGAAAATTTCCAACCTTGCTGAATTAATTGCTGAATTACTGCATAAACTCCTTTAATGTTCTTTTGCTGATAGCTTCCTAATAAGTCAGTTTGGAGATCTGAATCAGCTTTTCTTTCTTCAGCAAAAATAATTACAGCATTTCTCTCTTTCGCTGTTTTTCTGAATACAGGTTCTGTTTCAGGATGTTTTTCTGAAATAACAACAGGAATATTCTCCTTTATTATCCCAGCTTTTTCTCCGGCAATTTCAGGTAAAGTCGTTCCTAAAAATTGCGTGTGATCTTTACCAATATTTGTTATCAAAGAAACTTCAGGAGTAATGATATTAGTTGAATCTAAGCGACCTCCCATTCCTACTTCGATAACCGCAATATCAACTTTTTCTTCAGCAAAATACCAAAATGCCATTCCCACGCTCATCTCGAAAAAAGACAAACGTTCGGCTTCTAAAAAAGACTTATTATTTTTCACAAAATCGATTACCGCTTCTTCGGAAATGTACTTTCCGTTAATTCGAATACGCTCTCGGTAATCTTTTAAATGTGGTGAAGTATATAATCCAACCTTATAACCTGCTTCTTGTAATACCGAAGCTATCATGTGGCTACTTGAACCTTTTCCGTTAGTACCGGCAACATGCACGCTCTTAAAATCTTTCTCTGGATGATTAAGATGCGCTGCTAATTTTAAAGTGTTGGATAAATCTTTTTTGAAAGCTGAACTTCCCACACGTTGATACATGGGTAACTGCTGAAACATCCAATCAACAGTTTCTTGATAAGTCATCAATTATTCAGATAATTTGAAGTTATAAACTATGGTTCCTACCTGACGCGAAGGCGCATCTGCGTCACTATTAAATTTAGTAGCCATTGCTGCTTTTCGTGCTGGTTCTGTTAAACAGGAAGCGTTATTTGTTGTTCCTTTTATTCCGGGAGTTGCGGCAATAACCTGGCCTTGTCGATTTACCTCGATACGAACCACAACAATTCCAGATTCATTACAATCCTGAACGAATTTTTCTTTATTTAAAGCTCGACGACCACCTAATCGATAATTACCGTCACCATCTAATCCTGCTCCATTACCGTAATAGCTTTTCGCATTAGGATCGCCATCAGGAGAACCTTTATCTCCAGCGGCATTATCATTACCTTCTCCCCCACTCGCTTCTCCGCTTCTTTCAGGACCGTTTAAAATACTACTCATCGCATCGGTAGTAGATTTATCTGGCTTAGGATCTGGTTTCTTAGCAGGTTCTTCTTTCTTCGGCTTCACCTTTGGTTTCTCGGTTTCAACAGGCTTTTTAATTTCCTTTTTTTCTTCGATTACTGGAGCTTCTTCTACTTCCTGAGTCACGACCTGATCTTCAACTACAGGTTCTGGTTCTGGAGGCGCAACCTCTGGACTCGTATTTTTAGGTGCAGATTCAATAGGCTTAGTAGGCTGATCGTTTCCTGATCCTACTTCAGAAGTTCCGAAATTTACTGCAATACCACTCTCTGGTGGTGGATCAAGATATGTAAAACCAAAAAAGAACAAAATAGCTAACAATAGCACATGTAGTACTATGGTTATCGTGAATGATTTTTTCTCGTGTTTGGTTTTTAAAAAAGCCATATTATTCCGGTTTAACGGCTAGTACTATTTTATATCTATTTCGATTCGCGATATCCATTACATTTACCGCCTTTTCGATTGGCACACCTTCCTCAGCACGCAAAATAATCGTTGGATTTTCTATTCCAGCTAATTTATTTCTTAAAGTACTTTCTAAGGCTGAATTACTAATTCGCTCATCGTTTATATACACCTGCAGTTCTTTAGTAATACTTACTGAAACATTCTGCTGGTTTGTGGTCTTTCCTTTAGCTTTTGGAAGAATGAGATCCAAAGCTTCTGGAGTAATCACCGGAGAGGTTAGCATAAAGAAGATCAATAACAGAAATACAATATCTGTCATTGAGCTCATACTAAACTCCGGACTTACTTTATTTCTTCCTCTTAAATTCATACTAAGCAGGCTCGTTTAAAATGTCTAAAAAGTCTACCGCAGTAGCTTCCATTTGGTGCACTACTTTATCGGTTTTTACCACCAGGTGGTTGTAACCAATATAGGCGATAATACCAACTATTAGACCGGCAACGGTAGTCGTCATTGCTGTATAAATACCTTCTGCTAACAATCCCATTTGTGCCTGCCCGCTACTTGTTGCCAACTCATGGAAGGCAATTACCATTCCAATCACTGTCCCTAAGAAACCAATCATCGGTGCAGCACCTGCAATAGTAGCAAGAATACTCACGTTTTTCTCCAGTTTATAAACCTCTAAACGACCTGCATTTTCGATAGCTGTATTAATATCTTCTAATGGACTACCAATTCTTGATATTCCTTTCTCGGTTAGTCTAGCTACGGGATTATCTGCTTGAGAACAGCGCATTTTTGCCGACTCGATATTACCGTTAGAAACACTATCTTTAATTTGATGCATAAAGTTTTTATCTACCTGGCTTGCTGATTTTATAGCAAACAACCTTTCAAAATAGATATAAACCGCTGCAAAAAGTAAAATAAAAAGAATTAGGATAATGATCTGCCCAGCAATACCACCACTTAATAACAAATCGAATATAGAAAGTGTTTTTTCTTCTGAAACCGCTGCAGTATCCTGCGCTGTTTGCGCAATGGTATCCTGCTGAATAAAATATAGCATACTAATTGATTAGGGTTTTTTAGGTTAACGTGATAAACGGATTTAAATTGTTGCCCAAATTTAGTAAAATAATCATCAGAATAATTCCTTATCTGCATTCATTAAGAAATTACTAACAGATAAGGAAATGAATATGTTACACTAGTTGTTTAAGAGCAACCTCAAACGCTGTTTTACTAATATTTGTTTTACTGCTATTATTGTTAAAAGTATTTTGAATTGCGTTTTTTATAGTCATTGAAGTATCGTTAAAAATAGCTTCATCTGTCATTTGTACACGACGCTCCATAAAATAGGCAAATACACGAGCCATCCCACAATTAGAAATAAAATCGGGAATTAGACTTACGCGCTCATCAGTAAACTCCATAATAGGACCAAAGAAAATCTCTTTATCAGCAAACGGAACATTGGCTCCGCAAGAAATAACTTCCAGTTTTCGATCTATTAAATTTGAGATTTGATCTTTCGTTACTAATCTAGAAGCTGCACAGGGTGCAAAGATTTCAGCATCAATATTCCATATTTTCTCATTGATTTCTTCAAAAGGAATTAATTCCGAAGCATTCAGCGTATTTCCTTCTTTTTTCAAGAATAAGTCTTTAATATCTTCAAAAGCAAAACCTTCTTCATTAATCAAGCCGCCGGCGCGATCGATAATTCCAACAACTTTTGCTCCCATCTGTGAAAGATAATACGCAGCAGCAGAACCTACATTTCCAAATCCTTGCACGATAGCTTTTTTTCCTTTAATATCACCGCCGTAGATTTCATAATATTGATGTACAGCTTCTGCCACACCAAAACCGGTAATCATATCTGCAACTGTATATTTTCTCGAGATATCTGGCGAATAATCGGTATTTTCCAAAACCTTAATTACACCTTGGCGCAATTGGCCAATTCTATTAATTTTATCAGCTTCAGTTGGTTGAAAATAGCCATTAAAAACACCTTCTTGTGGATGCCAAACTCCGCAATTTTCAGTGATCGGAATTACTTCATGAATTTCATCTACATTTAAATCACCACCAGTTCCGTAATAACTTTTCAATAAAGGAGAAACTGCTTTGTACCAACGCTCCAAAACGCCCTTTTTACGTGGATCTTTAGGATCGAAGTTGATTCCCGATTTAGCGCCACCAATAGCAGGGCCAGAAACCGTAAATTTCACTTCCATCGTTTTTGCTAAAGAAAGTACTTCATTTTTATCCAACCCTTCTCGCATTCTGGTTCCACCTCCAGCTGCGCCACCTCTTAGTGAGTTGATCACCGTCCAGCCTTCAGCTTCGGTTTCAGGATCATTCCAATGAAAAACAATTTCTGGTTCTTTATTCTCGTAAACTTTTAATAATTCTTTCATGTATGTGTGATTTGCGTCAAAGATAATTATTCGTAAAAACTAAACGCGTTTAGGAGCAAATACCTTTCCTGAAGAATGATCTTTTTTAGCGCCGGTAACCGAACTTAAAACATTCACCTTCTCTTCCAATTTAAGCACACCCAACAAGCCAAAAATTAAAGCCTCTTTAAAATCGATAATCTTAGCATTTGGGATTATAAATTCACAATTTGAATATTCTTTAAATTGCTGCACTAAAAAATCATTAAAAGCACCTCCACCGGTCACCAAAACTTTAGATTCTTTATTGTTATTCAAAACTTTCGCCACTTGTTGTGCTACATGGATAGTATAGGTATGCAAAATATCTGGAATAGGTATTTCTTCGGAACTAATTAGCGGTAAAACTTCAGCTTTAACCCACTCGATGCCAAGAGATTTTGGTGGCTTTTCAGAATAATAATTAAGATTGTTTAATTGCTGAAGTAATTTTTCGTGTAATCGTCCCTCTGAAGCAATTTGACCTTTATCATCATAAGCTTTACCCAATTTCTGGGTAAAATAATTGAGTACGGTATTTACAGCACAAATATCGTAGGCTAGCATTTGATCATTTCGCTCTTCAGAGATATTTGCGAAGCCGCCTAAATTTAAACAATATTGGTATTCGTTAAAAAGTAACTGATCACCAATAGGCACCAGCGGTGCTCCCTGCCCTCCTAGCGCAACATCCTGAACTCTAAAATCACAAACCACTTTATTTTGAAGATATTCTGCAATTTCAGGGAGATTTCCAATTTGTAAAGTGTATCCATTTTGTGGTTCATGCTTTATTGTATGCCCATGCGAACAAATAGCATCCAAATTTTCGATATTGTATTCAGCAATAAATTCAAGAATTACATCAGCTAAATATTTGGTGTAGTTTTTATCTAAAATTTGTAATTCCTCTTCATTTAAATCTATTCCTTCATTCAGCTTTTCGCGCCATTCTTCAGCATAGCCTACTGTTTGAGCTTCCAGAATTTCAAAATCATAGTTATTTTCAGCAGAGAAATGGATGTATGCCAAATCGATTCCATCTAAAGAAGTCCCGGACATTACACCAATCACGAAATAGTTATTTTTTCTCATATTCTCAAAAATAAATATTTTTTGTTGAAAAATACACACTAAAAATTTATATTTGGTAAGTATAATTACCTTTTTCTAAATTTATATTCAATGAATTTCGAATTATCCGAAGAACATATAATGATTCGCGATGCTGCTCGCGATTTTGCTAAAAATGAATTGCTTCCCGGCGTTATTGATAGAGATGAAAAACAGGAATTCCCAAAAGAACAGATTAAAAAAATGGGAGAACTTGGTTTTATGGGCATGATGGCCTCCCCAGAATATGGCGGCGGCGGGATGGATACCATTAGTTACGTTTTGGCAATGGAAGAAATTTCTAAAATAGATGCTTCTGCCTCTGTAGTCATGTCTGTAAACAACTCTTTAGTTTGTTGGGGTTTGGATACTTATGCCTCTAAAGAACAAAAGGAGAAATATTTGGCGAAGCTTACAACCGGAGAAAAGCTAGGTGCGTTCTGCTTATCTGAACCCGAAGCTGGCAGTGATGCTACTTCTCAACGTACTTCCGCAATCGATAAAGGAGACTATTACCTACTAAATGGCACCAAAAACTGGATCACCAATGGAGGTACTGCAGATTACTATCTGGTAATTGCACAAACCGATAGAGAAAAAAAACACCGCGGAATAAATGCCTTTATTGTCGAAAAGGGATGGGAAGGTTTTGAAATTGGCCCGAAAGAAAATAAACTAGGGATAAGAGGAAGCGACACGCACTCTCTGAATTTTAATGATGTAAAAGTTCCTAAAGAAAATAGGATAGGCGAAGATGGATTTGGTTTTAAATTCGCCATGAAAACATTATCGGGCGGTAGGATTGGTATTGCTGCACAGGCTTTAGGAATTGCCTCTGGTGCTTTCGAACTAGCTAGAGATTACAGTAAACAACGTAAAGCTTTTGGCACTGAAATTAGTAATCATCAAGCCATTGCCTTCAAACTTGCAGATATGTATACTTCCATAGAAAGTTCGAGACACTTGGTAATGAAAGCTGCCTGGGACAAAGACCAGAAAACAAGTTACGACCTAAGTGGTGCTATGGCAAAATTGAGCGCTTCACAAACAGCAATGGATGTTACCGTAGAAGCAGTACAAATACATGGTGGTAATGGATTCGTAAAAGAATACCATGTAGAACGCTTAATGCGAGATGCAAAGATTACACAGATCTACGAGGGAACTTCAGAAATTCAGAAAATTGTAATCTCTAGAAGTGTGCTCAAAAATTAAGATTTAAAATACATAAAATCAACTCGCTAACCATGGCGAGTTTTTTTATATCAAAATCCATTATTTTCCATTACAGAATTCGGAATTTACACTCCATTTCTTTAAACGATTGATAAAAATTAAGATTTTATTTAGTTTTGGTGAATTTTGTAAGCTCTTTAATGTTATTACTTTCATTTTCTTTACTAATTTAGATATTTTTGTAGTAATAACATAAGGAAGATAGAATATGACACCAAAAGAGCAGGGGCTATACTTGCCTGAATTTGAGAGAGATAATTGCGGCGCGGGATTCATTTGTAACTTAAAAGGTAAGCAAACGAATGATATCATCCATAAAGCTTTGGATATTTTAATTCGATTAGAGCATCGTGGAGCTGTAAGTGCAGATGGAAAAACCGGAGATGGTGCCGGTATATTGATCGAAATTCCGCATAACTTTTTTAAAAAAGTTTGTGATTTTGATCTACCAGAATTTGGTGAGTATGCAGCAGGTATGGTTTTTTTACCAAGATCAGAAAACCAATCAAAGATCTGCAAAGAGATTTTTGAAGAAGAAATCACTAACCAGGGACTTAATATTATTGGATGGAGAGAAGTTCCTGTTGATAAATCCTGTTTAGGTAGTATCGCTACTTTAAGCGAACCTAATGTTCAGCAAATCTTTATCGGAAAAGATGAAGACACTAATGATTTGCATTTTAGAGCTAAACTATTCGCCGCTCGTAAAATTGCCGAACATAAAATATATAGCTCTAATTTAGGCGAAGCCGAATATTTCTACCTTCCTAGTTTATCTACAAAGACAATTATTTACAAAGGCTTATTGATGCCGCAAGACATCAATGTATATTACACAGATCTTAACGATCCAGATCTGGTAACTAAACTTGCTTTAGTTCACCAACGTTTTTCCACGAACACATTCCCTACCTGGGATTTGGCTCAACCATTTAGATACATGTGCCACAACGGAGAGATTAATACGTTAAGAGGAAATCTCAGCCGGATGAAAGCTAGAGAAGAGCTTTTTGAAAGTGAAATTTTTGGTGATGATATCAAAAAAATATTACCAGTAACTTTAGATGGGAAGTCAGATTCTGCATCTATGGATATGGTTTTAGAAATGCTTTTACAAACGGGCCGTTCTCTTCCAGAAGCGATTATGATGATGGTTCCAGAAGCATGGGAAAAGAATCCATCGATGGGCGATAACAAAAAGGCATTTTACGAATATAATGCTTGCATTATGGAACCGTGGGATGGCCCTGCGTCTATTCCATTTACCGATGGGCAATACATTGGCGCGCTGCTAGACCGTAATGGTTTGCGACCATCTCGTTATACGTTAACTAAAGATGGTTATGTAATCATGTCTTCTGAAACAGGAGTTGTTGATGTAAAACCTGAAAATGTTGAATTACACGGTCGTCTTGAACCGGGTAGAATGTTCTTAGTAGACATGGTTGAAGGCCGAATAGTTGGCGATCAGGAAGTGAAAGAACAAATTGTATCTAAGCGACCTTATAGAAAATGGCTAGATGAAAATTTACTGCCATTAGCCGAAGTACCGTATACTGGAAACAAAACCCCAGTAGAACCTGTAGAATTTCAAACAAGACAAAAAGTTTTTGGATATACGTTAGAGGATATCAAAACGATCATAAGCCCAATGGCTACCCAAGGGAAAGAGGCTATTGGATCTATGGGAACAGATATTCCTTTGGCTGTACTTTCAGATAAACCACAATTACTTTTTAATTATTTTAAACAGCTATTTGCTCAGGTAACCAACCCGCCACTGGATGGAATACGTGAAGAAATTGTTACCGATATCAGCTTATCGATAGGTGAAGACAAAAACATTTTTGATATCACCCCAGATCATGCTAAGAAACTTAGAATTCAAAATCCAGTAATCTCGAACGAAGATCTGGATAAAATAAAATATATAGAACACAACGATTTCCGTGCAAAATCAATTTCAATTTTATATGAAGTTGAAAAAGGAATGAACGGCCTTGAAGAAAGACTGGATCAAATTGTTCTGGAAATCAAAAAAGCAGTAGATGAGGATAAAAATATCATTATCCTATCAGATAGAAATGTGAGCGATAAATTAGCTCCTATTCCATCACTTTTGGCTTGTTCTTTTGTTCACCACGAACTTAAAAAACATAAAAGAAGATCTGCTTTTGGAATCGTAATTGAATCTGCGGAACCTAGAGAACCACATCATTTTGCTTTACTATTTGGTTACGGTGCGTGTGCTATTAACCCGTACATGGTAAATGAAATCATCTATAAACTTTCTGAAAATGGAGACATAGATGAAAAGGATCCAGATCTAGCGGTTAAAAACTTCAACAAAGCTATTGGAAAAGGTATCGTAAAGATTATGAATAAGATTGGTATCTCTACCTTACATTCTTATCGTGGTTCACAAATTTTCGAAATTCTTGGTTTAAACAAAAAATTCACAAACAAATACTTTACCAATACACCTTCCAGAATTGAAGGTATTGGGCTTTACGAAATTGAAAGAGAAATTCAGAAAAGACATAAACTTGCTTTTAATCCACCAGAGACTGAAACTGGTTTAGATTTGGAAATTGGCGGTGATTATCGTTGGAGAAGAAATGGCGAGCGCCACATGCTAAATCCTGCTTCTGTAGCAAAACTTCAGCAAGCAGTAAAACAAAACAGTTTCCAAACTTATAAGGAATATTCCAATTTTGTGAATAATCAGACAAAGAATCTGATGACGCTTCGCGGAATGTTTAAATTCAAAAAACTAAATCCAATCCCGGTCGAGGAAGTTGAGCCATGGACAGAAATTGTAAAAAGATTTAAGACAGGTGCAATGTCCTTTGGATCTATTAGTAAGGAAGCCCACGAAAATCTTGCTATTGCGATGAATCGCTTGCAGGGAAAAAGTAACAGTGGGGAAGGTGGTGAAGATGCCAACCGCTTTACTCGTGATTCTAACGGAAACTGGAGAAATAGCGCAATTAAGCAAGTTGCATCCGGAAGATTTGGCGTTTCGATAAATTACTTATCAAACGCTAAGGAAATTCAGATTAAAATGGCACAGGGAGCTAAACCAGGAGAAGGTGGACAATTACCTGGTCCAAAAGTAAATCCTGCTATAGCCAAGACAAGAAATTCCACCGCCTATGTAGGATTAATTTCTCCACCGCCACATCACGATATTTACTCTATCGAAGATTTAGCTCAGTTAATTTTTGATTTAAAAAATGCAAACAGAGAAGCAAGAATCAATGTAAAATTAGTATCTAAAGTTGGCGTCGGAACTATTGCCGCTGGTGTTGCAAAAGCAAAAGCAGATGTGGTTCTAGTCTCTGGGTATGACGGAGGTACAGGAGCTGCTGCTTTAACTTCTTTGAGACATGCCGGTTTACCATGGGAACTTGGAATTGCTGAAGTACAACAAACATTACTTTTAAACAATCTTAGAAGTCGAATTACGGTAGAATGTGATGGACAGTTAAAAACAGGACGTGATGTTGCAATTGCATGCCTTTTAGGAGCCGAAGAATTTGGATTCTCAACTGCACCTCTAGTTGCATCGGGTTGTATTATGATGCGGGCATGCCATTTAAATACTTGTCCTGTAGGGATCGCTACCCAAGATCCCGAATTGAGAAAAAACTTTAAAGGCACCCCTGAAGATGTAATCAATTTTATGTATTTCGTTGCTCAAGAACTACGCGAAATTATGGCTAGTTTAGGCTTCAGAACCTTAAATGAGATGGTAGGCCAAAGTCAGAAATTAGAAATGGATCACGCCATCGAGCATTATAAAGCACAGGGAATAGATTTATCTGGTATTCTTTACAAACCAAATATCGATAAAGATATTCCTTTATACAAAACTCAAAACCAAAATCATGGTTTAGAAAATGTCTTGGATTTTGACATTTTGAGTAAGGCTCACCCGGCGATTTATCGTAAGGAAAAAATGAGCTTAGACTTTGAAATATCCAACATTAACAGAACGACTGGAGCGATATTGAGTAATGAAATTTCAAAAATTCATGGCGAAGGAGGATTACCGAAAAACACGCTAGAGCTTAATTTCAAAGGTTCTGCTGGCCAAAGTTTTGGTGCTTTCGCTACACGTGGTCTTACTATGAATGTTAATGGGAATACCAATGATTACTTCGGAAAAGGACTTAGCGGAGCAACACTAACCGTTCGAGTCCCAGAAGAAGCTACATTTAAATCTGATGAGAATGTTATCATAGGAAATGTGGCGCTATATGGAGCAATTAATGGTGAAGCATATATCAATGGAATTGGAGGAGAACGTTTTTGCGTGAGAAATTCAGGTGCAAAAGCCGTAATTGAAGGAATTGGTGATCATGGTTGTGAATACATGACCGGAGGTCGCGCAGTAATTTTGGGACAGATAGGAAGAAACTTCGCTGCAGGTATGAGCGGTGGAATTGCCTATATCTACAATGCAGATAATAAATTAGATAATAATAATTTTAATATGGAGTCGATCCAGTTAGAAGAGCTAACCGGCGATGATTCTTCAGAATTAAAAGAATTAATACAAAATCATTACTATCATACAGATAGTGAAGTTGCAGGCCAAATTTTAGAAAATTGGGAGGATAATCTTTCTAAATTCATCAAAGTAATGCCAACAGAATTCAAGAAAGCATTACAGCGCATGGAAGATGAAAAAAATAAAGAAGAAAACCTGGAACTTAAAACGGCGTAATTAATGGGAAAGCTAAGAGGATTTTTAGAATACGATAGAAAAGACGAAAATACCGAAGCTGTAGAGCTAAGGGTTAAGAATTACAAAGAATTCACTAAAGATTTAGATACTGAAGAGCTTAATAATCAAGGGGCTCGTTGCATGGACTGTGGAATTCCATTTTGTCACAGTGGTTGTCCTTTAGGGAATCTTATACCAGATTTCAACCATGCAGTTTACGAAAACGACTGGAAAAAAGCATTGCAAATATTGCATGCTACAAATAATTTTCCAGAATTTACTGGGCGATTGTGCCCTGCTCCATGTGA
>NZ_JAUFPZ010000001.1 GCF_030409505.1 Zunongwangia endophytica | reverse complement strand
CCATTAAAGCAAAAGCAGATCTTTTCACGATTGCGTTTCAGCAGGACCTAAAAACAGATTTCATTTTAGAGAATTCGAAGCTTCAGGATCTTTTATAAAATCGAAAAAGTAAGTCCAAGTAAATTTCCGCAGAAAAATAAAAAGTTATTGATTATGGTGGTGCCGGGTATATCGGTTCAGCTTTGGTTAAAATATTATTCAGATTCGTTTTCAGAAATCATAATTGTCGATCAGAGTGAGTCGCGTTGTTGTTTTTTCTAAAAGAAGAAATCGGTTTTTTATACCCTAATGCTAATATTCGATGTTTTTTAGCCGATGTTACCAACCGGAAAGAATGACTTCTATATTCGAAGAATTTGAACAGAAATAGTTGATTCATGCAGCAGCTTATAAACATGTGAGTTTACTGGAAAATGAAACGGAGGAAGCGATTAATAATAATATTGCGGGCGCTTATATTTTGTTTTATTTAGCCGAAACTTATAAAGCAGAACAATGTATTTTGCTGTCGACAGATAAAGCGGTAGCGCCAAAATCTGTTATGGGAAAAGCAAACTTTGGGCAGAAAGATTATGTTTTTGGTTTTCGCAGATTGGAGAGAAGACAACTTTTAAAAACGATTCGGTTTGGGAATGTTTTGGGAAGCACCGGCTCGGTTTTACCGTTTGGCAGAAGCAGATTGAGTGGAAAAATGCTATAAACCTAACCGATGGCGATGCTTCACGATATTTTTTTACGCTTCAGGAGGTATTTAAGCTTACCGATTTTATTTTGGAAAGTGAAAGCTCTGGCCAATTTTCATTTCCAAAAATGAACAGGGAGTTTCGTTTAATACACTTGCAAATCTTAAGTTGTATAATCATTCTGCCGATATATTTTAAGAACAGAATTAAAGCGCGGGGAAAAGAAGCAGGAACAACTTATTGCTAAAATGAGAAAGAGATTCAACGACATGGTAATTTTTTAATCCTGGAAAATACCGAGATCAATGACGATTTATGGAACAGCTTAGCGTATTGCTGAGTGATAAATTTCGCCAGAGGAGAAAAAAGCTATTCTCGAAAAATTATAAGATTTAGGCAAAAAGCTCCTTACTTTTTTCTATAATCGGCTTTAGCATTTCAATTTCTTTCGACTTCAGTTTAATATGCTGTAATTTTTCTAGATGTTCCATGCGATGCGCATCACTACTTATGTAATCGATCATCTGATTTTCGAGTAATTTGAAAGCCATTTTCTGGATGCCCTTTCCGTAGTGTTCAGAAAGTGAGAGCATATTCAGCTGAAATAACAACCTCTATTTTTTAGATCTGTGTATTTTTTTAGATCTGCGAATGATTAAATCCATAACGCTCTGGATGGCTAGAATTAATACGTGACCCTTATTTTGAAGTTTAAAGATGATTTCTTTAAGGTTAATGGGAGCTTGTAAAAAAAGACATCTCAACCAGACTGAAGTTTTCTGAAATTTTTAGGAGTTCCTCATCATCAAGTTTTTCCATTAGTGATTGATCCATCATATATTCTGCAGCTGCTGAATTCTTTATATCAGATGCTGTGCTGATTGCAACTCTGCTAGTGCAGCGTGGATAGTTTCAGGAGTATTAGGATGATAATCATTCATCACATGGGGGGTGTGCACAAAACTGGTTACACCAAATTCCCCAAATTTTTTAAGTAGCTGAAGGCTAGTCTCAACATCTGGCGAACCGTCGTCGATCCCCGGTAAAATATGATTATGAAAGTCGGTAAAACCTTCTATCAGATCCACGAAAAAATATTTCTTCGAAAAGAATGAAACATCTAAATTACTTTTTTCGAAAATTACCATGTTTTTACCACATCAGCAAGTAAAAAAACTTCAATATTATGATATTTGAAAGCAATTGAGTAATTGTTTTAAATAAAACTAAATTTTCACCAATTTAACTTAAAAAATATTAATTTGGTGTCCCTTTAAATCTTATTGCATTAAATGATGGTTTTAGCGGTCATTTGAAATTATGAACACTTCATCAAAATTACATATACTTCTTTTCGGTTTTATTTCGGAAACCGAGATACTTCTCAGCGCTTTAAAAAAAGAAGCCAATTACTATATTTCTCAGTGTACCGGATTAGATTCTCTAAAAAGAATTTTAATTGAAAATTGCGATTTTGATATTCTGGTATTGCAATTAAATTACAAAGAATCTAATGTAGATGAAATATTAGATTTTGTAACGGATCGAAAGGAATTTCCTGTTCTAATTGTTACCAATTGTAGAGTTAGAAGGTACGTTATGAATCTTTTGCAAGAGGCATAGAAGACTATATGCATATAGCTGAAGTAAATCCTCTTCTTTAAACGTAGTATAGATTTCACAATTAAGCGTAAATTCTACAAATGTCAAATAGAGCGATCTGAGAATAATTATAAAACGCTTTTTTATTTTTCGCCGCTCCCTATGTGGGTGTTGGATCGCCAGAGCTTAAAATTTTTGAGTGTCAATCAGGCAGCTATTAATCACTACGGCTATTCAGAAGGAGAATTTTTACAAAAATCTGCAAATGATATATGGCAGTGGGAAGAGGAGGAAAGAATATTCTTGGTCAAAAGAAAAAGAAGCGATGAGTTTTTTAAGATACAAATTGTTCATAGAAAAAAAGACGGACAATTAATTCGAGTTAACTTCACAGTACACCATTGATTATGATGGGAAGACTGCTAGGTTAACGCTTGCCAGGGATGTAACAGAGAATGTAAAAATAAAAAAGCTCTTGAAAATAGCGAAGAACGCTTTAAAGCTTTGGTTCAGGAAGGTGGTGATCTAATTGCTATTCTAGACGAAAATTTAAAGTATACCTATTTAAGTCCCGGTAGTGAAAACGTTTTTGCATTACAAACTTGAAGATATATATACTGAAAGTTTTGTCAGTCATGTGCATCCTGAGGATCAGTCTTTCATAACAACTTTTCTCCGTGGAATAAAAAATGAACCTAATAAAAAAGTCAGTCTTCCGTTCTATAGGTTTATCGACGGTACCGGTTATTGTCGTTTTTATCGAGACAAAAGTCACTAATCTTTTAGATTATGCCCCTGTAAATGGTATAGTGATTAACAGTAGAGATGTAACCGATTTGGTAGAACAAAGAAACGACTTTCAGAAAGTTTATCGGGATATGAAATTATTTCAGAAGCTACAAGTGATATTATTACTGATTATAATATTGAAAGTGAGAATGTGAAAGTTTCTAAGGCGATTTACAAAGTTTGTGGATATGATCATAGAGAGGTGATGAAGAAAGAATTTCGATATTGGTGGAATGAAAATATTCATCCGGAGGATCGTCTTCATGTAATAGATAAATTAAAAAAGTAATACGTTCTGGAGAGCGAACATTCCAGTTAGAATATCGCTTTAAATGTGCAGACGGATTTTATAAGGTTTTTTTAGATCGTAGTTATATTGTTTATGATTCAGATGGAAATGCCGAAAGAATATAGGGTTTGAAACAGGATATTACGCAGCAAAAGGAACATTTAAAACAGATTGAAAAGAGAAATCGCAAACTAGAAGAAATAGCCTGGCAGCAGTCACACATGGTAAGAGCACCACTCGCAAAGATAATGGGATTAGTGCAACTTATAAAGCATGACAAAAAAAATGTTGCAGAAAATGAAGATTTTTAGAAAAAATTATTAATTCCGCAGATGATTTGGATGCTATCGTTAGAAAAATAGCTGAGAAAACATACGATAATTAGATTTACGCCCAAAATCTATTTAAAAATTTTAATCTTAACCTACGCTTATGTTAGAGGTCATACTAGTGGATGACGATGATATTGTTTTGATGAATGCAGAAAAAGATGGTTTTAAGATGCGGAATAGCTTCTAAACCGGTAGCTTTTAAAAGCGCGACAGAAACGCTAAATTACTTAAATCATCCCCAAAATATTAATAATCCTGAAAAAACGCTATTTAATTCTACTTGACATAAATATGCAAAAATGAATGGCTGGGAATTTTTAGATGAACTTATAAATATCCATTAAAAGATAATTTCAATGTCATAATGGTGACTTCTTCTATTGATCGAAAAGACCGTTTGAAAGCTAAAGCTACCAAGAGTAATAGTTTATATAGAGAAACCAGTTACTATCAAGCATTGCAATACATTAAAGAAGCTTGAGCCTATTAGTGAATTTTTTTAGGCATATCAATACTTTTTTCTAAAGGATGTGCTTCCTCATTTTTTTCGAATGCCCATTGCTCGTCCTCTCGATCTAGCTCTAATTCATCCTGTACATTTACAGCTCTAGGTTCGTAATGTAATTTTATATACATAGGAAAGTGATCACTGCCAATACTTTTTTCTCTCGCAATATCTATTTGTGTAAAGTCTTTTGAATGGAATACATGATTCTAAAGGCCACCTAGTAAGGGGTAACCTGTATGAAATGTATTAAAAAATCCTCGACCATTTCTTGGTCCATTAGTCCGCTATTTCCTGAAACAATTTTGTTGTTCTAGACCAGGCAACATCATTCAAATCTCCAAATACTAAAACTTTTCTATCTTCCGGAGTAATATCTCTTCCCAGCATTAAAATTTCAGCATCTCGGTTCGTTGAAGTGTAACTTTCCGTAGGACTCGGAGGCATAGGATGCAGACAATGAATTTTAACGAATTCACCATTCCTCAATTTTACGAAACCATGTATCGATGGAATATCGTCTTGTAACAGATAATGTACATCAGTATCTACTAATTCCAATTTTGAATATAGGTGCATTCCATAAAGATTATCTAATGGCACCTTTACGGTATATTTATAGCGGTCTTCAATTTTCTTCCAGTGCTTTCTCCCATCTTTTGTCACTTTCCAACGTCAATAAAATATCAGGGTCACGTTCTTTAACAAAGCAACAAGCTTTTCAGGATGCTTATTAGTGGTTAGTACGTTGCTAACAAGAATTGAAATTGCGCCATTTGTTTCCTTTCCTTTAAATTTTACCACTTGTCTTCTAGATAGATAGGTGTTAAGGATATACTTTGAAAAATTGATGTACAAGGCTCAATACTAAAAATCCAGCACCCACATAGTGCCATGTTTTGGAGAAATCATAAAAGTATCCAATAACAGCAGAACTACAATCAGATAAAAGAGTCTGTATCTTGGAAAATCAAAACCACGAATCCACCATTGATCAAACCTTGTGATGAAGCTATGGAAGGAATTAAGATAAGAATATTTAAACAAAGAATTATAATTTCAGCGGTTTCCATGCGATAGTCGATTTTTAGCTTTCGAAGCCGGTTTTTGTAGATTCTTTTCAAATTTCTAATTATTCAGGAAAATTAGAAAGTATTTAAGAAAAGAATAACGTAAAGATAAAATGGAAGGACTAATAATCTGAGTTTTTTCAAATTAAGAAAGTTATGAAAATGTTCAATTTAATTTTCTGTCGAAAAAAGCGTAAATTTAAGCTTTGAAGAAGAAAGATAAATGAAGGAAAAGGGATTTGTATTTAAAAAGTACGAAGAACCCAACATCACTCCTTTTGAAAAAAACTTTGAGATTTTTAAGGAATTGATCAATCATACTCGGGTGATTTAAGATGAAGCGCTCGACTGGTTGTACCAACTAGACGAAGAATATAAACTTACCGACGATGATTATACCATCGAAGATTTTATCGAAGATCTGAAACAAAGGGTATATCAAAGAAGAGCTTGATCACGATGGTGATGGGGAAGGCGACGGTTCTGGAAGTTTAAAGATTACTCAAAAACCGAAAGAGCGATTCGTAAGCAGGCTTTAGATCAGATTTTCGGAAAAATGCGTAAATCAAATTCGGAAATCATATGAACAAGTCACGTAGGACGCGGCGATGAGCATACCGGAGATTTTAGGGATTATCAGTTTGGGATTCTTTAGACCGAATTTCAATGACCGAAAGTTTACGAATGCTCAAATTAATCATGGTATTGGTGATTTTAATATGAGTCATGATGATTGGTAGTCGAAGAAACACACTACAAATCTCAAATGAGCACGGTCCTCATGATCGACCTTAGTCATAGTATTGATTCTATACGGGAAGATCGTATCACTCCGGCTAAAAAAGTGGCGATGGCTTTAGCAGAACTTATTACGACGCGTTATCCAAAAGTTTACTTTGGATATCATCGTTTTGGGAATGATGCCTGGCCGGTTTCAATAGCCGATTTGCCATATTTGAAAGTAGGGGCCTTATCATACGAACACTGTAGATGGTTTGAAATTAGCGATGGATATTTTGCGAAGAAAACGAAATACCAACAAGCAAATTTTTATGATTACCGATGGGAAACCAAGTTGTATTAGAGAGCGCGATGGGAGTTATTATAAAACAGTATGGGATTAGATCATTTATTGTGGATAAGTGCTACAACATGGCGCAGCAAGCAAGAAAATTGCAAATTCCTATTACGACTTTTATGATTGCTCAAGATCCTTATTTGATGCAACCTTTATTCGAAAATAGTTCAAGAAACAAAATATTTAAAATTTGAATAAAACTATATATAACAACGTATAAAATTAATTGCTGGTTTTAGTTTATTTACGAAAGTTTTCATCGATAATAAATTTGTGTTTTATTTTATAGCTTTAGTGTTTAAAACACGCAACTAATCTTATACACCCCGTTGGCATTCATTTTAATACACATTGCGAACAACAAAATTATAAAAAATAAACGTATTAGAAAAGAACCTCTATTACATAAACTTATTCATAAATATTAAATATCATGAAAAACTTATTTTTCACATTAATTACCTTAATAACATTCGTTGGATGTACAAATGAAGAGTATATTCCTTCTACTGAAGAGTATATTCCTTCTACAACTTCAAAAAACAAAGTCATTTCTAGTAAACAATATTTGAATTACCACCTTATTTCTCTTTACAAAGCTGGTAATTCAAATGATATTTACTATTCTCATTTTATACCAAAAACAGAAAAATGTGTTGCTATAGAAAAAAAAATAACTATTAATAATGTAGATATTCAATCAAGTAAAAGTCCTAGTCAAGTATTTTTTAATAATAAATTATATGTTGTTTACAAAGCTGGTCGTTCAAATGATATATACTACGCTTCTTTCGATGGCCAAACATGGACTGGAAATAATAGAATAAAAATTAATGGTAATAACATACAAACCAGTGAATCTCCCTCTTGTACTGTATTTAATAATAAATTATATATTACTTACAAAGGTGGTCGTTCGAATAATGTATATTATGCTTCTTTCGATGGCCAAACATGGACTGGAGATAATAAAATAAAAATTAATGGCAATAGTATTCAAACAAGTAAAACACCTTCTTCTGTTGTATTCAATAATAAACTTTACATTGTTTACAAAGCTGGTCGTTCAAACAATACATATTATTCTTATTTTAATGGCCAAGCATGGACTGGAGATAATAAAATAAAAATTAATGGTAGTAGTATCCAAACGAGTAAATCTCCCTCTTGTGCCGTATTTAATAATAAATTATATGTTGTTTACAAAGCTGGTCGTTCAAACAATGTATATTACGCTTCTTTCGATGGCCAAACATGGACTGGAAATAATAAAATAAAAGTTAATGGCAATAACATACAAACCAGTGAATCTCCCTCTTGTACAGTATTCGAAAATAAACTTTATACTAATTATAAAGCTGGTCGTTCAAATGATATATACTACGCATCTTTCGATGGCCAAACATGGACTGGCGATTATAAAATACATGGAATACAAACAAACAGTAGTCCTAGATTATCATTAAATTATTTTTATTTAAAACCATTTTTATCAAATTTACTTTCTATATCACCCATTTCTCAAGACGTTGTCTTCTCAAGCACTAAAGAATATCCTTATTTAGGTGATGCTGACGAGCATATCCAAGGAATTCAATCTGTTAACAATAATTCATTCATACTTTCATCAAGTAATTATAACAATAGTACTAAAAAAGGGTTAATTGTCCCTATTAAAAATGGAATCGTTGAGGCAAATAACGTTAAAGTAACAGATGGATATGGACATGCAGGTGGTATTCAATTCAACGAAAATACATTAGTTGTCGCTCTTGCTGAAAAAGCATCACCAAGTGGAAGTTCTAAAAAAATAATTAGGTTTTTTGAAAATAACCTTTCTAACATAACAGATTTTGAGTTTACCTCAAGTGACGCGCAAGCTGCTGGCTATATTGATATAAATACAACTGAAAGATTGATCATTGTAATTACAACTCAAGCTATGGATATGGAATATAAACTTTTAAATAAAGAAAGTAATACTTGGGTTTCTTTAACAGAAAACTGGATCAAATTCTCTAATAATGAAACTTTTGGGAAAACGCAAAATATTAATATTTTTAAAGAAGACGATATCTATTATTTAATAGGATCTAGAAATGCTGGGACCAATAAAGATGCATTGGATGTTTATACTTTTTCAATGAATAACAGTAAAATAACCGATTTTAATCTTTTCGGAAGTATTTTTTTAGATGGAAATAATATGAGAAATGCTGGAGGAATAAATATTAAAGATAATTCTGAAATTCAAATTACTTCATTTGGAAAAAAATTAATAAAGGAATTAACAAAATACATACTTATACTAATTAACAAGCAATATTTTCTAAATCTTTAACATAATTTGAACTCTTAAAAAAACAACGAAATGCCAACACCGTATATAATTTATTGCTGGCTTTTTGCCTACTTGCGAAAGTCCTCGTGGACTTTCTATCTGTGATTTATTTGCTAAATTAGTTGCTTGAAACACGCAACAAACCATATACAAACACGTTGCCATTAATACGAAAAAAAACTTTGCGGGTCTAATAATTTGTAATAACTTTGTATATACATTAATAAAATTATGGAAACAGCTATTATAAAAATTGGAAACTCTAAAGGTCTACGTTTAAGCAAAACTATTTTAGAAAAATATAATATAAAAGATAAAGTAGAGATGATTTTGGATAAAGGACAAATAATCCTGAAACCAATTAGTAGCCCGAGAAAAAACTGGGAAAAAGCTTTTGAAGAAATGCGTGAGAATAATGACGATCGATTGTTATTCAATGATGTCTTTGAAGATGAAAATTTTGAAGAATGGAGTTAAAGCAATATTCAATTGTATTGGTAAATCTGGACCCTACAATCGGAAGTGAAATTAAAAAAACAAGACCTTCTGTGATTATTTCACCGAATGAGATTAATAAGTATTTAAGAACAATCGTAGTTGCCCCAATGACAACAAACCTAAAAAACTATCCGACCAGAATTAAAGTTAAGCATAATGGAAAGAAAGGGATGATTGCAATCGATCAAATAAGGACAATTGACAAATCGAGAATATTGAAAAGTTTTGATAAATTGTCGAAATCTGAAATTCAAAGTTGTAAAAATATTATAAAAGAAACTTTTGTGGATTAAAGTCGAAGTTTGGTGCCGAAAAAAGTACTAATGGCAACAACGTATATAAAAAATAGCTGCGTCTTTTCTAAACCGTAAATTTTGGTATATTTGGTAAGTTGCCAAATCTTTTGATTTAATTTTTGAAAAGTAAAGATAAAATCAAAATGCAAAAGTTTTGGCTTGGTCTAATCCGAAAAAATTGCGCTTGTTTTTACGCTACTTTCCATATACAAACTCGTTAGCGGTAATTACTCAGCAAAACGCATTGAAACTTTTTTAATATGAAAAACTTTTTTGAGAAAATAAATAGAAACTCGCTTTTAGCAGGAATTATTGGGACGATATTGTTTATATATTTTCTTCAGCCGATTTTGGAATTTGTTGGAAATTCGATTGTCATTTTCTATAAATCAATTTCTCAAAGTTTATATAATAGAGTTTTTGAAGAGATGGCTTTTGGAAAACCTGACTATGATTTCATAATAATACTATTGTTCAATGGAATAGTTTTAAGTTTTGCATTAGGTGCATTTATCGCAACAGTAATTCCTAGAAAAATAAAAAAAGAGGAAATAAAAGGAAAAAAGAAAAAGCAACAAGGAGAAAAAAATGAAGCGAAAAATAGAAAGAACTTGACTTTGAGAAAAGTTTTCTATGGAGTATTTTTCTTATCTACATTGTTTTTCATTTCACTTTCTTATATAAAACACACTTATATCCAATCTTTTGAACAAAAAATAAGAATCATCACACCTTATATTAACACATTGAATAAGGATATGTTAATATCGAACTTTTCCCGAATGAAAAACTATGATGACTACCAAAAAATAATTAATGAAATTGAAAAGATTGAAGAAAAAAATAATATCGAATTACCTAACACAACAACACATTGGTTTTAAAAAACTACCGCTAACACCGTATATAATTTATTGCTAGTTCTAGCCTACTTACGAAAATCCTCGCGGATTTTCTATTCGGTTTTTATTTGCTAAATTAAGTGCTTAAAACATGCAACAAACCATATACAAAACCGTTGGCAACAAGCTGAAAACACGTATTTTCCTGAAATAGGTTGACTAAAAATTAAACCTTTTAGTACTATACCTAATGAAAGAACAGAATCAACACTGTCGAAAAAATTCCTACAAAAAAGTGGGCTACGATCTTAAACTGGTCATCATTGATCAGATACAGAATGCGCAGATTTCCATCAATCATGCTGCTCTTAAATATCAAGTTTCCAGAGCTTCCATCTATTACTGGTTAAAAAAATACAGTACTTTAGAACAAAAGAAGCAAGGGATGAGCAAAAAAGATGAAATCAAGAAACTAAAAGAAAAAATAGAGGAACTAGAGTTTGTAAAAGACTTCCAGCAAGACATTATTGCTGACATGGAGCTTATTACAGGAGTTGATATGGCAAAAAAGTCATTGCCCAAAACATTAGCAGAAGAGATCGAAAAAAAGAAACTAAACCGTTCAAAAGAAAATGGTTGATCCAATGTTTTGGGATTTCTAAACAAGCTTTTTATAAACGATTAAGATCTCAAAAGACCAGACGAGTTCAGCAACAGCTGATCATTAGGCTTATAAAAGACTACCGAAGTAAGTATGGAATGCGTACCGGTGGGATTAAACTCTATAAAGAATTAAAGGGTGATATGAATCAACTTGGTATTAAAATAGGAAGGGATAAATTCTATCGAGTAATGCGTATCAACAATCTTTTAGTACCTAAAACAAAGCGATTCCATATCACAACCGATTCAAAACATCGACTCTTTAAATACAAAAACCTGATAAAGAATAAAGTACCTAGTAGACCTGAACAACTTTGGGTAAGCGATATCACCTATATCAAAACACAGAGTGGCCATAGTTACCTGGCTCTGGTCACAGACGCCTATTCAAAGCAAATTATGGGGTATAAACTGGCAAGCCATATGAAAACCTCTCTTTGTATAGATGCACTTAAAATGGCGCTTAAAAATAGAAAATACAAAAATCAGAAACTCATCCATCATTCCGATCGAGGAATTCAGTATTGTAATCCGCTATATACCGGATTCGCTGAGCAAAACGGAATACTTATGAGTATGACCGAAAAGTATGATCCTTATGAAAATGCGATAGCTGAACGCATCAACAGAACACTCAAATATGAATACGATTTAAAACGTACCATAAAAAATACTAAATTAGCAAAGAAGATAGTCAAACGAGCCGTGGAAATTTATAATAACAAGCGACCACATTTTAGTCTCAAATTGAACACCCCTAACTTTGTTCATTTGAATAAAAATGTAGACTATCATTCCTACAAAAGAAACAAACAAAATTTAGAAGTATTGACCATTTAAAATGTCGAAAATTGAACTAAAAATGGTCAACCTATTTCAGTATAATACATAGAATGTTTAAGACAGACAAGAGAAAATTAATTTATGGCAAAAAATAATAAGATTAAATTGAAGATAAGCCAGAGAATTAGTGATCATTTGATTCAAGGCTTCTTGATTTTTCTAAGTGTCTTTTTTGCTTTCTGGCTTACAGAATATAGAGAAACGCAAAAAGATTCTAAAACCCTAGAGGTTTCTATTAGATATATTGCTTCCGAAATACAGTATAATCACAATAGAATTGAATATATTTATGAATATCATTCGAATTTGCTTACAGAAATTGATAGCTTAGAAGGACAAAACGATTCAAATTGGATGCAATTAGACGGTAGTGACTTAAGAAACTGGGAAGGTTTACAAACGCCTATGCTCCGTTCCACAGCATATCAAACCTATCTCAACTCCAATATAATCGATAATGTTGATTTCGAATTAGCAAAGTCATTAACCAATATTTACTACGCACAATCTATTATAGAGGGATTTGACAACTCCATAATCGAATCTGCTATAACTGACACTGAAGGTTTAATGAGCTTGCCAAAATTGAAATATTTAACGCTAGTTTATTTGGGAGCTTTGCCAGACGTTATGAAGGAATATCAACTAACGAAAAGGAATTGGCTTGATGAGTATGGTTATGATATTGCCATTAAAAATGATAGCCTTAAAAGGGAAGTTAATAGAAGGATGAATATAACAGAATAACGGTGGGTAACAACATATAAAAACAATGCTTAATTTGTTCTCAAATCGAAACTCCCTGCTCGCTTGCTCAGCAGATTGTCTTTCGGACAATCACGCGCACCAGCTCGCACAGTTTTTATACGAGACGTTGTGCATAATTTTTAAATAATCACCCGAAAAGCTAATTAAATTAAAATTAATGTATCGCACAGAAAATAGAATATAATGGTAAAAAAAATAGACCGCCGTCCAAATATTAATAAGAAACTTCGAAAAGCATACGACAAACTAGAATCATTGAAAAAAGAAATAGAAAAAAAAGAAATCCCTGATGATATTTTAAATCAAATCAATCATAAAATTGAAAAAATAAATGATTTTGAAGGAAATGATAGAAAATTAGTGAAATTTATTGAAAATAGTTGCTCTGAAATTTTAAAAATGTTAAATAAAAGATTAGGAATAACTACAATAAATTATCACGAGAATAATTGGTTATCTATAGGAATAGGAGTATTTGGACTACCTATTGGTGTTATATGTTATGTCGTAACAAAAAATCCCGTTTTTATTGCTTTAGGATTACCATTGGGGATGTCAATTGGACTGACTATAGGAATATTAAAAGATCGAAAAGCTAAAAACTATAACAAACAAATACAATTAGAACAATAAAAACTAAGCACAACAATGCGTATAGACAATTGCGGCTAAATATCTAATCGATATTCGATGTTTTTAGCTATATTTATTTAAGCATGAACAAACTTGCAAAACATCCCGCAACAGTCCATACTCGAAGCCGTTGCCAGCAATGCCTCCGAAAAACTTACTCAAACCGATGACAATTTAAAAGAATTGAAGGTTAATAGCATTCAAAATCTATAAAATTGAGTTTGATTTATTTAAATTTTAGTCAGTACTGAAATCCAAAAGTTGACGAATATAAAATAATCGAAAATACATATTCTTAGATTGTTTTTTAAAGAAAATATTCTGACCGAAATAAAAAGAAGAAAGATTTGAAATCAAAATAATAAATTCAGAACAAAAGAAAAACTTACTCAATTCTAAAAATGCAGCGCTGAATCAATCACTCTCTGAAAAAAATACAAAAAGCAAAAAAACAGAACCGAGAAAATATAAATAATAAAATCAATATTTCTAAAGTTGACTTCTGCCCTATTTTATAAAAATTTATAGTTGAAATTCGATAGATAGATTAATTATTTTTAAAATGTAGAAACGGAAAAAATATCAGACTCAACTAACCAAAACGTGTCGGCAAAGCTGGCAACAATGGTTATAATTAATTGCTAATGAATTTTCGGTAGAAAATTCAAGCTTTTTTGCTAAATTTAGTTTTAAAATGAAAATCCTAGCGGATTTTCACGCAACATAATCATAATCCAAACCGTTGCCAGTAAGCTAAACAAAAATAAGAATTCGGAAAAATAGCTTATATTAGCAATATGAATTTGAAAGAATCTATAAAATATAAAATGACTGATTTTTTATCATTATGCAAAACTCATAATGTGAAGAATTTATATGCATTTGGCTCTTCAATTACAAATGACTTTAATGAAGAATTTAGTGATATTGACTTATTAATAGAAATCGATAATGATGATCCTATTGAACGTGGAGAAAATCTAATGAACGTTTGGGATAAATTCGAACAGTTTTTTCAAAGAAAAGTTGATTTATTGACCAGCACCTCCATTAAAAATCCTATTCTAAAACAAAGTATTGATTCAACAAAAATTTTAATCTATGACGGACAAAAGCAAGAAATATCTATCTGATATTTTAATAGCCATCGACTTAATAGAAAAATTTACTGTTGATATTTCAGATTTTAATATTTACTAAGAAGATTTAAAAACTCAAAGTGCAGTAGAAAGACAATTAGCTATAATTGGAGAAGCTTTAAATCAACTTAGAAAAATAAATCCAAATTTAGAAATTGAAAACGATAGACAAATTATTGGATTTAGAAATAGATTAGTTCACGCTTATGATAGCATTGATAATTCAATAGTTTGGGCTATAATAAATCGTCATCTGATTAAACTTAAGGAAGAAATAGAAGGTCTAGTATAAATAAAAGCCTACTGGCAACAACGTATATAAAAAATAGCTTCTTCTGCCCTAACCCAAAATTTTCGGTATATTTGGTAAGTCGCCAAATCTTTTGATTTGGCTTTTGAAAAATAAAGATAAAATCAAAACATAAAAGTTTTGGCTTGTGTTAAACCGAAAAATTGTGCTTGTTTTTACGCTACTTTTCATATACAAACTCGTTGCCTTCAATTGTGACTCGTCCTGAATAAAGGCTACATAATTTCAAACATTATGTATAAAAATGACAGAGTAATCAGACGGTATTCCGAATCGTTCAAACTAAAAATTTTAGACGAACTTACGGCAGGAAAATTAAACAAGTATCAACTAGGTAAAGCTTACGGTATTGCTCCAACAACCATAAACGAGTGGATCAGGAAATATAACCGTAAAGACCTTATGAACACCAGAGTGACTGTGAAAACAAAAGATGAGATTACACGCATCAAACAGCTTCAAAAAGAAATTGAACAGCTGAAGAAACTTCTTTTGAAAAAGGATATAGACGCCCTTATAGAAGATTCTTATCTTGAAGTGGCAGCAGAACAGCTGGGCTATAAATCAGTGCTTGAACTTAAAAAAAAACTAAGTATCAAGCCTTGATCAAAGCAAAAGAGAACGCTAAAGGATCTGCTACTCTTTCAGCTATAACAGCTTGTTTTGGCCTTAAACGGGATGCATACTACAAATACAAAAGTAGAGAGGACAAACGTTTGAAAATAGAGAAAAAAGTTATTGATATAGTCAAGAAAAAGCGCAGATCACTTCCCAGAGAAGGGGTTAGAAAACTTGCCAGATCACTGAGCAAAGAGTTTACAAATGCCGATTTAAAAATAGGCAGGGATACCTTATTCAACATTCTTAGAAAACACAATATGCTGACACTTAGAAAAAAATACAGCTCTAGAACAACGAACTCATTACACAGGTTCTACAAGTATAAGAATATCATTAAAGATGTAGAAACAACTAGATCAAACCAAATCTGGGTGAGCGATATCACTTATATCAGAACTATAAAAGGCTTTTGTTACCTAGCACTCATTACAGATATGCATAGTCGCAAAATTGTCGGCTATGACATCAGCAATAGCCTAGAACTAAAAGGCTGTGTAAGAGCTTTGAACAAAGCCTTATATCAAGCTAAAGATATTGACGCACTTATACACCATTCTGACAGAGGTATCCAGTATTGCAGCAATGTATACACACAGATCCTTAAAAGAAATAATATAGGAATCAGTATGACCGAAGAGAACCATTGCTACGAAAACGCGATGGCAGAACGTGTAAATGGCATATTAAAAGACAGTTCTATCTCGACCAGACCTTTGATAGTCTACAACACGCTAAGAGGGCTACAGAAAATGCAATTAATTTGTATAATGAAATAAGATTACATTTATCTTTAGACTATCAAACACCAAATATGGTTTATAAATTAACAGCTTAAATCAATTTTAACCTGTAGCCATATTTTAGGACTAGACATTGCTCCTGACCCAATCTCACCCGAAAGCAGAACAGAACACAAAAAATATTACTCGAAATTCGATAAAATTAGCCACTATTTTTTTGAAATAAAAAACGAAAGCTAAAAATGGCACTCTAAAATCGAATTCAAATTAAAAATGCGAACTAAAGAAAATAAGCAAGGAAGTGGAAAATGTTCCGTAGAAAGAGCGCAAAAACTGAACTGACCGAAAAACAATTAAAGTCGAAATTCGCTAAATTTGAAAACTATTTTTAGTGAATAAAAGTTCAAAAAAAACGGATTAAAGATTAAAATCAATCTTAGCGCAATATCAAACCGCAGAAATAAAAACTTAAAATCAAAATCCGACTTAAGAAAATGAGCAATATTTCGGAAAAATCTCTCACAAACTTTAAAACCCAAAAAAATCAAATTGAAAATTTTAAACAAAAAATTGAAAGTAAAAAACACCACGCTCCCACTCTAGAAAACTTAAAAAAATAAATTTTAAAAAAGCTGATATTGGATAAATCTGAACAAAACTCTATAGAAATATCACTAAAATAAAAAGCAGAACGTGTCGCAACAGAAAGGCAACAATGGTTATAATTCATTGCGGCGGAATTTTTCTACCGAAAATTCCACGAATATTTGCTAAATTACAGCCGTAACTGAAAAGCACTGGCGTACTTTTCCGCAACGAAATCATAACCTAATCCGTTACCCAAAATAGCTCCTGACAAAATTGACCGAAGAAAATTTAGAATCAAAATTCGTTAAATCCAGAGTAAATTATTTTAGAAACTCAAGAAATAATCAAGCAATCAAATCCTGCACTCAAATTCATTTAAATGAAAATTCTAATTTAAATAGTGACCCGTCCTGAATAAAGGCTACATAATTTCAAACATTATGTATAAAAATGACAGAGTAATCAGACGGTATTCCGAATCGTTCAAACTAAAAATTTTAGATGAACTTACGGCAGGAAAATTAAACAAGTATCAACTAGGTAAAGCTTACGGTATTGCTCCAACAACCATAAACGAGTGGATCAGGAAATATAACCGTAAAGACCTTATGAACACCAGAGTGACTGTGAAAACAAAAGATGAGATTACACGCATCAAACAGCTTCAAAAAGAAATTGAACAGCTGAAGAAACTTCTTTTGAAAAAGGATATAGACGCCCTTATAGAAGATTCTTATCTTGAAGTGGCAGCAGAACAGCTGGGCTATAAATCAGTGCTTGAACTTAAAAAAAAACTAAGTATCAAGCCTTGATCAAAGCAAAAGAGAACGCTAAAGGATCTGCTACTCTTTCAGCTATAACAGCTTGTTTTGGCCTTAAACGGGATGCATACTACAAATACAAAAGTAGAGAGGACAAACGTTTGAAAATAGAGAAAAAAGTTATTGATATAGTCAAGAAAAAGCGCAGATCACTTCCCAGAGAAGGGGTTAGAAAACTTGCCAGATCACTGAGCAAAGAGTTTACAAATGCCGATTTAAAAATAGGCAGGGATACCTTATTCAACATTCTTAGAAAACACAATATGCTGACACTTAGAAAAAAATACAGCTCTAGAACAACGAACTCATTACACAGGTTCTACAAGTATAAGAATATCATTAAAGATGTAGAAACAACTAGACCAAACCAAGTATGGGTGAGCGATATCACTTACATCAGAACTATAAAAGGCTTTTGTTACCTAGCACTCATTACAGATATGCATAGTCGCAAAATTGTTGGCTATGACATCAGCGACAGCTTGGAACTCAAAGGATGTGTAAGAGCTTTGAATAAAGCTTTATATCAAGCTAAAGATATTGACGCACTTATACACCATTCAGACCGAGGTATTCAGTATTGCAGCAATGTATACACACAGATCCTTAAAAGAAATGACATAAGAATCAGTATGACCGAAGAGAACCATTGCTACGAAAACGCAATCGCAGAACGGGTAAATGGCATATTAAAAGACGAGTTCTATCTCGACCAGACCTTTGATAGCCTACAACACGCTAAGAGAGCTACAAAAAATGCAATTAATTTGTATAATGAAATAAGATTACATTTATCTTTAGACTATAAAACACCAAATATGGTTTATAAATTAACAGCTTAAATCAATTTTAAACTGTAGCTATATTTCAGGACTAGACATTTAAAAAAAACACTGTGCACTTAAGAACTTATATTTCTGTCATTACATTTTTTGTATTATTTCAATCATACGCCCAAAATTATAAAGTAGTAAACTGGATTAATGAAAATGCAATTAAAATTGAAGATGCAAATCCTGATACGAACATTACTATATTCAACAATAGCATCCCGAAAAAATTTGCCGATGCTAAGTTATTTGGGTTTGGAGAAGCTACTCATCAAGGAAAAGAATTTTTTAATATAAAGGCCAAATTCTTCAAATATTTAGTTAAAAATCAAGGTGTAAAAACGTTTATTATGGAAGATTCATATACCTCAGAAGCTGGAATTAACGAATGGATAAGCGGAGGAAAGGGAAACGCAGAAACTATTGCGAAAAATTTTAGCACTGGATTTTGGTATTGCAAAGAAGTGGTCGATTTATTAGAATGGATGAGAGATTATAATCTTAATAAACCAGAGGAAGAGCAAATTCGTTTTTATGGTATGGACATTCAAAATGTAAAGGATATAAACAAAGAAATACGAGATTTGGTCAAAAAATTTGAAATCTCTGTGAGTGAAGAACTACTTTTAGTAGCCGACAAGTGCGCAGAAAAAAAAGTTGTTTACAATAAGTCAACTGATTGGGCGGATATTCAAATACCAAAGCTAAATGAAATTAAAAGCATTTTACTGGATTTTAAGAGCAAGATAAAGAATCAGAAGAATATCGAAGAGGTTATTTCTGGAATAAGAGCCTTAGATTATCTAACTAAATACACATATTACGTACAAAATAACTACAGTCAAGATAGAGATTTAAAAATGTTTGAAAATGTTAAATGGATAGTTGAAAATAAATCTAATAACGGTAAAGCTTTTATATGGGCTCATAATGAACATATTAATAATAAAAAAGCTGGGAATTATAGCAGACGAAATATTTATAATTTAGGCAGGCATTTAAAAGAATATTATAAAAATAATTATTATAGTGTAGGGTTTGACTTTGGTACAGGTACACAAGCTGGTTATTTTTCGACTAAAGATGAAAAACCTAGTTGGAAAAAAGTTGAAATAAAAGAACCATTCGCTAAAACTTATGCCGAAACACTTAATTTGGCAAAGGACAAAATTTATTTTATTGATATGTCAATAGCTTTAGATGGTAATTCCTCGTATTTCTTCAAAAAGAAAAGGAAACAAATAGTTGCAGGTGGTGGTGGTTTCAATCCTAAAAAAAATAATTTGTATAACAAAAAGTTTTCAGAAATGTACGACGGATTAATCTTTGTAAAGAATATTTCACTTCCAACTAATAATCTGATTGCGAAATAAACATTTTACAACAATGTGTATAATTCATTGCAAGTTATAGTCTACTTACGAAAGTCCTCGCGGACTTTATATCTGTGATTTATTTGCTAACTTTTGTGTTTAAATACGCAACGAAATCATACACTAAACAGTTGTAAACAATTATGGAAAACGTGCTAACATTTATACTTGGAGCTTTACTAATAGCACTTGGAATTATTTGGTATGATTACGAAAGAAAGAAATTTGTTGCTCAAAGAAAAAATGAAGATTATATGCGAATGTCATTCACTATTGAATTCATTTTAGGAGCTTTCATTCTTTTTGCAATTGGAATAAGACTAATTTATGACTCATTTTAAATGAACGAAAACGAAGACTATTTCATAATTTCTAAAAATGGGAACATTCACACTTTGAGTGACCGAACTCAATTTAAATGGAAAGAACTATTGATTTGGACTTCTACTTCATTCATATTCCTGATTTGGTTTATCGGAATTGGAGTCGGAATATTTGTTGCGATTTTAACCTTAATAGGATACACTATTTACCGATTTGCTTCTTGGATTTACTACTCGGAATTAAAAATAGACGAGAAAAGCGGAAAATTAACTCGACTGAAAAAAATACTCTACCGAACTCAAAAAACGGAATTGATAACTGAAAAGTTTGACCCAAACCGATTTGAATACTCGGAATTAACTCGGAGTGGAAAAACGAAGTTCTTAATGAATTATCGGACACATAAAAACAACGAATTATTAATATTAAAAAATAAAACGGACAAAGAACTAATTGAGAAATACATTGCGGAAAAAATAACTGTTTACAACAACGTATATAGCTCATAGCTAATCACTTGCTTAATCAAAGTTAAGACATATTTGGAAAGTCGCCAAATTTTTAAATTTGAAGATTTCCAATAAAAAAGATAAATAGCAAAAATTAAAAATATGGCTCGTGCTCAACCGAAAATAATTTATAATTTTCACGCTACGAGCCATATACAAAATCGTTGTAGCCAATGTTCACAAAAATCTTAACTATTATAAATGACAATTAAAGAAGCTATATTAAAAAGTTTAGAAGAGATAAAAGGACTAGCAAACTATATGGAAATTTATAACCATATAATTGAAAATAAATATTATGATTTTGGTCCTGCTAAAACACCAGCTTCCACTGTATCGGCTCTTGTTGGAGATTTCATAAGAAATGAGGATAGCAGAGTCAAAAGGATAAAGCAAGAAAATGGTAGTTACTCTTATTATCTAACAAAAAATGAAACTGAAATTGATTTAGAAATTTTAGCCGGCATCCCTGAAGAAGTCAAACCAAAAGCAAAACTATCAAAAAGTTATTTAGAAAGAGATTTACATAAATTGTTAAGTAGTTATCTTAAAAATACAAAAATATATTCCAAAACTATTTTCCACGAACAATCAAAAAACGGAAAAGATAATAACCAAATTTGGACTCATCCAGATATGGTTGGAATTAAATTTTTGTATTTACAGACTAAAGCAAGTCAAAATTTCTTAAAATCAATAAATAGAGTTGATACGTTTAAACTAAGCTCTTACGAAGTAAAAAAAGAAATAAATAGTGATTCAGATTTAAAAAAGGCATTTTTTCAAGCTGTTTCAAATTTCAGTTGGGCAAATTATGGTTATTTGGTAGCATTTGAGTTTAGCGATAGCTTATCAGAAGAAATGGAAAGATTGAATCAATCTTTTGGTATCGGAATAATTGAATTAAACGCTAATCCTTACAAAAGTAAAATATTATTTCCAGCAACTTACCGTGATTTAGATTTTAAAACAATTGATAAACTTTGTAAAATAAATACAGAATTTGCAACATTTATTGAACAAGTGGATAAATTAATGACTGCAACGGATAGGTATTATAAATCAACAGAAAAGAGCTAAATGAATTTTGCGACGATTATTTTAAAAATGATTCTGAAATTGAAAAATACTGCTCCGATAAAAAAATTCCAGTAGAACAATAAAACACTGGCTACAACACCGTATAACAACAATTGCGGCTTTGTGTCCTAAGCTCACAAACGAGCAAGCATAAAAGTCGGTAATTTTAGCTATCTTAGTTTTAACCAATCCGCAACTGATTGTTATACAACACCGTTGCCAAAAATGCGTAATTTTCAGCGAGTTAAACTGAAACTTTCCTTATTTTTTAGTCTTTTTTCTAAATTTGAACCTAAGCTATTTGAAAATCCGTATGGATATTTCTTACTCAAAACGAAAAAATTGGGACGGATGAAACTGACTAGAAATATTTGCGCGGAGAAACTTAAATTTGAATAAAAAAACTAGAACTCAGCGGATTTAAACTTACTCGGATTGATAAATTGAAATGGAGAAATTGTTGCGGATAAAATTACAACTCAGTAGACTTGAACTTACTCAAGCTCGATAAATAATCGCGGATGAAAATTTTTCAGCACTACTCTATTTTCTAATACTTGCGGATAAAGGCAAATTACAAATCTGGTTAAAATTTTTAATTTGAATTCAGTCAACCAAAAAGCTAAAGAACGATAAAGTACAAATGAAAAGCTGTGCGGAAAAGCACTTTAGGCAACAACGTATATAAAAAATAGCTACATCTTTTCTTAATCGTAAATTTTGGTATATTTGGTAAGTCGCCAAATCTCTTGATTTGGCTTTTGAAAAGTAAAAATAAAATCAAAATGCAAAAGTTTTGGCTTGTGTTAAAGCGAAAAAATTGCGCTTATTTTTACGCTACTTTTCATATACAAACTCGTTGTGATTAATTTTTTATTATGAGTGAACAATCAAAATACCAGGGATGGTTAAGAATTCTATTTATCATTCTTCCACATATTTTTATTGTGGGAGTTTTCCAAATCGTAACAAGAATTTTAGTAGGTTTTTCATATAGTGATTTAGAAATTGAGAAAACTCCAGAGCAAAGATTAGCCATTCAATTCGCATCTTTTCTAGGAACCATGCTAGTCGTTTGGATATTTGTAAAACTTATAGATAAAGAGAAGTTTATAGATGTAGGATTGAGGTTTAGAAATGAAATAAAAAGCTTTTGGGCTGGATTTTCAATTGGCGCTATAATAATGTTCTTAGGATTTGGATTATTAAAAATTCTAGGAGAAATAAAAATTCAAAACATCGATTTAGACTTTGATCAAATATTAACTTCAATAGTGATATTTGTTCTGGTATCTTTTACCGAGGAAATTCTATTTCGAGGTTATATTTTGAGAAACCTTATGTATTCTTTTAATAAATATATTGCTCTCATTATATCAGCAATTTTATTCTCATTGATGCATGGACTCAATCCTAACATTGATCTTATAGGTTCTATAAACATTTTCTTGCTGGGATTTTATTAGGAATAAGTTATATCCACACAAAAAATCTATGGTTCCCAATTGCCCTACATTTTAGCTGGAATTTTTTTCAAACCATTTTAGGTTTTAATGTAAGTGGCCAAAATACTTATTCAGTCTTTAAATTAAGTATACCAGAAAAAAATCTTTTGAATGGCGGTGCTTTTGGTTTTGGAGGATCAATAATATCTTTAATTGCTATACTGATTACAATAGTTGCAATTTCAATTCATTATAGAAGAAAAAAACTAATCACAACAACGGTTCATCGCCAATAAGCGGCACCGTTACTAAGAAAATAATTAACTTGACCAACAAACCAGCACTAAGCCGACAAATCCGAGTCCCATACTCCGCCAACTGGCGATAACCGAGACCGTTGCCCACAATTTGAGAAAAATCGTAAATCAATGAAAATAAGAATATTAATTGGAATTCTTTTTTGCTCAACTTTATTTGCGTGCGGAAACAAAAATGATGACAGATTTGTTTTCTTCCTTCATAATCGATTTTTAGAAGAACAAGAATTGAATGAGTTGCATCCCGAATTTGGGCGGACTGAATACAACGAAATTATTGCTGAATTTAAAAAAGGAGGACTTAAAGTAATATCCGAAAAACGGAATGGAAATGTTAACGCAAGAGAATACGCAATCGGAATCGTAACCCAAATTGACAGTTTAATAAAGAACGGAATAGAACCGAGAAAAATAACTGTGGTTGGAACTTCAAAAGGCGGATATATCGCTCAATACGTTTCGACTTTAGCAAATAATCAAGATTTGAATTTTGTATTTATTGCAAGTTTTAGGAATAGTGATATTCAAAATATACCTGAAATCAATTTTTGCGGAAATATTTTAACGATTTACGAAAAGTCCGACCCATTTGGAGTTTCTTCATTGGAACGCAAGAAAATCTCGAATTGCGAAATAAAACACTTTAAAGAAATCGAACTGAATACAGGAATGGGACACGGATTTTTATTTAAACCATTAAATGAATGGATTGAACCGACAATAAAGTGGGCGAATGGAAATTACGACGTGGAATAAAAACTGTGGGCAACACCGTGTATAATTAATTGCTTGGTTCTAGCCTACTTGCGAAAATTCCTGCGGAATTTTCACGGGTTCGTAAATGTTTACTAACTTAGTTGCTTAACCACGCAACTAACCATACACAATCACGTTGGCAACAAGGTTGACTCGTCCTGAATAAAGGCTACATAATTTCAAACATTATGTATAAAAATGACAGAGTAATCAGACGGTATTCCGAATCGTTCAAACTAAAAATTTTAGACGAACTTACGGCAGGAAAATTAAACAAGTATCAACTAGGTAAAGCTTACGGTATTGCTCCAACAACCATAAACGAGTGGATCAGGAAATATAACCGTAAAGACCTTATGAACACCAGAGTGACTGTGAAAACAAAAGATGAGATTACACGCATCAAACAGCTTCAAAAAGAAATTGAACAGCTGAAGAAACTTCTTTTGAAAAAGGATATAGACGCCCTTATAGAAGATTCTTATCTTGAAGTGGCAGCAGAACAGCTGGGCTATAAATCAGTGCTTGAACTTAAAAAAAAAACTAAGTATCAAGCCTTGATCAAAGCAAAAGAGAACGCTAAAGGATCTGCTACTCTTTCAGCTATAACAGCTTGTTTTGGCCTTAAACGGGATGCATACTACAAATACAAAAGTAGAGAGGACAAACGTTTGAAAATAGAGAAAAAAGTTATTGATATAGTCAAGAAAAAGCGCAGATCACTTCCCAGAGAAGGGGTTAGAAAACTTGCCAGATCACTGAGCAAAGAGTTTACAAATGCCGATTAAAA